>JBMNOM010000004.1:0-40691 GCA_050943075.1 Christensenellales bacterium | reverse complement strand
TTAAAAGAAAAGCTTTCCTTTAAACCTGGAGATGATTTAATTCAAGAAAAATTAACCAAAAGTTTGGAGGAAAATCTTTCCCATATCAAACAAATTTTTGCCTCAAGCCATGATTTAAAAACACACTCCTTAAAATTTGGCAAAGACAAAATTAATGCTGCTTTAATTTATATCGATGGCTTGGCAGACGCCAAATTTATTTCCAACACAATTTTAAAATCTTTAATTGATTGGGATGAAGAATTAAAAAACAAACAAGAAAATTCTTCAAATCAAAACAGTGAAAATAAACCCCAAACTCAAAATGAAAAACAAAACTCAAAAAAACAATGGGGCACAATCTCACAAAACCAGGCACAAGAAAGCCAAAGCAGTGATGATGAAAAAGAAGAAAAAGATAAACCACAAAACCAAATAATGCAAACAATTAAAACTGATGTGCTTTTCAGTTGCGACACAACAGAGGCAGAAGATTTTGAGGCGCTTATTAAAACAGTTTTGAATGGGGATTTGGCATTAATGGTGGAGGGTGCTTCTGTTGCACTTAGAATGAATTCAACAGGTTTTGAAAAGCGTGCCATAACAGAGCCGGCGTCTGAAACTGTTGTGCGTGGGCCAAGAGAGGGCTTTACAGAAAACATTAAAACAAATGCAACATTAATCAGACGCAAAATTAAAAGCAGCAAATTAAGAGTTGACCACATGATTGTTGGCAAAAAAACAAACACTGATGTTTATGTGATGTATTTGGAAGATGTGGCTAAACAAGACATTGTTAAACAAGTTAAAGCGCGCTTAAGCCAAATTAAAGTTGATGGAATTTTGGAAACAGGTTATCTTGAGCAATACATTGAAGACGCTCCATTTTCCCCATTTTCAACACTTTCATACACAGAAAAACCCGATGTTATTGCGGGAAAACTTTTGGAAGGCAGAGTTGCAATTTTGGTGGATGGAACGCCATTTGTGTTAACCGCACCAATGTTGTTTGTTGAAAGTTTTCAAACTTCAGAAGATTACTACACAAGGCATTTTCAAGCATCCTTTAACAGAATTGTGCGTTTCATTGCATATTTCTTTGCCATTTTTTTGCCAGCAATTTACATTGCGTTAACTTCATTTCATCAAGAACTCATTCCAACAACACTGCTTTTAACAGTTGCAAATGCAAGAGAAGGCACACCATTTCCAGTTTTTGTTGAAGTGCTTATAATGGTGTTTGCTTTTGAGGTTTTGCGTGAGGCTGGAATTAGGTTGCCGCGTCCTGTTGGGCAAGCAATAAGCATTGTTGGCGCTCCTATCATGGGCGAAGCCGCTGTGAGTGCTGGGCTTGTTGGCGCGCCAATGGTTATCACAATTGCATTAACTGCTGTGTCATCATTCTTGGTGCCAACACAAAACGATTCCGCAACTGTTTTGCGTGGAGTTATGATGATTCTTGCAGCGCTTTTGGGCTTTTATGGCATAATGCTTGGCGTGTTATCAGTTTTAATTCATTTGTGTTCCTTAACCTCATTTGGTGTGCCATACTTTGATGCTTTTTCATTCAGCCGCGATTTAAAAGACAGCGTAATAAGAGCGCCACTTTGGACAATGAAACGCAGGCCAAAAGATGTTGTTGGGGAAGATGAAACAAGAATTAGAATGAGCAAACCTCCAACAACTTCTGGCGAAAACCGCCTTGAAAAAGAAGGGCAAGGAGGTGTTGCAGATGGAGAAGGTTAAATTTATTTTTTTGGCATTAATTCTTTGCTTTAGTTGTATTTTCACAAGTGGTTGTTGGGACAGCGTTGAACTTGACTCAATTTTCATTGCCACAACAATTGGAATTGATAAGGGAAAAGAAAAAAACTACAATTTATCAATTGAAGTTGCAAAATCTGCCAGAAATAGTTCAAGTGCAAGCCCAACTGGCTCTGGTGAAGGGCAAAATAAAAATTCCATCATTTTAACAACAGAAGCAGACACAATTTTGGAAGGCATTGCAAAACTTAACTTTGAAAGCAGCCGAAATTTATTTTTTAAACATTGCCAGTTAATTTTAATCAGCACACAAGTTGCTGAGGAAGGAACAAAAGATTTTTTGGATTTGTTCTTGCGTGACCCTCAACTTAGGCTTGAAATTAAAATTTTCTTGACTGAAGGCGACATGAAGAAATTTTTTGAATTTGAGCCACAACAAGAGTCTTCACTGGGAAATTATATAACTCAAATTGTAAACGACAATGCCCGAAGCAATGATAACTTTCAAATTAACGTTTTAAAATATGTTTCAAACCTTTTATCCGAGCAAAAAAGCAATGTTCTTCCAGTGATTAAATTGGAAGAAAAGCAAAACAAAAAAGGAACTATACATGTTTCAAAATTTGCGCTTTTTAATGATGATAAAATTGCAAATTATTTGGAAGTGATTGATTTTTTTCCATTCAATTGGACAGAAGGAAAAGTTGTTGAAAGCTTTTTAAAAGTTGAGCAAGAAACTCGCAGGGCAAACCTTTACATTGATAAAATTAAAGCAAAACAAAACATTAAAGTGACGCCTGATAAAAAATTGAAAGTTGAGTTTGAAATTACAATGATTTTAAGCGTTGCAGAACTGATTAACTTTAAAACACAAAGCATGTATAATTTGGTTGAAATTCTAACAGCGCAAGTTGGTAAAACAGTTGAAGAAAGAATTAAAAAAACTTTTAAATTAACACAAGAAACTTCAAGTGATATTTATGGCTTCGGAAACCAAATTTACAAGAAAAACCCAAAATTGTGGAGCGAAATTAAAAACGATTGGAAAGAAATTTACAAAACTGCTGAAATAATTGTTATGCCAATTATAAACATTACAAACAATGGCTACACAACAATCAGCATTGAAACAGAGCAGGTGAGAAATGAGAGTAGATAAAACACAAATTTCAGGTTTGCAAGGAATGTTCACTTTGGCTTGTTTTTTGCAAGCATCAACACTACTTGCGTCTTTTCTTTCCCCTGTCACAAAACAGGAATCTTGGTTTGTCATTTTAATTGCAGGTGCAATTTGCATTCCAGGGTTTTGGATTTTCAGTGGCATTGTTAGGTCATATCCAAATAAAAATCTGTTTCAATTTTTTGAAGCAGTGTATGGAAAAGTTGCCAGCAAAATTTTGTCTGTGCTGTATTTGTTTTTCTTTATAATGCTCACAGCCTTAAATCTTGGCGACTTAACAGCATTTACACGTTTAACGCTTATGTCAAAAACACCAAATGTTGTGATAATTGGTGCGTGTGTTTTGGTGGCAGCATTTGGAGTTAAAAAGGGAATTAAGGTTATAACGCGTTATAGTTTGTTTTTTCTTTTAAGTTCAACACTTGTTTTGGTGGCAACATTTTTGTTTTCATTGGGGCAGTTTGATTTAAGCAACTTTTTGCCAATTTTCAACTTGGATTTTGGCAGATATGTTCAGTCAACACACATTTTGTTAACAATTCCACTTGGTGAAGTGATTGTTTTGGGAATGTTTGTTCCCAATATTAAATTCAAAAAAGAAAATATGAACAAATATCTCTTTTTTGGCCTTGCCACAATGGTGTTTGTGTTTTTAATTGTTAAAATTCGTGACATTGCAGTTTTGGGAAATGTGTTTCACTTGCTTGAATTTCCACCAATAATTTCCTTGCGATTGATAAACTTAGGCGAAGCATTAAGCCGCGTTGAAATTTTGTTTGCTGTTATATTGCTCATGCTTATGTTTTTCAAAATCACAATTTTGTTTTATGTTGTTGTCATCAGTATTGCACAAATTTTTGAAATTGAAAAGTTTTGGCGTCTTACGTTTATAACTGGAGTTTTAATAACAATTTTCACCATGACTTTTGTTAACACAAACCCAATTATTCACAGCAGTGTTGCACGTGACACAACACCATTTTTGTGGAGTATTTTTGAATTTATTATTCCAATTCTAACATTCATCATTGGTTTAATTAAAAAACGCACACAAACAGGCTCAGACCTTAAAAAAGGCAAAATTAAAGCATATAAAAAAAGTTTGATTTACGGCAAGTTAGACAAAGCCACAAAGAAAAATTAGGAGGGCAGTGAAATGATTGGCATTTTGGCACTTATTGTTGCTATAACATTTGTAATAGTTGTGGATTTGATTCCAATGATTAAAATTAAATACACAAAAGGGATTGTGGCATTCATTGTTGTTTTAATTCCTGCTGTTATCTATGGCGTTTTGTTAAGCCTTGGTGTTGAAGTTCAAGATGTTGCAGTTTTACTTTGGCGTTTCATGAAAAGTATTGGAATAAGTTATTAGAAAAATTTTATTAAAAAAACACTTGGTTTTCCAAGTGTTTTTTGTTTGGTAGTTCCTCAGGGGATCGAACCCTGGACCCACTGATTAAGAGTCAGTTGCTCTGCCAGCTGAGCTAAGGAACCATATTTATTTAATAATCCTGTTTTACTTTGTAGTGGGACCAGGGAAACCCTTCCGCTTGCAAATGGCTTTGCAAGCCACTTGTCGTTCGCCTTGCTCACTTGCTAAAAACTTGCCACAGGCAACTTTTTTTAACGCGTCGTGCACTGATTAGAGTTGCGTTGCTCTGCCAGCTGAGCTAAGGAACCAAACTTTTATATTATGTAATAATTAAAACAGAAAAGTGCTTTAACGAAAATCATTATAGCACTTTTGTTTTTTTAATTCAACTTATTTTTTTATTTTTTTATTCATTTCTTTTGGCAATTTTTTTAACAGCTTTTAAAAAAGTTGCAACTTCGCCAAAGTGGTTAAAATATGACAAAGACACCCTAACAGCACCAGTTTTAAGTGTGCCCATGTGTTTGTGTTTTAAGGGCGCGCAGTGAAGTCCACCACGCGTGCAAATGTTAAATTTTTCGTCCAATAAAATGCACACTTCTTCACTTGTTTTTCCTTTAATGTTAAAACTAATCACACCATTTGAATTGTTTGGGTGAGTGTAAACAACAACATTGTTAATTTTTCTTAATTCAAAATTCAAATACGTGCATAAATCTTCAATTTTTTCTGTGATTTCTTGTCTAAATTCATTAACAAAATCCACCCCAGCGCCAAGGCCCAAAATTGCTGGCATTGGCAAAGTGCCGCTTTCAAGCCCTTCTGGCAAGGCTTGCGGTTGTTTTAAGTTAAAACTTTCTGTTCCTGTTCCGCCAAATTTAATTGGTTTAACTTCCACTCCATCTGCAATGGCAAGCACGCCAATTCCTTGTGGTGCGTAAAGCCCTTTGTGTGGAGCAAGGGCAAGCAAGGAAATGTTTTGTTTTTGCATGTCAAGTTCTGTGTGCCCAGCACTTTGCGCGCCATCAAGCAAGAAAAGCAAGTTTCTTTTTTTGCATTCTTTTCCAATTTGTTCTATATCTGCTGGCATTCCGTCCACATTTGAAATGTGATTCACGCAAACTATATATGTGTTTTTGCAAAGATGTTTTTCAATGTCGCCCCATGTTAATTTTTCTTCTGAAGCAGGTTTTGCATAGGAAACAGTAATAACATTGTTTTCTTTTAAATATTCCAAAGGACGCAAAACTGAATTGTGCTCGTTAATTGTTGCAACCACATGCCCATTTTGTTTTGCAGTGCCAAGAATTGCCAAATTAAGCGCTTCTGTGCAACCAGAAGTGAAGATTATGTTTTCAAGTTTTTCGCAACAGACAAACTTTTGCAGTTTTTCACGCACAAGGTTAATTTGTAATGCTGTTTCCAAACTTAATTTGTGTGAGCTTCTTGACCCATTTGCGCTGTATCGCGTTAAACCTCTCATGGTTTGGGTAATCACTTGTTTTGGTTTAACTCTTGTTGTTGCACTGTTATCAAAATATATCATTTTTCCTCACTTTTAAGTTAATTAAATTAACTTTTTTCACTTATTTTCAATATAGTGTTTTAGAAAGAAAAATGTTCACTGATGAAAAGCATTTTTCTTTTAGGAGTTAAAATGGAATATTGCTTAGCGGTTTTTCGTTCCAGAAGTCAGGCTTTTTTATTTAAAAATTTGCTTTCATCTTACGGCGTTAATGCAAGCGTTATAAGCACACCACGCTCTATAAGCGTTTCCTGCGGGCTTTGTGTTAAATTTTTAAAACAATATATTCAAACTGCGCAAGACATTTTGCAGCGCAGAAAATTTGACACCTTTGTTGGTTTTTTTTGAAAAATACAACTCAAAATCTTGTTAAACACTGGACAACACACACAATATGTTGTAATATTGTTATCAAGGAGATACAAAAGATGATTTGTCCGTTTTGCAATTATGAAAACAGCAGAGTGCTAGACTCACGCACAACAGGTGCAAGCATTAGAAGAAGAAGAGAATGTTTGGCATGTTCAAAAAGATTTACAACTTACGAAACTGTGGAAACAACTCCAATTTTGGTTATTAAAAACGATGGCAGTCGCCAACCTTTTGATGCTGCAAAAATTAAGAAAGGTGTTATTAAAGCCTGTGAAAAAAGGCCAGTTAGTTTAAGTCAAATTGAAAACATTGTTTCAGAAATTGAAAAAGAAATTCAAAACAGATTAACCGGCGAAGTTAAAAGCTCGCTTATTGGTGACATGGTTATGGAAAAACTTAAAAACCTTGACGAAATTGCTTACATTCGCTTTGCCTCAGTTTACAGAAAGTTTACAGACGCTGGAAGCTTTTTAAACATTTTAAAGGAATTGAAAAATTAAATTTAAGAAGAATAACAAAAGTTTTGCTTTTGTTATTTTTTTTAACAAAAGAATTTGCTTTTTAGTATAAACTTATATGGAAACAAAAGATTTTGCCTTAAAAAGCATAAAACACAAAACCACAAAAGTTTGTTATTATACAAGCAAAAAATCAACTAAAACCCAAAAGCCAACCATTGTTTTTTTGCATGGGTGGGGTTGCAACAGCACAATTTTTTTTCCACTTGCGCGTTCTTTAAAACAAATGTTTAATGCGTGTTTAATTGACTTTCCATCTTTTGGCAAAAGCAGTGAGCCAACAAAAGTTTGGACACTTGACGATTACAAGCACATTGTCTTGCAAGTTATAAACAAAGAAAAACTGCAAAATATTACAATAATTTCTCATTCTTTTGGCACCAGAGTTGCTTTAAAAATGGCAAATTGTTATAATCATATTGATAAAATTGTTATAACAGGCGGGGCAGGGTTAAAGCGCAAGAAAGGTGTTAAAGTTTGGTTTAAAATTGTTTTTTACAAACTTGCAAAGAAATGGCTAAACCAAAACAAAGTTGGCTCAAGCGATTATAAAGCTTTAAGCCAGAACATGAAAAAAACTTTTGTTAACATTGTTAACACTTGTCAAACTCAAGATGCAAAAAACATTAAATGCCCAGTTTTGTTGATTTATGGAAAAAGAGATTTTGAAACACCACTATATATAGCAAAAAAATTTAACAAACTTATTAAAAATTCCAAATTAAAAATATATGAAAAGTGCGGACACTTTTGTTTTTTGGAAAAAGCGGAAAGTTTTTTTGATGACGTTTTAAATTTTATTAATGGAGATTGTAATGGAATTTTTTCAAACTAATCATATGCATTTATACATAGCAATTTTTCTTTCTGTTTTAAATGGGGCACTGCTTGCGTTTTTGTCAACCAAGTTCTTGCAAGTGTTGCAACAAGCGGGCTATAAAATGAAAGGATATATCACTTGGCTTAGAGGCACGCGATATAAATATCTTTCACGCCTTTTCACACTTGCACTGCTTTCTGGTTTTTGTGCGCTTGTCACAAACACTTTGCTTGATGTTTATCACAAAGAAACATTGTTTTCCTACATTGGCCTTGTGTTTTACTTTTACTTTGCAGCAGTGTTCATCATCAATTTGGTTAAAGAGCCAAACAAAGTGCCGCTTGTTAAAACAAAACGCATTGGAAGGCTTTTTGGCTTGCTTTTCTTAATTTATTCTGGCTTAACTTTCATTTTAATTGCCTTGTCAACTGAATTTCTTTTGCTTTTGCGCTTTGGCATTATAACACTCACGCCAATACTTGTGCCATTTGTGGTTATGTTTGGGTTTTACTTAATTTTACCACTCGAACTTTTAATTAACGCAGTTTATGTTTTTAAAGCAAAAAGAAAACTTAAAAAAATGCCACACTTATTAAAAATTGGCATAACAGGCTCGTTTGCAAAAACAAGCAACAAATTCATTTTGGAAAAAATGCTTTCAAAAAAATATAAAACACTTTCTTCGCCACACTCCTACAACACACCACTTGGATTAACAAGAGTGATTTTGCAACAATTAAACCCAAGCTATGAAGTTTTTATTGCAGAATTAGGCGCAAAAAAAGTGGGCGAAATTAAAGAGCTTTGCCAGTTTATCAAGCCACATCATGGCATTTTAACAAGCATTGGCACGCAACATTTGGAAACATTTAAAACACAAGAAAACATTGCAAAAACCAAGTTTGAACTTGCAGATTACATTAAAAATGGTTTTATGATTTTTAATGGTGACAGCGCAAAATGTTTGGAAATGTTTAATAAAGAAGATAATCCAAACAGATTGCTTTCATTTGGCAGTGAAAACAAAAGCGGAGATGCATATTGTGAAAATGTTGTTTGCGATGAAAATGGCACAATATTCACACTTGTTTTGGGCGATAAAAAAATTAATTGCCAAACCAAACTTTTGGGCAAGCACGTTTGCCAAAACATTGCAATGTGCGCTTTGCTTAGTTTTAACTTAGGCGTTAGTGTTAAAGATATAAAGGCCGCAATCAGTGAACTCGAAGCGCCAAAACACAGGCTTGAAATTGTGGCATCATCGCCAGAATTAATTGTGATTGACGACAGTTTTAACGCAAGTGTGGAAGGTGCAAAAGCCTCACTTGAAGTGCTTGGTCTTTTTAAGGACTTTAAAAAAGTGATAATCACACCTGGCATTGTTGAAATGGGCAAACTTGAAACAGACGCAAACTTTAATTTTGGAAAAGAAATTGCAAAAGTGTGCGACTGGGCAATTGTGGTTAATGAGATTAATAAAGCCGCTCTTCAAAATGGAATGCTTGAAAATGGAATGAAGGAAGAAAACATTTTGTATTGTGAAAATTTGGCCCAAGCAAACGAGAAATTGAAAGCACTTGAACTTGACAAAGCAGTTGTACTTTTTGAAAACGACTTGCCAGATTTGTTTGCATATTAAACAGCAATTAATTAAATTTAACAATTAAAGTCATGATTAAATTAGTTTTTTTAGGAAACAATTTTAATCATGATTTTTATTTTGTTGTTTATTTTACTAACAGGGTTTATTTATGTTTTTTCCTTAAAGCCAAAAGGTAGGGTTAAGAAAAAATTTAATAATAAAATCACTTTTGCGCGCTTTGTAGAAAAAAAGTTTTTTTATTACAAACTTTTTTCCTTTCATTGCCCAGAAAGCAAATTTTTCTTGCGTGAATTTGGCATTAAAACAGCACTTAAAACAGATGAAATTTTAAAAAAAATTAGGCTTAACACTCCAAGCCAAACTTTAACCAAAGATGATTTTGAAATTTTGAAAAAAAACAAATTAACTTTGCCAATTTTTTCATGTTTAACTTTGCCAGACTTTGAAACACTTAAACTTTACGATTTGTGTGCTGCGCTTGAAGATGTTTGCCTTGTGGTGTTTTATAAACAACAAAAAGAATTTTTTTCAAGTTTTAAAAACATTAAGTTTATCAAACAAAAAAATGATGAACTTTTTTCCGCAATCAAAAAGGCAAACATCAATTTTGACGTGCCAAAAAACATAACGCTTTATTACAGCGCAAATTTGATTGATTTTAGGCAAAAATTTGTGCTTTCACACTTTTATCAAAATGGCTGTTTAAACCAAGTTTACGAAAACAAAAACTTTAAAATTAAGGCAAAATTTTTCTTCACTGGGGAAAATGTTTGCGTTATGCAAGTGCAAAACAAAACGCAAGTAAGCAAAGAACTAAATTTTGATATATTTTATGATTTAGCGCTTAACAAACTTAATTATTTCACGTTTGTGCAAAATAAAAATTTTGTTAAAATTTTGCCATTAAACGCGGGTGATGTGCAGTTTTTAAACTTTTCTTCTTCTCCAAAAAAAGTTTTGTTTTCAAGTGCTTTGCAGTTAAAAAACAGCAATTTGCCATGTGTTAATTTGGTGTATGATGAAAAGTTTTTGCCTTTGGAAGAAAAGGCCTTTGTTTTTATGCTTTCAAAAAACATTTTTCCGCTTAAAATGTTAACACTTGAAAACCTTGAAAACATTTCTGCAAAACTAATTGCAAATAATTTTAACATTAATCTTTTCACAAAAGATGAAAATTTTAACAATTTTTTTAACAAAGACATTAAACTTAAAGGCATTTTGGAACTTTTAAGTTTTTCGCAAAACACAATGCAAATTTTAAAAAAAGATTTTGTTAGTTTGAAAACAGATTTTGAAAGCGGCAAAATTAATGAATTTTGTTTTTATTTAAGTGTGAGAGATGGACTGGTGGAGAAAAAAGAAAACTCGTTTATAATTAACCCATATTTCATTAAAGGCAATTTCAGTTTCAAACTTTTTTTTAATGGCGTTTACAATTTGATTAATGTTAAACAAAACAATAACCAAATTCCTTGCATTGTGCTTGGCGGAGTGAAATATTACAACAATTTGGAAATTCCTTTTTCATTGTTGTCACAAGGCAATTCTCCAATTGCAATCGAGTGTTAAAATTTGCGCTCTAGGGCAAAAATCACTATGTTTTTGTGGCAAAAAGTTGTATAATAAAAACAGGAGTTTTTATGACTAATGTGCCACTAGCGGAACGCATGCGCCCAGAAACACTTGAAGATTTTGTTGGGCAAGAACATTTGATTGGAGAAGGAAAATTGCTTACCAGAGCAATTAAGTTTGGTGCTGTTTCAAGCATGATTTTTTATGGCCCACCGGGAACAGGTAAAACAACACTTGCAAACATTATTGCAAAAACACTTAAAGGCGAAATGCGCAAACTTAACGCGGTTTCATCTGGTGTTGCTGACGCAAAAGAAATTATTGCCCAAGCGCGCAAAGAAAAAGCAATGTTTGGCACGCAAACATATTTAATGCTTGATGAATGTCATCGCTGGAACAAAGCACAAAGTGACTCTGTGCTTGAAGCAATTGAAGATGGCTCAATTATTTTCATTGGTTCAACAACAGAAAACCCATACACTTCAATGACACGAGCAATTGTTTCTCGTTGCCGCATTTTTGAATTTAAGCCAATCACACAAGAAAACATTGTAAACAGCTTAAAAAAAGCGCTAGAAGACAAAGAAAAAGGTTTTGGCATTGTTAATGTTAAAGCAACAGACGAAGCACTTAACCATTTGGCATGGGCGAGTGGTGGTGATTTAAGAACAGCATATAACGCACTTGAGCTTGCGGTTAATACAACTCCACTTAACAAAAATTTGGAAGTGGTAATTGACCTTGATGTTGCACAAAATTCAATTCAAAAACGCGCACTTAGTTTTGATGACACACTTTTTTATGACTATTTAAGTGCTTTTTGCAAAAGTATTAGGGGAAGTGATACTGAAGCCGCACTTTATTATTGCCATAAGATGATTGAGTCTGGCGTGGATCCATTAATCATTTCAAGAAGGTTAATGGTGCACGCAAGTGAAGATATTGGCATGGCAGATTCCAACGCACTTTTGCTTGCAACTTCCGCGCATTACGCACTTGAAAAAATGGGGGTGCCAGAAGGGTTAATTCCACTTTCACATGCAATTATTTACGCTTGTGAAGCGGAAAAATCAAATTCTGTTATAATAGCAATGGGTATGGCAAGGGAAGACGCCGTGAAAGCTGTTGAAAGTGACATTTTGTCACATTTGAAAAACCGCCCACAAGAAGGCAAAGCAAAATATAAATACCCACACGATTTTGGTGGATATGTTAAACAACAATATATGCCAAACGAGTTTAAAGACAAAGTTTATTACACCCCAAGTGGCAATGGAAAAGAAAGGAATTTAAAACGCAAAAAAGTTTTCTAATTTTTAATTTTTTAAGTTTAAATTGCAGTTATTTAAGCGTTTTTATAAGTTTTTATAATTTTTTATAAATTTCCCTAATGGCATAAAATATATACTGAAAAGGTGGGTAAAATTCACAAAAAATCAGTTAAGTTTCTGCATTCGACAAAATGAAATTTCAAATGACAAAAAGAGTTTAATTACTCTTTTTTTTATTCTTCACAGTTTCAAAAAAATTCTTATAATCAAAATATAAACGGGAGGAAAAAGAAAATTTAATGAGAGACTTAAAGACACTTGCAATGCAAGCAAAGAACAGATTGAAAGGATACAAAGAACAGCCAAAGACAAAAAACACAAAGTTAAAATTAATTAAAGGAGGAGATTCTTCAATTAAAATTATTTGCAAAGAAGCTGAAATGGAGCAATTTTATAATAAGTTTAAAGACATAATTAATTCGGATTGCATACATAACCCAATTGGGTGTATGATTGACAAAAAAGTTTACAACAAACTTTGCGACACAAAAAAAGAACTTTATTTTTTTGAAACACTTGAAAAATATAAATTGCTTAAAGAAAGATGTAGCAAGGAAAACAACCAAAACATTAATTTATTTGCTTAAAAATTGCTTAAAAATAAGTGAAAATATGATATACTATTAACATGCAAAACTACGACTTATTTTCACTTAATTCTCAGCAACTTGAAGCACTTTATCACACAGAAGGTGCGGTTTTAGTGACTGCAGGTGCAGGCAGTGGCAAAACAAGGCTTTTAACACACAGAATTGCTTATTTAATTAAAGAAAAGCAAATTAATCCTTACAACATTTTGGCCATAACATTCACAAACAAAGCCGCAACAGAAATGGCGGAAAGAACAATGGGCATGATTGAAACACCAGTTTCCCCTTGGATTTCCACCTTTCATTCCATGTGTGCAAAAATTTTAAGAAAACACATAAATTTGCTTGGTTATACAAGCAATTTTTCCATTTATACAGATAGTGACTCGGACAAGCTTTTAACCCAAATTATTGAAGAAAAAAATTTGGGCAAAGACAAAGACATGAAAAAAACTTGTTCTTTTCACATTTCAAACTGCAAAAACAACAATATGAGCATAAGTGAATATGCTTTAAATTTTCAACACGTTAATGACATTGACGTGATTATTTCTGTTTTTGAAGAATATCAAAGACGCTTAAAAAATGCAAACGCGCTTGATTTTGACGACCTTTTAACCAAAACTGTGGAACTTTTCAAAACAAACAAAGAAGTTTTGTCTTACTATGCAAACAGGTTTGAATATGTTTTGGTGGACGAGTTTCAAGACACAAACTTAATTCAATATGAAATTGTTAAAATGCTTTCTTGCGTGCACAAAAATGTTTTTGTTGTGGGCGATGAAGACCAATGCATTTACACTTGGCGCGGGGCAAGTTATAAAAACATTTCAAGTTTTGTGAAAGAATTTGACGCAAAAGTTTATAAACTTGAAACAAACTACCGCTCAACCCCAAACATTTTGGCAAAAGCAAACCAGCTTATTGCAAACAATGCTTTTAGAATTGACAAAACCTTGGTGGCTGTTAAGGATGGCGGAAGCGAGCCAGAATATTACAAGGCTTATGACGAACAAGAAGAAGCCAATTTTGTTGCAAGCAAGTTGTCATTTTTGGTTAAAGAAAAAGGCTATAAATACAGCGATTTTGCAATTTTAATGCGCGTGAACTCGCTTTCACTTGCGTTTGAACAAACACTTCTTTCATACAACATTCCATACAGAATTTTTGGTGGATTTAAGTTTTTTGAAAGAGCAGAAATTAAAATTGTTTTGTCTTATTTAAAACTTTTTGACAACCCGCAAGATGAGGTTGCATTTTTGCGTGTGATAAACACACCAAAACGCGGAATTGGTGATGGAGCAATTAGCAAACTTAAAGAGTTAAGCACAGCAATTAGAAAACCTTTAATTGAAACAATTTCCCAGCTTGATAATTACGATTTTCCAGCCTCGACAAAAGCCAAATTTATTAGTTTTATTGATGTTTATAATTCCTTACAAAGTCAGCGTGAAAGTTTGTCTTTGGGCGAGTTTGCGCGTGCTGTTGTTAATCAATTTGAACTTAAAAGCATGTATAACACAGCAATTGACGAAGAACTTTATAAAGTGATGAACATTGAAACGATTCTTTCAAACATTGACGAATTTGCAGAAAAAAACAAGGGTGCAACCTTGCTTGAATATTTGGAAAGCGTGACACTTATGAGCGACATTGATGACATGGATTTGTCAAATATGGTGACAATTGCCACAATTCACGCAGTTAAAGGGCTTGAATTTAAAACAGTGTTCATTGTTGGCGTGGAAGAAGGGCTTTTTCCAATTTCAAGGGCATTTAATTCACCAAGTGATATGGAAGAAGAAAGGCGTCTTATGTATGTTGCATTAACAAGGGCGGAAGAAAGGCTTTATTTAACAAGCACAACTTCAAGATTCCGCTTTGGAAAACGCGATTATTCAATTCAAAGCAGGTTTATTGAAGAACTTGGTTTTTCACAAAAACTTGCTTCACCAGTTAAAGATTTTGGCTTTAAATCAAGCCTATATTATGATGATGACGCACCAAAAGGCAATTTTTATGCTGATAAGGGTTCAAGCAGTTTGAATAATTTTAAAAACAATGTGTTTGCCCCTCAAAAAGCAGAAGTTGCGCAAAAAGACACTGGAATTTATAAAGTTGGGCAAATTGTGGAACATAAACGCTTTGGAAGAGGGCAAATTGTTGTAATTTCTGGCGGGGATGCCGACATTAAATTTGACACTTTTGGCTTAAAAACCTTGATATTATCGCTTGCACCACTTGAAATTTTGGAATAATAAATAAAGTTTAGGAGCATTTTTATGGATAGAATGGAAGAACTTGTTAAACAACTTAATTTGTATGCTTATTATTACTATGTGCTTGACAACCCAATTGTCTCAGACAAGGAATATGACAAACTATATGACGAACTTGTTGCACTTGAAGAGCAAACGGGTGTTGTTTTGCCATCTTCCCCAACTTTGCGTGTTGGTGGAGAAATTTTAAGTAAATTTGAAAAATATCCACATAAAAACAAACTTTACAGCCTTGACAAAGCTCAAAGCAAAGCAGAAATGGAAAAATGGATGAGTGAAAAGAAAAAAGTTTTTCCAGACGCCACTTTCACAGCAACATATAAATTTGATGGGCTTACAATTGTTTGTGAATACAACAATGGCACATTTGTTAAAGCAGGCACAAGAGGAAATGGCACTGTTGGGGAAAATGTGACACAGCAAGTTAAAACAATTGCCTCTGTTCCACTTGAAATTCCTTACAAAGGGCATTTAATTGTGCAAGGCGAAGGTATTGTCACCTTATCAAACTTAAAAGAATATAACAAAACTGCAAAAGAAAAACTTAAAAATGCACGCAACGCAGCAAGTGGTGGCATTAGGAATTTGGACCCAAAAATCACAAAGCAAAGAAAACTTGATGTTGTGTTTTACAATGTTAATTTCATAGATGACCAAAAACTTATTTCCACTCAAGAAGACATGCAAGCATTTTTGAAAGACAATAAGTTTTACACAAGCCCATATTTTAAAGTGGCATCATCTTACAACGAACTTGAAAAAATTGTTGATGAAGTGGACGAGCAAAAAAGTAAAATCAATTTTTTAATTGACGGAGTTGTTATAAACATCAACTCAATTAAAATGCGCGAGGCCTTTGGCTTTACAACCAAGTTTCCAAAATGGGCGCTTGCATATAAGTTTGAAGCCATGGAAATTTCAACAATTTTGAAAGATGTTGTGTGGCAAGTGGGCAGAACAGGGAAAATTACACCAATTGGAATTGTGGAACCTGTTGAACTTGCTGGGGCAGTTGTGCAAAGAGCAACACTTAACAACATTGAGGACATTGCAAAGAAAAAACTTGAAATTGGCTCGAGAATTTTCATTAGACGCAGCAATGAAGTTATTCCAGAAATTTTGTCACTTGCAGAAAGTTTGCCAGGTGCAAAACAAATTGTTCCGCCAACAAATTGCCCATGTTGCAATAGTGAATTGGTGTATAAAAATATGAATTTATATTGCGAAAACAAAACAGGATGTTCTGAACAAATTGTTGAAAGACTTGCTCATTTTTGCTCCAAAGAAGCCATGAATATTGAAGGGTTGTCAAGGCAAACACTTGCAAGTTTTTATGAAAATTTTGCCCTTAAAGAACCAAGTGAGTTGTTTAATTTAAAACAAGACGATTTGCTTAAATTGAAAGGTTTTAAAGACAAAAAGGCAAAAAACATCATTGAAAGCATTGAAAAAGCAAAAAAAGTGAAGTTTAACAATTTTATTTACGCGCTTGGCATTTTGAATGTTGGCACAAAAACAGCAAAAGATTTGGCAAAACAATTTAAAAACATTGAGGAATTGAAAAAAGCAACAATTGAAGATTTGCTTGAAATTAAAGACATTGGAGAAATTACAGCAAACGCTGTTGTGGAGTTTTTTAAAGCAGAAGAAAACCTTGTTCAGCTTGAAAAATTTGTTTCCACTGGTGTTGAAATTGTTAAAGAAGAAGTGAAAGAAGAAAAAAGTGAATTAACAGGCAAAACTGTTGTTTTAACTGGCTCAATTAACGGATTAACAAGAGATGAAGCAACCGCGCTTTTAGAAAAATATGGTGCAATTGTCACAAGCAGTGTGTCAAAAAACACAGATTTGGTAATTTACGGGCAAGAAGCAGGCAGCAAAAAAACAAAGGCAGAAGCACTTGGGGTTAAAACAATTCCAGCCCCAGAAATTTTTGGAAAAATTATTTTTTAATGCTTGACAATGGCATATTATTATGATATATTTATCAGCGTATGAAGTAGAGTAAAACTCTCACCGGTCGGACTTATCTTGGCTTGGTTAAAAATTCTTAAATTATTTTGATATGAATTTTTAATTGGTGAGTGTTTTTGCTTCACCAATTATTTTTTTAGGAGGATAAAGACTATAAAACAGTTATTAATTAATGATCAAATAACAGCTTCTAAGGTTAGATTAATCGGAGAAGATGGCGAACAACTTGGCGTTGTTTCCATTGAAGAAGCAAAACGTCTTGCGTTTGACGCAGGAGTTGACTTGGTGCTTATTTCAAACACATCAAATCCTGTTGTTTGCAAACTTATGGATTATGGCAAATTCAAGTTTGAACAAATGAAAAAAGAAAAAGAGATGAAGAAAAATCAAAAGACTGTTGAATTTAAAGAAATTCAACTTTCAATGACAATTGACACTCATGATCTTGAAACCAAACTTCGCCATGCAACAAGGTTTTTAAACGACGGAAACAAAGTTAAAGTTGTTTTAAGAATGAAAGGTCGTCAACAAGCCTACGCTAAAAATGGAGTTAAAATTGTTAACAATTTTTACGAAAAACTTGCAGACTTGGGCACAATTGACAAACCTGCACAAATAACTGGTAAAATGATTTTATTAGTTATATCACCTAAAAAATAATAAACAAAACTTATAGGAGAAAAAATCATGCCAAAAATGAAATCACACAGCGGTGCAAAGAAAAGATTTAAAGTGACAGCTTCTGGTAAAGTTAAATTTGCTAAAGCAAACCGCAGTCACTTCTTAACAACAAAGTCGGCTTCTCATAAAAGAAAATTGAGAAAAGGTTCTTTTATTCAAGGTAAACATGCTGAGAATATCAAAAAAATGATTAACAAATAAGGAGAAGAGAAATGAGAATTAAAAGAGCAGTAAACGCACAAAAGAAACGCAGATCAATTTTGAAACAAGCCAAAGGTTATTGGGGCGCAAGAAGCAGATTATACCGTGTTGCTAGACAAGCAGTTATGAAAAGCGGAAGATATGCTTACGTTGGAAGAAAATTAAGAAAAAGAAATTTCCGTTCTCTTTGGATTACAAGAATCAATGCAGCTTGCAGACTTAATGATATTTCTTACAGTAGATTTATCGATGGTCTTAAAAAAGCAAATGTGACTCTTAACAGAAAAGTTCTTGCAGACCTTGCTGTTAACGATGCAGCAGCTTTTGCAAACCTTGTTAATGTTGCAAAACAAGCAAAATAAATTTTAAAAGTTAAAGTTGGATTATGGAAATAACTTCAGTAAATAATTCATTTATTAAACAATTAAAAAAAGAAAAAGCAAAAAATAGGTTTTTGCTTTTTTTAGATACACCCATTTTAATTGAAGAAGCTTTAAACCATAATTTAACTTTGAAACATGTACTTATTCAAAAAGACAAACAATACAACTTTGTTTCTAAGTTTAGAGACAAAGTTATTTTTGTTTCAAAAGAGGTTTTGGCTCAATTATCTTCTGTTGTCACAAGTGCAGGGGTGTTGGGAGTTTTTGAATTTGAGAAAAAGCCATATAAAGCCCCACAAGGCAATTATTTGGTGCTTGACAATGTGCAAGACGCTGGCAATGTGGGAACGCTTTTGCGCACAGCACTTGCAGCAAACTTTAAAACTGTTTTTCTTTTGGATTGTGCGTCAATTACAAACGAAAAAGTGATTAGAAGTTCAGCAGGAGCGCTTTTCAGCCTTTTTGTGCACGAGATGACAAGAAAAGAATTTCTTCAAAACTTCACACTTAACAATTTGTATGTTGCCGACATGGACGGAAAAAATATTTTTAAGGAAAAACCAAATGGAAACATTGGGCTTGCACTTGGAAATGAAGGCAATGGAGTAAGTGAAGAAATTGTTAAAGCAGCACAAGGCAAAATTGTTTCATTACCAATGGAAAACAATTTGGAAAGTTTAAATGTGGCTGTCAGTGGCGCAATTATAATGTATTTAATTAATTTTGGAGGATAAAATGTCAGGACATAGTAAGTGGAATAATATTAAACGCACAAAAGAAAAAGCCGACGCTCAAAGAGGCAGAATTTTTACAAAACTTGTTAGAGAAATTTCTGTTGCAGCAAAGCTTGGTGGACCTGACCCGGATATTAACAGCCGCCTTAAAGATGCCATCAGCAAAGCAAGACAAAACAATATGCCAATGGACAGCATTAACCGCGCAATTAAAAAAGCAGCAGGGGAAAATGATGGCGCAAATTACGAACAAATTAATTATGAAGGCTATGGCGTGGGCGGAAGCGCTGTGATTGTAATGTGTTTAACAGACAACAGAAACAGAACAGCAGGCGATGTTCGTCATGCTTTTGATAAAAACGGCGGAAGTTTGGGCCAAACAGGTTCAGTTTCTTATATGTTTAACAGAAAAGGCGTAATTGTTATTGAGAAAAATAATTTAAAATTTGACGATATCTTTGAATTTGTGCTTTCAAACGATGGCGAAGACTTGGAAGAAGGCGATGATTCATTTGTGATTTACACCTTGCCAGAAAAATTTTCTGCAATGCTTTCAAGTGCAGAAAAACAAGGGTTTAATGTTGTTAACTCGGAAATTGAATTTGTGCCAACAACTTATGTTAATTTGAACCCAGAAAACATGAAGAGCTTTGAAAAAATGATTAATATGCTTGAAGAAAACGACGACGTTTCAGCTGTTTATCATAACGTTGAATTGTAAGAGTAATTAAAAAAAATAAAATAATTATTTGAAAAAATGCTTTAACTTGCTTTAAAACACATAGGCAAAAAAGTATTTTTTCTTTTTTTTATTTTGTGTTATAATACAATCAATTTTACACAAGCGTGCATAAAGAGTTTTGTTTAAGAAAATAATTATTTTGTTTTAAACACCAAATAATAATTAAAAAACAAGGCATTTATGACAAATAAAGGAGATTTATGATTTACGATTTAATTATTGTGGGAGGCGGTCCTGCTGGTTTAACAAGTGCAATCTACGCACTTCGTGCTGGTTTAACAGTGCTTTTAATTGAAAAAGCAGCACCAGGCGGGCAAATTGCAATTACACCAAATGTGGAAAACTACCCAGGATATTTGTCAATTAGCGGCTATGAACTCTCAATGAAAATATATGCTCAAGCTGAAGAACTTGGGCTTGAAACAATTTTTGATGAAATTGTTAAATATGAATTGCAAAGCCAAATTAAAGTGCTTCATGGGCTTGGAAACACCTACCAAGCAAAAAGCGTAATTTTGGCACTTGGCGCAAAAGAACGCCAACTTGAACTTGAAAACGAAGAGCGTTTGATTGGCCGAGGAATTAGCTATTGTGCAACTTGTGATGGTGCTTTCTTTAAAGGTAAAACTGTTGCAGTTGTTGGCGGTGGGAACACATCTTTTGACGATTGCATATATCTATCAGGAGTGGCAAAGGAAATTTATTTAATTCACAGAAAAGACACTTTTCGCGCTGAAGAACGTTTGGTAAGCAGAGTTATGGCACATGTTAAAGAAAATAACCCAAACGGCAACATTAATCTTGTTTTAAACAGTGCTGTTGTTAAAATTAATGGCGATGACAAGGTGAGTTCAATTGAAGTTGAAAACCTTTTAACAAAAGAAAGAAAAACACTTGATGTCAGCGCGCTTTTCATTGCGATTGGCAGAAAACCAGACACAGTCAAATTGCAAGGTCAAGTTGACTTAACACCAGACGGCTACATTAAAACAAATGAAAAAATGCAAACAAGCGTTAAAGGTGTGTTTGCAGCAGGCGACATAAGAGATAAAGAGGTTAGACAAATTGTCACCGCTACAAGTGATGGAGCAATGGCAGCGCTTTCTGCACATTCTTTTGTTCGTGGAGGCTGATTATTAAACTTAAAGTTTTTAATTCAGACATCATTTTAGGAAAATTTAACCAAGAAATATCAGTGCAATTTGCATCAAAACTTGCACAAGTGCTTTATCAAGTGTTTTTGGACAACACAATGAATTTTGTCATTGGTAAAGACACAAGAGAAAACACAGGAGAACTTGAAAGAACATTTGCACAAGTGTTTAAATCACTTGGTGTTAATGTTTTTTTGTTGGGAACAACTTCCACAGCAGCGGTTTCGTTTGCAACAAGGGCATATAAAGCAACTTGTGGCATTATGATTACAGGTTCGTCAAAACCAAAAGATTTTGTTGGGTTTAAAATTTTTAATGGCAATGGGCTTAAAATTTCTGATGAACAACTAAGTGCAATTGAATTTAAGTTTAAAAATTTAAGCACAATAAATTTAAAACAAAAAGAAGGCAAAGTTTACTATAAACCCTATTTCAATTTTGAATACATAAACTTTTTAAAACAATTTTCCCTTATTGACAAAAAAGCAAATTCCATTAAAATCTTGGCAGATTTGTCGTGTGGAAGCGGGGAAGAACTTTATGAAGAATTTTGCATGGCATTAGGGCTTAAACCTTTCATTGCACACGGCAGTTTTGATTGCGACAAAATTAACCAAACCTTTACGCGAAGTGTTCTAAGCAGTAAAACCTCAAATTTTAAAACTCAAGACAGCTTTGGCCAGCGTAAAAACAACAAAAACTTTTTCGATTTTAAAATTGTGTTTGATGGCGATTGTGACAAAATTGTGTTTTTTGATTCTAATGGCAACAAAATTGCAAACGAAAAACTACTTTTGTTATTTGCTTTAAATGAAAAACAACAAGGCAAAAAACCATATTTGATTCTTGGACCAATGACAAACAGCAAATTATTTGAAAAACTGAAGCAAGAGAACATTGAATTTGGAATTATGCAAGACAGCTTGACACAAAAAAAGCTCATTCACACAGCGCTTGAAACTGGTGCAGATATTTGTGGCGACAATTTTGGCAACATTGTTTTTATGAATAATGCTTTAACCTCAGATGCGTTTTTAACATTGATTAAGTTTTTAAACATTTTCACACAAAACCGCGATTTAGTTTTAAAAGTGATTGAAATGCCACTTGCAAAAAGATTTGAAAAGAAAATTAAAATCTATCACAAATTTGACATGAAAAAGTTTGAAGAAGTTATTAACTTGTGTGAGTTTTCACTAATTGACAAAGGCAAAATTTTTATAAGACAAAACAAGTTTTTAAATGAAATTGAAATCATTTTGGAAACTGAAGATGAAAGTCTTAAAGAAGAAATTTTTTCATTTTTGGAAAGTTTTATTAAAAAAGAGAAGTTAAATTGAGTTAAAATTTAAACAAATGCAAAAGTTTAAATTAAAAATAACAACAATTTAAAAAAGTATAAATCATAAAAAAAGCAAAAGAAAAAGCAGTTCAGTTTGAACTGCTTTTTATATTAAATTATTTTTTTGCTTTATCTGCTTGTGCTGCCTTCAAAGCTTCTTTAAGTTTTTGGTCTTTAATTTTCTTTTGAAGTGCAAGCAAGTATTCAGATGTGTTTTTGTTTTCGATTACTGCAACAAGTTGTTCTTTTTGTTTTTCAAGTTTTGTGCGTTTTGCTGCGTATGCCTTAAATTCTTTTTCAACTGATTTGTCAAGCGCTTTGCCTCTTGATTTTCTTTGCATTGCAAGACGTTCTTTGTTTTGTTCTTCAATTTCTGCAAGAGTGGTTGTGATTTCGTTAAGGGAAGCGTTAAGTGCTTTAAGTTCAGCATCTCTTTGTGCTTCAGCTTCTTTTCTAATCATATCACGATACAAGGTGTCTTTTCTGTCGTATTCGGTTTGTTTTTTCTTTGCAAATTTCTTGAAGTTAACTCTTCTTAAAATTGTTCCAACAATTGCCAAGATTAATGCAACACCTGTCAAAAGTGAAGGGATGATTAACCAGCTGAAGTTTGAACCTGTGTTGTCTTCTTCGTCTTCTGGTTCTTCTTCAATGTCGGTTGAGCCAATGATTAAAAGATTTTTGTTTTCGCCTTTTTCATCTTCAGCAACAAAAGCTTGATATTCTTCTGTTGTTAATGTGCTGAAAGTGAAATTGTCAAAGTATGCCACGCCGCTTGTTTCTGTTTGAGTTGAAAGTGCAAGTTGCAAGTTAACGCTTGTTTGACCAGTTGTTCTCACAACAATGATAATTTCTTCCCATTCGTTTGAAGTGTTAATGTTTTTAATATTGTCATTAAGGCCAACAAGTGAAACAATTGCACCATATTCTTGTTTGTAATCTTCACCTGGGTTTTCAAAGTTTGTTTTAACAAAAATTGAAAATTTATAAATTTTATCTGTTTCCAAATTAAAACTGTCAATTGAGGTGAGTGAATAATTTGCTGTTGCATAGTTTTCAATGTAGTAAATGAATTTGCTTGAAGTGTTGTCTGGGCTGTTTTGAACATTTCTGTCGTTTGACATGCCATTGATTACACCTGCATTTGAGTTTGCATTTCCAGATTCATATTTACCAGTGAAAGCTGTAATTTCATAACTGTTGTCTGCATTTTTAATTGGGCTATTCATTAAATATTGTGACAAGTCCAAAGTGTTTCTTAAACTCATACTTTCGCTTGCAGTTTCTTCCGCTTTAAATTGTGCTGAAGTGTATGAGGAAAGTGTGATTAAGCTAACGTTGTCGATAAACACGTGTCCTTGGCTTGGGTTGGAAGCATTTCCAAGGCCCAAAACAAGTGAAAGTGAACTGATTGATGATGTTGAAACTTGAATTGTAATGTTGAAATCAAGCCATGCGTTTGAAGAGTGAAGATTTGTTTTTTCAAACACTTTAATGCCGTCTTGGCTTAAAAGTTGAACATTGAAGTTAACATTATCATGTGTTGTTTTAAATTTTAATGTTAAGTTGTAATATGTGTTTTGTGAAATTGAGATTGCATCAGATTTAACTGATTGATATGAAGCAACTTTGTTGTAAAGCATAAGCACGTTGTTTGATTCAATGTCTGTGCTGATTCCTGATGGATTTTTTGGGTTTGTCATATTGCCATAGGAAGCTTTGTTTGCATCATAGTGTTGTGTTTGAGTGTTAACAATGCCATAAACATTTTCGCTTTTATCTTTCACACTTGATGTCCAGTTTTTTGGAGCAAGTGGGAAAGTGCTGTCAGATTTCAAAACCTCAACATCGTTAAATGTTCCATTTGAAATTGAAGGTGTGCCTGTGATTGTTGACAAATCAACTTTTGCGTCATTTGAAGAGCCTGTCCCTGTTTCGTATTCAGAACTTGACAATTTTTCAACAATAACGTTGTCAAACACAACGCTTCCGCTTGTTAAACCGCTTTGATTGTCACTGCTTACCAAAAGCAATTGCAATTTAACACTTGTGTTGTAAAGTGAATCTGCTTTAATTAAGAAGGAATATGTTCCATAGTTGTTTGTAATTAGTGTTGATGGGTTTGAATTGATTGTGATTTCTTTTGTCACAGGAGTGTAGGTGATGTTTTCTTCTCTAACTCCGCTGTCTTTCAAGAAATCAACAACATCATCACCCTCTTTCAAAACAACTTTTGCTGTTGTGTTTTCGTCAACTTTTGCGTTAACGCTAATTTTGTAATAGCCAAATTTGTTAATTTCAATTTTTGATGAAACATAACCAAATTCTGTTGTGATTGCATCTTTTGCTGCAAGCCAAAGTGCATAATTACCATTTAAGCCATCGCCACCCAAGTGGTTGTAGCCAGTCATTTCGCTTGCATAATTTGTGTTAATAATTCTGTGAACAGTATTTGCAGGGAAGCCACTAACAGAAGGTGTCCAGTCATATTCACCAGCTGTTTTTGACAAGATGTTTCCAGTTTCAAAATCTGCATTGTTTACGCTTGGAAGGAAATATCTTTCAAGTTCAATTACTTTGTTGTTTGAGTTAACAACTTTTTCGTTTTGATATGTTGTTTGTGAAAGTTTTAACAAACTGATGTTGTCGTAGAACACAGCATAAGGTGATTTAATTCCTGTTTTTGTTCCAAGCCACAATTCAACTGAAATTTCTTCGCTTTCAATTCCTGTTTGAACATAGAAGTTATATTGTTTCCAAACGTTGTTTGTTTGAATTAATTCCCATTTTGCTTGGTTGTTTGCTGCGTCAGTTGTAAAACCTGAAATGTAAATTGAACCAAAAGCACCAGAACTTACACTGCTTGCATCTTTTTTAGGGAAGAATTCAGTTTTAACTAAAATTGTAAGTTTGTAGTATGAATTTGCATTCAATGAAATTTTGTTTGATTTATAACCATTTGATGTTTGTGAGCGGTCTGCAGAAATTTTTGTGTCTTCTGTGCTTGTTCTTGCGTTAAGCATCAAAATTTTTGTGTCTTTTGGGTCTGCCGCCATTGTTTGTGGGTTGGCGCTCAATCTGTATGTGGTGTTGGTGTTGTCTTTGCTCCAGTTTTTGTCCGCTGTGTTAATTGCACCAAAAGTTCCCAATGCAGAAGTTTGTTTTTGCCATCCAGTTGGATCTGTTTCTAAATATGTTGCAGTTGGACTTAAATTAAAGTCGCCATTTGTAATTGAAACAGTTTCAAAAGATGAGGCGTGTGCTTGCTTGCCGGCAAAAAAAGTGTTAATTGGTAAACTGCCAATTGCAAATGCAAAAGCAAGGCATAGTGTTAAAAGTATAAATTTTTGTTTTTGTCTTAGTTTCATATATCTCCACCTGATGTAAATTTAACTTTGTAAGTATATAACAATTAAACAAATAAATCAACTTTTTTTATATATTACATAAATAATTATTTACACATTATTATTAAATTATAATCAAAGTATAGATTTTAAAAAAATTCAATTAATCAATTTTAAAAAACAAATAAAAAAGGTGAAGAGTTTGTGCGCGCAAGCATTGTTTTGCCTGTGTGATTTTGAAGTTTTCTTTTGCAATTTAAAGTTTTTTGCCCTCTTTTTTTTGGTTTTTATGTTCAATTTAAGCTGCGTTTTTGTGTTGTTTTTGAGGGTGTTTTTTTTGTTTAATTTTACAATTTTGCTCTCATTTTTCTTTGAATTTTAAAGCATAAAAAAACATTTTTTTGCCATTGTTTTGCCTTTTGAAAATTTGTTTTTTTAAAAAGGGATTGTTTTGTGTTTAAATGCTTTCTTTTAACACTTAATCCCACATTTTTTTTGCTTATTTAAAATGTTTTTGATGAAAAACAGTCTAATTATTCTAGACAAAGTTTAATTTATATGTTAATATATCTTGTAAATATTATTTTGGAGAAATACATGGTTGATAAATCTCTTTGTATTGGTTGCGGAGCATGTGCGGCAGTTTGCCCTGTGGGAGCAATCAATTTTGATGAAAACGGCTTTGCACAAATTGACAAGGAAATTTGTATTCAATGTGGAGCCTGTGAAATGGCTTGTCCAGTTTCTGCAATTAAAATTTTTGACTAAAATAGTTGGAGTGTATAATGGAAAAAGTTGCTGTTATTCAGTTAGATTCAATGTCCTTAAAGTTGCTTTTGGTTGACGTTGAAGGACCATATTATAAAATTTATGACGAAGTTGTTGAGAACTTAAAACTTGGCCTTGAAATTGCCCGTGATGGTTTAATTTCAATTTCAAGCGTTTCTCAATCTTTAAAAATTTTAAGAATGTTTAGAAAAGTGTGTGACATTAATAAGGTGACAAAATCTTATTCTATTGCCACAGATATTTTTAAACAAGCGAAAAACGATAAAAGCTTTTTTGAAGAAATTTACAACAACACAGGTTTCAATTTTAACATTTTAAACCAAGATGAAATCACAAAGGCAATTTATTCTGGTGTTGTGAACACAATGGACGCGCCAAAAGGCATTGTTATGAACATTGACTACAGCACAACAACAATTATTAACTATAACAGAAGAAACTTGCTTAAAACATTTGTGCTTCCTTATGGTGCTTTGAATTTGGCAGAAAAATTTGAAACATTTGCAGGCGACAACGCAAGCAAACTTAAAGCAATGACAGCTTTTGTGCTTGAAGAAATTAAAAACAATGTGGAATATGAAGAAATTAAACCAGAACAAGAAATGAGCTTCATTGGAAGTGGCGACAGCTTCTTAAACCTTGGAAAACTTGCAAGAAAAGCGTTAAGATACCCACTTGAACTTGAAAACAATTATGAAGTTCTTGCAGAAACAGTTAACAATGTGTATGACTTTGTTGCAGGGCTTGACATAGACAAAACAATGCGTTTGAAAGGCATTTCATCTGAAAGGGCAGACATGCTTGCAAGTGGAATTGCAATTGTTAAAGCACTTAAAGAGTTTTACAATTTTGCTGATGTTAAAATATCAGACGGAACAATTAGAGATGGCATAATTTTCAACTATGTTGTGCCACAAGTTAACGATAAACCACTAAGCGAAATGCTTAATTACAGTTTGGAATCAATTAGAACATTCTATGATGGCGGACAAGACAGTCTTAACCATTTTTATCAATTGACATTAATTTTGTTCAAGCAAGTTAAAGTGCTTCACAAATTGCCAAGATATTATGTTAAACCATTAAAAATTGCAACATCAATGTCGGAAAGTGGAAAGAGAATTAACTTTGATAAGCACATTGAATCTTCATTTAGCGTTATTTTAAACTCAAAAATTTACAGCGCAGCTCAAAAAGAAATTTTGCTTGCTGCATTTGCAAGCCTTTGTCAAAACCCAGATGCACTTAACTTGTCAGACTGGATTAAATACAAAGATATTCTTAATGAGGAAGACCTTGATGCTGTTAGAAAAATTGGAATGATTATCAAACTTGCACACGCACTTGATAAGTCACAAAACAATGTTGTTGAAGACATCAACTGCGACATTTTGGGCGATTCTGTAATTTTGAAAACTGTTGTTAAAGGTGACGCAAGCTTTGAAATTTTGCTTGCAAACAAAATTGCACCTGAATTTAAAAAAGTGTTTAAGAAAAATTTACAAGTTATTTAATAACTTGTTTTTTCTTTTTTTATCATTAAAGCAATAAAATTAAACTTTTATTGCTTTTAATTTTTTTTTAATTGTGCTAGTATGTATATATTAAACAAAATTTAATATATTTGTTTATCAATTAATTTAACAAATTCAACTTATTTTTAAGTTTAAGATATTGGAGGGAGTAATTTTGAAAAGAAACAAACTTTCAGTTTTTATTTTGCTTGTTTTTGCTTTAATTTTTGCAAGTGGATGTTCTTTAATTCCAACAAGTAGCGCTCAATATGGAACAAGTCCAACAGAAACAGAAGCAAGGGCAAGACAAATTGCAAAAAACAATGTTAATGCAGTTGTTTCAGTTGTGATTGAAAATTCACTTGGCAGCCAAATTTCGCTTGGCAGCGGAGTTGGAATTTACAGCGGTGGCTACATTGCAACAAACTATCATGTTATTCAAAACACCTTAACAACAACTTCTTTGACTATTAAAATATATCAAAATAATTCTGAACAAGCATACAACGCAGAAGTGCTTTGGCATTCAGAACCACTTGACCTTGCAATTATTAAAAGCGAAGGGGAAAATTTGCCTTTTGTTAAAATGCAAGACAGGTTTATTTATGCTTCAAACAGCGAAAGATTGCAAGTTTTGGAAACTGTGATTGCAATTGGAACACCACTTGATATGTCACTTCAAAACACAATCACTTTGGGCTATATTGCAAGCACAAATTACCGCATTTCAACCACAACAGATGGCTCATTGTATGAACATTTAATTCAACACACAGCGCCAATTAACCATGGAAACAGCGGCGGTGCTTTGTTTGACATAAACGGCAAATTAATTGGGCTTAACACACTTGGAATTGACAGTGCAAACAGTTTGTTTTTTGCAGTTCCAATTTACCCAATTACAGCAATAATTGAAAAAGTTGTTGCTGGTTATAACACTGGTGTGCCTTACGCAATTGCGCGTTTGGGCATCACTGCAGCAGATAGATATCAATCTTCACTTATTAATGAAAAAGGCATGTATGTTGACTCTGTTAGCGAAACAAGTTATGTTTACGACGTGCTTTTTGAAGGTGATGTAATTGTTGAAATTACAACGCAAAACAAAACATTTGACATTGATGTTAGAAACGACCTTATATATGCGCTTTTAAACAGTGAAAGTGAATCCACAATTAGTGCAAAAGTTAAAAGAGATGGAAATATAATTAATTTAAGTTTAAATTTAATGTGAGGATAAAGTGGACGCAAATTTAATTATTGAACTTGGCGGTGGCTACATTACAATCTACAAAAAAAATGCAGGTTTGGTTTTAAAAGAGCCTTCTTTTGTTGCAACAAAAAAAGTGGGAGAAAGCTACAAAATTTTGGCAGTTGGGCAAGATGCACAAATTTTGGAGTCAATTCAAGACGAAAATGTGACAGTTTTTTCTCCGCTTTCACAAGGCAAAATCAAAAGTTTTCCTTATGCTGCCCATCTTTTAAAAACACTTTTCAAAAAGGTGGATGTTTCAAATTTTTTCTTGCATCCACGCGCAATTGTTGTTGTGGACACTGGCTTTACTTATGAAGATAAACAACTTTACGACAAACTTTTTAAAGAAGTTGGAATTAAGCCAAAGCATTACGTCCCATCAGTTTTTGGAATTATGTTGTTTAATGAACCCGCTATTAGCGAAAGCAAAATTTATGGCGTGATTGACATTGGCGCTTCAACAACCAAAGTTGCAATTGCAAATAAGAACGAAATTTTTGAAGGCAGTTGCACAAGCATTGGCGGCAGAAATATGACACTTGCATTAAAAGAGTTTTTGAAGGAGAAATATGCCTTGCAAACAACGTTTTCTCAAAGCCAAAAACTTAAAGAAAACTTGGCAAACTTAACAGCTTTTGACAATTCTAATTATGAAATTTTGGGCATTGATAGCCATTCAAAAGAAGTTAAAAAAGTTGTTATTAACGCTCAGGAAGTTAAAGCATTATTGCTTCCGTATTTTGAAAATATTGTTCAACAAATTGTGTTTTTGCTTAACCAAACAAGTGATGAATTGCTAAAGCAAATTAAGATTAATGGACTTATTGTTTCTGGCCAAGTTGCAAAAACAGTTGGGCTTGAAAGGTTTTTAAAAGAAAAACTTTTTGTGCCAATTAAAATTTGTGACGATGCAGAATCCTCAAGTGTTTTGGGGCTAGAAAGCGTTCTTAAAAACAAACAATATTTAAAACAAATCAGTTATAAAATTAATTAATAAAAACAAAAAATGTGTTAAATTAATAACACATTTTTTATTATCATTATTTTATCATTTCAAATTAAAATTAATTAAATGTAAAAATGCCTCAAAGCCTTAAATTTTGCATTTTTAAGCATTTTTAATTATTATTTTTTTTATATATTTTAAATTTAAAATAATATTAATTTTTGTATTAAATTCAATTAATTTTTTTATTATTTTTTTTAATTAAAAACCTTCAATAATCATCTTGTCGGCAACAAGTGCAATGAATTCTCCATTGGTTGGTTTTTCATTTGAATCATACACTTTAATTTGAAAAACGGAATTAATATTTTCAATTTTGCCTCTATTCCAAGCAACCTCAATTGCGTGTCTAATTGCGCGCTCAACTTTGCTTGCACTTGTTTCAAACCTTTCTGCAATTGATGGGTAAAGGCGCTTTGTTATAGAGTTAATTATCTCCGGACATTCAATGCTCATTTTAATTGCTTCACGCAAATATTGATATCCTTTAATGTGAGCAGGAATTCCAACAGTGATGAAAATGTTTGTAATTTTTTCTTCCAAAAATTTATTTTTGTTTTTGGCTGTTGGTTGGGGCGCACTTTGCTTTTCTTGCAAGCTTGACATAATGTCAAAAATGCGTTTTTCAAGCAAGGCTTTTTCAACAGGTTTAATCATAAAATAATGAGCCCCTTGTGCCAAAGCTTTTGAAATGAACCCTTCATGAGTTAAGCTGGAGTTAATAATCACTTTTGGTTTATTTTCCATTTTTGAAATTCCTTCCAAAACCTCAAAGCCATCAACTCCAGATAAGACCATTTCCAAAAGTACAACATCAACTTTGTTTGCTTTCAAAAAGGCAAGTGTTTGGTGTCCGTCTCCGCTTGTTCCAACAATGTCAAATTTGTTTTCAAAATATTCAATTAATTCTTTTGTGTAAGTTTGGTTGTTATCAGCTATATAAAGCTTAATTTTTTCCATACATCCTCCCGTACGTTGCTATTGCTAGCATATCACACAATTTTAAATTTCAAAATAAGACAAATCTTTATTTTTTTGCAAATTATGCCGCTTTTAAAACTTTAGGGTTGAAAAATGTCGTTAATTGTGGATTCTTTTTCATTAAGGTGAAAATTTAATTTGTTGCAAATTTATTTTTCTTGTTGTTTTGTGTTGTTTTACACAAGTTTTCAATATGTCTTTTTGTTTTTTCTCACTTTTTGCTTAAAATTACTGCTTTTTATTTTTTTATATTAATAATTTAGGTTTTATATAATTTTTTAAATTCAAATTAAAGGCAAGTTGTGTTAAAAGCAAGAACAGATGAAAATAAAAGCAAAATTGTGCAAATGGAAGCGAAGGCAGGCAAGTAAAAGCAAATTGTTGCAAATAAAAACAAAAAAATTGCATAATTTTGTTGACAAATTAAAACACTAATCATATAATAGTGCTAGCAGTCTTAACAAGAGAGTGCTAACGAAAAAGCAAAAGGAGTGATTATGAAGCTTAGTCAAAGAAAGCATGACATATTGTGCGCAGCAATTGACGACTATATTAAAGACGCTTGCCCAATAACAAGTGGCAATGTGTTTAAAAAGCAAGTTGTCAAATTAAGCCCTGCAACGCTTCGTAATGAGCTTAATGCACTTGAAGAAATGGGGTTTTTAAAACAACTTCACACCTCAGGTGGCAGAATTCCAACAGCGGAAGGTTATAAATATTATGTTAATTTCTTAATGGAAAACATAACAGTTAATCCAAGCTCGTTGCAAGACATCAAGCAATCTTTGAACAAAAGAACGCAATCACTTTCCGAAATTGCTTCTGAAATTGCAAAAATCATATCTCGTGCAACAAATTATCCAACAGCAGTTTTGGTGAATGGTTATGACAAATTAATTGTTGAGGGAATCACAGTTGTGCCGCTGATTGAAAGAAAAGCGCTTGCGCTAATTCAAACAAACAACGGTTATTTAAACAACACAATTGATGCTCCAGCAGACAAAAAAGCTTGTGAAGATGCCTCAAAATATTTAAGCAAGTTGTTTGCAGGAAAAACCATTGGGTTTTTAATTGAAAACATCGAACTTATTAAACAAGGCATTGAAATGCAAATTCAATCATTTTCATCAATTCTTGATTCCGTGATTGAAAACTTGAAAACCTTAACACATAAACCGCTTTTGAACATTCGTCACGAGCACAGCAAAGATTTGGCACTTTCAGGAAACCCAGAAGACATGCAAAAAATCTTGGCACTTTTGTCAGACGAGGACAAAATTGCTTCTTCACTTGTTGAAGATGAAGACATGTATGTTGAACTTGAAAAACAAGACGACAGTTTAACCGGGCTTGCACTTGTTAAAGCGCCAATTATATTGGAGGGCAAACAAATTGCATCAGTTGGTGTGTTTGGGCCACAAAGAATGAATTATGCTGCAATTACATCAGCCCTTAAACTTGTTGTGGAAGAACTAAAAGGAGGACAAAATGGCAAAAAAGAAAGTTAACTGTCCAGAAGAAGACAATGACTTTCAAATAATTTCTGAGGAAGAGAGTTTTAAAAAAGAAACAAAAAGCGAGCCAGAAATTACAGAAGAGAAAAAAGAAAAGCAATCCGCTTTTGAAGAAAGCAAAAAGCAAGAACAAAAAAAGGTATTAAAAGAAGAAGAGATTAAGCCAGAAGTTAAACAAGAGGCAAAACAAACTTCAAGGCAACAAGAAAAGAATGCTGAAGCAGAAGAATTTAAAAGATTGTTGCAATTAACGCAAGCAGACTTTGACAATTACAGAAAAAGAAGTTTTGCTTTAATGCAAAATGCAAGATTTGACGGAGAGCTTAACGTGCTAACAGCAATTTTGCCAGCACTAGACTCGTTTAACAAAGCAAAAGAAATGATTTCTGATGCAAACGTGCTTAAAGGCATTGAAATGATTTATAAACAACTTTTCGATTCACTTGCAAACCTTGGTGTTAAGGAAATTAACCCAGTGGGAGAGGAATTTGACCCAAACTTCCACAATGCAATCAGTGTTTCAAACAACAAAGATTTGAAAGACAACGTTGTGGTGCAAGTTTATCAAAAAGGATATATTTACAACGACAAAGTTATTAGATATGCACAAGTTATAATTAATAAGAATTAATAAAAAAGGAGAATTAAAATGAAAGTTATAGGAATTGACTTAGGAACAACAAACTCTTGCGTTTCAGTTATGGAAGGTGGACAAGCCACAGTTATTGCAAACGCAGAAGGAGACAGAACAACACCATCAGTTGTGGCGTTTACAAAAGATGGAGAACGTTTGGTGGGTAAAGTTGCAAAACGTCAAGCAATTGCAAACCACGAAAACACAGTTGCTTCAATTAAAAGACACATGGGAACAGACCATAAGGTTAAACTTGCTGGTAAAGAATACACAGCACCAGAAATTTCAGCAATGATTTTGTCAAAGCTTAAAGCAGACGCAGAAAGCTATCTTGGAACAAAAGTGACAAAAGCTGTTATCACAGTTCCAGCATACTTTAACGACAGCCAAAGACAAGCAACAAAAGACGCTGGTAAAATTGCAGGGCTTGAAGTTTTGAGAATTATTAACGAACCAACAGCAGCAGCATTGGCTTATGGACTTGACAAAGGCGAAAACAAAAACCAAAAAATATTGGTTTACGATTTGGGCGGCGGAACATTCGACGTTTCAATTTTGGAAATTGGCGATGGCGTTTTTGAAGTGCTTGCAACAAATGGTAATACAAAACTTGGAGGAGATGATTTTGACAACAGAATTATCGACTTACTTGTTGAAGAATTTAAAAAACAAGAAGGTGTTGATTTAAGCAAAGATCGTCTTGCAATGCAAAGGCTTAAAGAAGCAGCGGAAAAAGCAAAAATTGATCTTTCTTCAACACCAAAAACAACAGTTAGCTTGCCATTCATCACAGCTGATGCAAATGGTCCAAAACACTTGGAATATGATTTAACAAGAGCAAAATTTGACGCAATTACAAAAGACTTGGTGGACTTAACACTCACATGCACAAAAAATGCAATGAAAGATGCAAAACTTTCAACAGCAGACATTGACAAAGTTATTCTTGTTGGTGGTTCAACCAGAATTATTGCAGTTTACGAATCAATTAAAGCCTTAACGGGAAAAGAACCTTTCAAAGGCATCAACCCAGACGAATGCGTGGCAATTGGTGCTGCAATTCAAGGTGGTGTTTTGGCTGGCGAAGTTAAAGACGTGTTGCTTCTTGACGTGACACCACTTTCACTTGGAATTGAAACTTTGGGTGGCGTGTTTACAAAACTCATTGAAAAAAACACAACAATTCCAACAAAGAAATCACAAGTGTTCTCAACAGCTTCTGACAACCAACCAGGCGTTGACATTCACGTGCTTCAAGGCGAAAGAGAATTTGCCGCACAAAACAAAACACTTGGAAGATTCCAACTTTCCGACATTCCACCAGCACCAAGAGGAGTGCCACAAATTGAAGTGACATTTGACATTGATGCAAACGGAATTGTTAATGTTTCTGCTAAAGACCTTGGCACAAACAAAGAACAAAAAATCACAATTACATCTTCTTCAAACTTAAGCGAAGCAGACATTGAAAAAGCAATTAAAGACGCCGAAGCACACGCAGAAGAAGACAAAAAACGCAGAGAATTAATTGACACAAAAAACCAAGGCGATACAATGATTTACACAATTGAAAAAACATTGAAAGACAATGCAGACAAAATTGCAGAAGACGATAAAAAACGCCTTGAAGAAGCTGTTGAAAAAGCAAAGAAAGACTTTGAAACAGACTCTCTTGACACAATTAAAGCTGGCATTGAAGAATTGTCAAAAGTTTCTCAAGAAGTGTTTGCAAAACTTTACCAAAATGCACAAGCAAATGCTGCAAACAACCCAAATGATAAACCAGAAGGCGATGACCCAGAAGTTGTTGTTGACTAATTAAAAAGAAGGAAAAATAATGGCTGATAAAGATTATTATAAAATTTTGGGAGTTGAAAGAAATGCCAGTGCAGACGAAATTAAATCTGCATATCGTTCCTTAGCAAAAAAATATCACCCAGACTTAAACAAAGACAACTCACAAGCAGCAGAAAAATTTAAAGAAATTAATGAGGCTTATGAGGTTTTGGGTGATGCAACCAAAAAAAGCAATTACGACCAATATGGCAGCAGCGAAGGGCCAAAAAACTTTGGGGATTTCTTCTCTCAAGGCGGTGGCTTTGGTGGCGGTTTTTCAGACATATTTTCAGACATTTTTTCAGCTTTTGGTGGCGGTGGTGCAAGCAATAAGGCTTATGAAAGAGGAGATGACATTAACATTGAAATTTCAATTTCCTTTGAAGAAGCAGCAAAAGGAACAAAAAAATATGTTCAAATTAACAAAATTGAGTCTTGCGATCATTGTAAAGCAACTGGTGCCAAAAATGGCACAGCATTAACAACTTGTTCAAGTTGTAAGGGCTCGGGCAGAATAAGAATGACGCAAAACACAATTTTTGGCACAACAATTAGGGAAACCATCTGTTCAACATGTAATGGAACAGGAAAACAAATTAAAGAAAAATGTGACCATTGCAGTGGCAGAGGCTATAATAAAGTTAACAAAGAAGTTGAAATTAAAGTTCCAGCAGGAATTGACGAAGGCCAAGTTTTGCGCTTTAGAGGGCAAGGAAATGCCCCAGTTAGACAAGGCGAGGCGGGCGACCTTAATGTGAGAATTAAAGTTCAGCCACACAGAATTTTGTCACGCCGAGGGTTTGATTTAGTGCTTGATCTTGACGTGCCTTTCACAACACTTTTGCTTGGTGGAGTGGTTGAAATTCCAACACTTGATGGAATGTATAAACTTGAAATTAAAGAACTTACTCAAAGCGGAACAATTATGAGAATTAAGAAAAAAGGTTTGAAACACTTAAACCGCGATTCTTATGGCGATTTGGTTGTCACATTAAAAAGTGAAGCGCCAAAAAATCTTGACAAAAAAATTAAAGAAAGTTTGAAAGAGATTGTTAAAAACACAAAAGACAGCGATTATCCAAAATATAAAAAATTCTTGGACGAAAGCAAAAAATAAAAACAAAAAAACACGATGAAAAAACCGTGTTTTTTTAATGTGTTTTATTAATTTTGGTAATTAAACTTTAATTTTAAAAATTTTGTTAAGCTTGAAATTCTTGTTAAGATGATGATAGTGACATGTCGCTTCCAAAAATGAAAGCAGACATCATGATTGAAACAAACGATAAGGTTTTAATAATTGATGCAAAATACTACACACATTCAATGCAAAAACAATTTGATGCAACCACATTGCATTCAAGCCATTTATATCAAATTTTCACTTATATTAAAAACAAAAGTGCTTGCGGCAAACAAGTGTCAGGATTATTGTTGTATGCCAAAACAGATGAAGCAATTTTTCCAGATAACTCTTATCTTTTAAGCGGAAATAAAATTTCTGCAAGGATATTGGATTTGAATTCTGATTTTGATAATATAAAACAGGAATTACATAAAATAATTAAAACTCACGAGTTAGTTTAAATTTAATTAAAAATATCAGGTTAATTTTAATCTGGTATTTTTTTTGTCAAAAAAAATCAGTTTTGCATTTTAAATTAAAAGACTTTGTTTTAGCAAAATATTTTAATTTATGAGTTTAATATGTTATACTTATTGCGTATGAGAAGGTTTTTTGTTAAAAGTGAAAATATCACTGAAAATGAAATTGTTATTAATGAGAAAGAATTTGAGCATCTTCACAATGTTTTGCGTTTGAGGGAAAACGATAAACTTGTTTGTTTTAGTGGTGATGGGCTTGAATATTTTTGCTCGATTAAACAAATTTTGCCTTCCAAAGCAATTTGCCAAATTGAAAAAATTGAAAAAAGCAAAACAGCAACTGGCAAAAAAATCACTTTGTTTCAAGGTGCATTAAAAAGCGATAAGTTTGAATTTGTCATTCAAAAAATGAGTGAGCTTGGGTTAAACAAAGTTGTGCCTTTTGAAAGTGCATTTTCTGTTGCAAAGGTTAAAAGCGAAAAAATTGATAGATATCAAAAAATTGCCACCGAAGCCAGCAAACAATGTCAAAGAGCAGATGTTTTGGAAGTGGGTAAAGTGCTTACACTTAAACAATTGGCACAAGAAATTAAAAATTATGATTTAGTTTTGTTTGCCTATGAAAAAGAAGATGAAAATTCACTTGCCAACATTAAAGTGAAAGACTTTGAAAATATTGCTTTAATTGTTGGATCTGAAGGCGGTTTCAGTGAAAAAGAGGCGCAAACTTTAATTCAAGCGGGTGCAAAATCAATTTCACTTGGAAAACGCATTTTGAGGGCGGAAACAGCGCCAATCACACTTGCAAGCATTGTTATGTTCTTGCTTGGAGAAATTTAAAAGGAAAACTTATGAGAATTTTGGGAATTGACCCTGGTTATGCTTTGGTTGGCTTTGGAATTATTGATTATAACAATGGCGAAACCAAAGTTGTTGACTTTGGCGTCATTGAAACAACAAAAGACTTGCCAATGCCACAAAGGCTTATGATGATTGAACAAGGGCTTGAAGAAATTTTTAAAACATACAGCCCAGAAGTTGTTGCAATTGAAGAATTGTTTTATTTTAAAAACCAAAAAACAATCATTCCAGTTGCGCAAGCAAGAGGAGTTATAATTAACTATTGTTTTAAAACTTGCCACAACTTGTTTGAATATACACCACTTCAAATTAAACAAGCATTAACAGGTTATGGCAGAGCGGAAAAACAACAAGTGCAATATATGACAAAAACAATTTTAGGGCTTGAAAAAGTGCCAAAACCAGACGACGCGGCAGATGCCTTGGCAGTTGCAATTTGCCACAGCCAAATTAATTTTGCAATTAACGATAATCAAATTTAAAGGGAAGAATATGTTATCATTTATAAACGGAACATTAATTGAAAAACAAGAAAACACAATAATTGTTAAAGCAGGTGGCTTGGGCTACCAAATTTTTGTGTCCACAAACACACTTGCATCTTTGCCTTATGAAGGGGAAGAAGTTTCTGTTTTCACACACTTAAATGTCAAAGAAAACGAAATTGCACTTTTTGGCTTTATCAGTAAAGAAGAAAGAGATATGTTTTTAAAACTAATCAGCGTGAGTGGTGTTGGTCCAAGAAGCGCAATTGGTGTGTTGTCAGGCCTTCCACTTGCAACACTCATTAGTGCAATTGCAACTCAAGACCTTGCAATTTTGCAAAAAATTAAAGGGCTTGGCAAAAAAACTGCAGAAAAAATTTGTGTTGAACTTAAAGACAAAGTGGATATTTACGACACGATTAAAGTTGACACAAGCATTAACACAAACGCATTAAGCGAAGCCATTGAAGTGCTTGTTAGTTTGGGAATTTCAAAAACAGATGCAACTCAAAGCGCAAGGCGTTTTGCAAAATCAGACTCCAGCACTGAAGAAATTATTTCAAGTGTGCTAACAAATATGGGGAGATAATTATGATTGAAAACAACAGATTTATAACCAGCACAAAATCATCCCAAGATGCCATTGTTGAAAACTCTTTGCGCCCAATCACAATGGACGAGTATGTTGGACAAGATAAAATTAAAAACAACCTTGAAATTTACATCAAGGCTGCAAAAACAAGAAAAGAAGCGCTTGACCACGTGTTGTTATATGGCCCACCAGGGCTTGGTAAAACAACTTTGAGCCACATTATTGCAAAAGAACTTGGAGCGCAAATTAAAATTACATCAGGCCCAGCAATTGAACATGCTGCTGATCTTGCTGCCATACTTACAAACTTAAACCAAAACGACGTTTTGTTTATTGACGAAATTCACAGGCTTAATAAATCTGTGGAAGAAATTTTGTATCCAGCAATGGAAGACTTTGCACTTGACTTTATTGTTGGTAAAGGCCCATCTGCAAGAAGCATGCGCTTAAAAATTAAACCTTTCACATTGATTGGTGCAACAACAAGAGCAGGGCTTTTAACAGGCCCATTGCGTGATAGATTTGGTGTTATTTGTCGTTTGGAACTTTATAATGACAAAGACTTAACCAAAATTTTAACTCGAAGCGCTGGCATTTTAAACATTGCCATTGACCATGAAGCGGCAGAAGAAATTGCAAGACGAAGCCGAGGAACGCCAAGAATTGCAAACAGATTTTTAAAACGCATTCGTGATTATTGCCAAGTTAAAGGCGATGGCAAAATTACACTTGCACTTGCAAAAGAAGCGTTAAGTATGCTTGAGGTGGATGAACTTGGGCTTGACCACATTGACAGGCGTTTGCTTAAAACAATGATTGAAAAATTTGATGGTGGGCCAGTGGGGCTTGACACATTAAGTGCTTCCACACAAGAAGAATCTGTGACCATTGAAGATGTTTACGAGCCATATTTATTGCAACTTGGCTTTATTGCAAGAACGCCACGCGGCAGAATTGTGTTGCCTAAAGCTTATGAGCATTTAAAAATTAATATTGACGAAAATAAAATTAACGAACTTAAAATTTTTGAGGACAAAACATTAAATGTACTTGACTGACAGAAAAACCTATAATTATCATTTGCCTGAGAATCTTATTGCTCAAACTCCGCTTAATCCAAGAGATTCATCAAGGCTTTTGGTTTACAACAAAAAAAGTGGGGCAGTTGAGCACAAGCATTTTTATGACATAATTTCATATTTGAACAAAGGTGATGTGCTTGTTGTAAACACATCACGCGTTTTGCCTGCGCGCCTTTTTGCAATTAAGGAAGAAACTGGCGCAAAAATTGAAATTTTGTTGCAAAAACGCAAATACTTAAAAACATGGCAAGTAATTGCAAAACCTTTTAAACGTTTAAAAGAAGGCACACTTCTTAAGTTTAACGATAAATTAACCGGTGTAATCACTCAAAAATATGATGAGGGCATTTGCGAAATTGCTTTTGAATTTGAGGGCAGTTTTGAAGAAGTTTTGGATGAAATTGGCACAATGCCTTTGCCGCATTACATTCATGAAAAATTAACAGATAAAGAGCGTTATCAAACAGTTTACAGCAAAGAAAATGGCTCGTCTGCTGCTCCAACAGCTGGCTTGCATTTCACACCCGAACTTTTGCAAAAAATTAAAGATAAAGGTGTTGAAATTGTTTCTGTTGTGCTTCATGTTGGGCTTGGCACATTCAGGCCAGTTAAAGAAGATGACATTTTAAAACATCAAATGCACTTTGAAAGCTATTTTGTAAGTGAAGAAGCAGCAAAAAAAATTAACAAAGCAAAACAAGAGAATAGGCGTGTTATTGCAGTTGGAACAACAAGTGTTAGAGTGCTTGAATCTGTGGGAGATGAAAGCGGCAAAATTTGCGCCGGAAGTGGAGATACAAACATTTTCATTTATCCACCTTATAAATTTAAAGTTGTTGAGGGGCTTATCACAAACTTTCACTTACCAGAAAGCACACTCATTATGCTTGTGTCTGCTTTTTGCGGTGTGAAAGAAACACTTGGGCTTTACAATTTGGCAGTTGAAGAAAAATATAGGTTTTTCAGTTTTGGAGATGCAATGTTTTTAAGTTGATTTGCATTGGGTTGTAATATGTGCATAATTATGCAAAATATCAAATAAATATACAAGAAAAAACGCTAAAAAAATTG
>JBMNOM010000039.1:0-8276 GCA_050943075.1 Christensenellales bacterium | reverse complement strand
TCTTTAAACTTTTTTGGTTTTGCTTGATTATTTGAATGTTTTTTTAATAACTTTAAAATTTAAAAAGTTGTAGCATTTGTTATTAAGCAATTTCCTCAACAATTTTTGTTGTTAAATCTTTTGTTGCAAGTGGTTTGCAAAAGTTTTTTGAAAGTTGCGCCCTAAATTCATTTGCCACCAGTTCTGCAAAGATATTGCTGGTGGTAATGCCTGCAAAGCAATAGGGAACTTGCGCGACGAACTTTTCAAGCAAGGCTCTGTCGGCATCATTAAAGTTGTGTTTGCTTAAATATTTTTTGTAAAAGTATTCTGTGGAAACAGAGTTGTAATAGTTAACAAAATCAAATTTTACAATGCAAAAATTTTGTGCGCTTTCAACTTTTTGCAAACTGTGAATTAATTGTTCCACAAACAAGTGGTGGTTGACAAGTTTATAGTTTGTGTTTTGTTTTGTAAGCTCATTAATATGATTTGCCAAAAAAAACTCTGTGCTTCCAGCTTTTAAGTTTGCCACCATTCTGCGTTTGCCCATTGAAACAATTTTTTTAAAGAAAATGTTTTGTTCAAAATTGTAGGTTTTGTTTTCAAATTTTTCCGCCACTTCATTTGCAATTTGTTCAAATGAAAATGCTTTGGCATTTTTTGTTTTTGCCAAAGTTTTTTTCACATTTTGTTTTAAAAATTGAATGCTTAAATCAGTCATACATTTAGTATAAATCATTTTAAAATAATTGTAAACTTTTATTTTGCGGCTTATTCTTTGTGTGGCTTAACAAAAAATCTATGCTTTAAACATAGATTTTTTGTTTGCTATTTAATTTGTTTTAAACTGAATTTACTTTTAAGCAATTTCACTTAAAATTTTGTTTGTGATGTTTTTTCTTGCATCGGGCCTTGAAAATGCTTTTGAACATTCAGTCATTTTTTGAAGCATTTCAGGGTTGGCATAAAGTGTTTCAAGCATTGCTGTTGCTTCGCTAATTTTTTCAATTCCAAGCCCAAGTCCAAGTTCTTTAAAAAGTTCTTTGTTAATTTTTTCGTTCAAAATTAATTTTTCTCTAAACACAAAAGGCACATTAATGTTAATTTGTTCTGTAATTCCTGCGCCGCCACCTCGTGTGAAAACAACGTCAGCTGCACGGAAATATTTGTCCAAGTCGTTTGTGAAGCCAAGGCTTGTCACATTGGTTATGTTATGTTTAGCAATGTAATTGTCAATCAATTTCTTTTGTTTTTCATTTCTGCCACAAACTGCAACAATTTGAGAAGGCACGCCTTTTGCTTTAAGCAAAGCTTTCACAAGAGGGAAGTTTGGGCTTATGCAATTGCCGCCACTGTAAAGCACAACAACAAATTTTTCTTGGTCAATTCCCAAATCTTTTCTGGCTTCTTCTTTTGTGACATTTTGAGTGAATCTTTTGTGAACAGGAATGCCATAAGGAAGCAATTGTTCTTTGTTGAACCCAAGGTTAATATATTCGTCAATCAATTCTTCATGTGTTAAAAACACATAGTCAAGCGCCAAGTTGGTTTCCCAAAGTGGGCATCTGCAATAGTCAAACCCCAAACCAAAAAGCTTAATTTTTTTGTCGATTAAATTTTCTTCTCGTAAATATGAAACAACTGCACCTGCGTTGTTGTGCGTTGTGACAACTGCATCTGGTTTATAATCTTGAATTTCTTTTAATATGTAATCTTTACAAGCTTTAATCACAGTTGACATATAGCCTTTGTATTTTCGTTTTGGGTTTCTGTTTCTTTGGCTGTGCCAAATTTTGGAATAAATTCCCGGAAAATTTGTGTAAACTGCCAAAAACAAATTGTTTTCAAAATCCACTCTTTTTTTGCTGAAACCATAAAGTTGAATACTTTTTGTTTCCACCCCCTCATCGTTCAAGGCTGAAACAACAGTTTTTGCAAGATTGTTGTGGCCCTCGCCGCAAGTCATTGAAATAATTAAAACTTTTTTTGTGCTCATTTCTTTTTCCTTTTATCATCTTTATCATAGCATATTTACACATTTTTTCAAACAACTTTAAAGTGCTTGGCTTTAAGACACTTACAAAAAAATTACTAATTTTCCTTGCATTTTTTGTCATTTTTGTTATCTATTTTAAGTGCGCGTGCATAAATATTTTAAAGGGGAAATTTATGAAAATTGCAAAAAGCATTACAGATTTAATTGGAAAAACTCCAATGCTGGAAATATCAAACTTTAAAAGCAAAATAACCTTTTTGGAAATATTATTATAAAACTGGAAAGCTTTAATCCGTTTTCATCAGTTAAAGACCGCATTGGTCTTTCCATGGTGGAAGACGCACTTAAAAAGGGGTTAATTAAAGAAAACACAACAATCATTGAGCCCACAAGTGGCAACACAGGAATTGCGCTTGCGTTTGTGTGTGCGGCAAAAGGTTTAAAACTGCATTTAACAATGCCAGAAACCATGAGTGTGGAAAGGCGCAAAATTATGCAAGCTTTGGGCGCAACACTTCATTTAACAGAAGGCGCAAAAGGCATGAAAGGTGCAATTCAAAAAGCAAATGAATTGAAAAATGAAATTGAAAACTCATTAATTTTAAGCCAGTTTTCAAACCCAGCAAACCCACAAATTCACAGGTTAACCACAGCAAAAGAAATTTTGCGTGATACAAACGGCAAAATTGATTTTTTTGTCAGTGGGGTTGGAACAGGTGGCACAATTACAGGTGTTGGAGAAGTGCTTGAAAAAATTGTTAAAAACATTAAAATAATTGCTGTTGAGCCAAGTGAATCTGCAGTTTTGTCTGGCGAAAGCCCAGGCTCGCACAAAATTCAGGGCATTGGGGCAGGGTTTGTGCCAGAAGTGTTAAACACAAAAATTTACGACGAAGTGAATAAAGTTAATTTTGACCAAGCCATTTGGGCGGCAAGAGCACTTGCCCAAAGTGAAGGCGTTTTGGTGGGGATTTCCTCTGGCGCGGCACTTTATGCTGCAATGCAAATTGCAAAAAAACAAGAAAACAAAAATAAAATAATTGTTGCAATTATGCCAGACACTGGGGAAAGATATTTATCCACACTTCTTTATGATTTTGAAAATTATCCGCTTTAAATACTTTTGATTTTGCAATATGAAAAAAAATAAATATATATTTCAAATTAAAAAATATTTTGATTAATAATAAAAACAATTTTTAATTAATTAAAAAAAATTTTCAAAAAAAATAACCAAGTTAATTTGGTTATTTTTATTTTAATTAATTTTATTTTTAAATTCTAACAAACTTGCCTTTTCTTGTAAGTGACCAATTCATAAGTGTGAACAAATCAACAATGACAACTGCAATTACAATAAATGCCCAAACAGGAATAACAAGTTCTAATATAAGCAATGTTCCGCCCATTAAAAGAGCAAGTGTGTAAGCAGATGTGTATGTCAAAATTGCACTTGAACCCCACCATGTGAAGAAAGCAAATTTTGGTTTAAAGTTATTCAAAAGTGAAAGCCCAGCATAAATTAATGATGACAATGCCGCTGTAAGCATTACATAGTTTGGTGTGTAGCCTCTTTTTGTGAAAAGCAATTGCACGCCAAAGGTGAGAATTAAGCCAAGAACTGTAAGTGTGCCAGTGAGTGTGAAATACAATTTTTTGTTGTTCCAAATTTCAACAAACACGCTGCCAAGCAAGATGAGTGCGCTTGAGCTTAATGCTCCTGGAACGCCACCTTCAATAACTCTTGTTGTAATTGCAGCGCCACCAAATTGATTGAAAATTGAGAAGAATGTAAAGATTAATGCAACAATTACCAATCTTCCAGTTTTGCCCATGTTAACAAACAAAAGAGCAAACAAGCTTGCAAGCCCAATGTTTTGCAAAATGTCCCAAACATTGCCACCAAAAGCTTCAACACCTGTTCCGCCTGAAATTTCAGCAAGACGAACAGTGATGAAGAACAAGCAAATTGTTCCAATGAATGCAAGTGTGTATTTAAGAATATTTGATGCAATTGTTTTAAACTTTTTGTTTTTTAACATAAGTGAAATCACTAAAACCAAAACAACTGCAAGCGCAAAAAACACACCAATCATTGCAAATTTGTGGTTTAAGTCAAATGCAAGATATTCTTCTCCGCCAAGAACTTCAATCCAGCCTTCCAAGCCATTAATAAGAAAGCCAATTGCCATTAAGCCAAGTGATCTAACCGCAAGCTGAAAATATGCTTGTTTTGTGCCATATTTTTCTGCGCGTGATTTAAAGCTTTTCACAATTGTTAAACCAATGATGAACAAAAACATTGGTGCAAACAAATCTGCAAGTGAAAGCCCAGCACGGTTGTCACCAATAATGTTTGGCAAGAAGTTTGGAATTAACTTAACGCCATCTCTTGCATGGTGAGAAAACAATTTGTCAATGAGCGCAAAAAATGCTGGCAATTCTTTTCCTTGTTCTTCAAGGATTTCTGCCATTGGCCCCAAAAGTGCGCCCACAATTAATGAAAGTACAACAAAGAAGATTGCAATTCCGCGAAATCTGTCAATGGCTAGGTCTCTTTTTAAAGTTTTTTCTTTTTCCATTTTTAATCCTTTTAAATTTTTTTATAACATATATCTTTCGATATGAATGTCCTAATAAACATTTGCAATTTTAACAACGTCAATTTTGCTCATATTAGTGTGTGGCAAATCGCTGATAATTTCATATTCACATGGCAAAGCATATTTAATGAGGTGTGTTTTGCAATGTTCTTTAACTTCTTTTAAAATAATTTCTTTGTCAATAAGTGTGGCAGTTTTTCTTAAAGTCATAATAACTTTAATGTAGTTTTTGCCGTCAACCTTTTTTTCAAAAGCGCAAACCTCTTCAATGTATGGCAATTTTAAAATTGTGTCTTCAATTTCAGAAGGGAAGATGTTGTATGCCGCAATTTTAATTAAACGCTTTTTGCGCCCTGAAACATAAATGAATCCATCTTCATCAATAAAACCAAGGTCGCCAGTTTTAACATAGTCAATTCCGTTTTTTGTTGTGATTCCGTCATCTTCTGTGTGAAGATAGCCATTCATAATTGTTTTGCCTGTAATAACAATTTCGCCAACTTTGTTTGCTGGTAAAACTTCTTCATCTTCGTCCCAAATTTCAATTTTGGTGTTTGAAAGCGGTTTTCCGCATGAGCCAAATCTGTAATTGTCAAGTGTGTTAACAGTCACAACACTGCAAGTTTCTGTTAAACCATAGCCAGCAAGCAATTTTCCTTTGCTGCCATATTTTTCAAGTGCTGTGTTAAAGTCTGTTTGAAGTTGTGTTCCAACAACATCTCCACCACAATACACGCGTGAGAGGTGTTTTAAATGTGGGCCATAAAAATGTTTTTCTCTCATCATCTTTAAAATCATCAAAGGCACGCTGATGAGTGTTGTCACCTTATATTTCTTAAGTGTTTTATTCACTTTTTTTGCATCGAATTTTGGGAAAATCACACCAGTGTAGCCAAGTTTTAAAAGTGTGTGCACGCCAATGGAAAGCCCATAAGCATGGAAAATTGGCAACACAATTGGGCTGTATTCAGGGCCATTTCGTTGGTTGAATTTTGCCACCTCGTTTGAAAGATGAACAATGGAAGAATTTGAAAGCACAATTGTTTTGGTTTCTCCACTTGTTCCGCCGCTGTGAATGTAAACAGCAACATCATTTTTTGTAATTGGACAAAGTTGGTTTTCTTTAACTTGTTTTATTGCGTCTTTATAAAAAATTGCATTTTTTAAGTTTTTTAAGTTTTTTGTTTTAAAAAATTCATAAGTTTTAAAGCAAAGGTTTTTAAGCCCTTTAACATAATCGGAGTTTTTTGCAACAATGAATTGTGTGTTAATTGTCTTTAAGTCTTCCACATGTTCATTTGCCAAAATGTCAAGCACAATAACACCTTTTGAATTTGTTTGCTCAACACTTTTTTTAAGTGTGTTAATGGGGGTTAATGGGTGAACAATGTTTGCAATTGCGCCAAGCTTGTTTAGGGCATAAAAAAATGCAAAAGCTTGAGGAGTGTTTGGCAAATTAATTATGTAAACACTGTCTTTTTTAACGCCATTCTTTTGCAAATAGGTTGCAATTTTATCAACATCTTTAATAAAATCTTTAATTTTTGTTTTGCTGTTAAAATATTCTAAACCAAATTTATAATCATATTTTTTTGCTGCCTCAACTAAATCCTGATAGCAATTCATAAAATAAACCCCTTAAAGGAACAAAATTTATGACAGAACATCAAGTTAAGCAAAGCCAAAGGCTTGCTTCAATTGACCGTTTTAGGGGAATTGCAGTTTTTTGCATGATCTTCTTTCAACTTTTAAATCACTTTGGCAGTTTTGGAGTTTTAACAAAAATTTCCGAGCACAGCATTGCAGACGGAATTCAAATTTTTCAATTCACCACAATTGCAGACTTAATTGCCCCAATGTTTATGTTTGCTATTGCATTAAGTTATCAACTTTCGTTTAACAAACGCGTTGAACTTTATGGCAAAAAAGCGGCAGTTAAACACTTTGTTTTAAGAAACCTTGCTTTAATTGGAATTGGTGGGGCATTTTCAGGAATCAATTTGGTAATTGATATTTTGAATGGCTCAACCATTATGTTCACTGATTATTTCTTTTTAATTGCATTAGGTGTTGTAATTTGCGCAAGTTTGTTGGCATTAATTTTCCAAATTAAACCACTTAAAAAGCACAAAAAACTTTTTAAAGACTTGTTTTTATACTCATTGTCATTTTTAGGTGCAGTTGTTGCGCTTTTGGCAAGTTATGAAACAACTCGTCTTGTGTTTGACATTAACTTTAACAAAGCTGGCTACTGGATGGTGCTTCAATCAATTGGTATGGCTGGACTTATTGCATTGCCATTTATGTTTTTAAAAACAAAATATAAAGCAATTGCAACTAATGCAATGTTTTTGGCATACTTTTTGCTTTTTAGGCTCACAGGTTTGGGTGCTGTGATTAAAGCAGACACACAAGGCGGCGTGCTTGGCGCATTTGGTTGGGCATTTATAATTGTGATGGGCACAATTTTTATGGAATTTTATTCCAAAAACAAAAAACAAGCGCTTTTAGCTCTTTTAGGCTTTTGGGCACTTGCACTCACACTTTATTTCACAGTTGGCGTAAGCAACTTAAAAACTGGTGTTAAACCAGAACCTGTTTATGTGCTGATGACACTTTGCATTTCAGCATCTGGCTTTATGATTGTTAATTTGTTCAATTTTTACTCATCCAAATTTGCCCCACTTGCTTGGTGGGGCAGACACCCACTTTTGATGTATGTTCTTGAATTTTTCTTAATTGGTTCATACACAATGCTTGCTCCAGAAAATTTGGTTGGCAGTGCACCACTTTGGCTTGCAATTTTAACAGCCGCAGCTTTTATTACAATTTTCACATTCATTGCTTTTGCTTTAAGCAGAAAAAACAAAACCGTTAAATTATAAAATTGAAAAACCACTAAACAAAGTGGTTTTTTTATTTTAATATTTATTGCAAAAGTATTAATATTATTTGCTATATTATTACATTTTTAAACTATTGTAATTAAAACGCAAGTGTGTTACAATGTGACTAATTGGAGAGGAAACAATTTTTCCAAAACCATCAGGCATATTATTTTCATTTAAAGTTCCTTTATAGATATATTCTTTTGTTTTAATTTTTTTAGTTTTCATAACCAACTCGCTTTTTGAAAAATATATTTTTTTTGCAGCTTAAAATGCCTCTTACTAATAAGATAATTTTATCATTTTCATTGTTGATAGTCAATATCTAATTAATTATAAAATTTTAAAAAACAAAGAAAAATCATCTGCGGTTTTCTATTTTCATAAATTAAAAAATTGTTTATCAGCTAAAATCTCAAGCAATAACGCTACAAATGCAGAGCCAAAAACTCCAGACGCTAATACAAATACAACATCATTATCAACTATGCTTTTGAAAATAATATTGGTAATGAAAAACCAATTAACAATAATAATGTTATTAAAAAATATTTTCTTTCATATTCTATTTCTCCAATAAATTTCACATCAATAATTACATTGTTAATATATTTTTTCAAAAGAAATTGTCTTATAATTATAAGCATGGTTAACTAAATGCAAATTAGAAGTTGAGTTCGCTCATCTTAAACTGAGAGTCTATCTTTCAAGAAAACTCTCTAAAAGTTCGATGTTAAAGTGATTTTCCTTCTTAAGTGTAGACGCACAATATAATAAATAAAATATTTATTTATATGTTGATTCTAT
>JBMNOM010000038.1:0-8353 GCA_050943075.1 Christensenellales bacterium | reverse complement strand
ATTTTCTAATTATTAATTAAATTAATTTTAAAAATATTATTTTATTTTTATTATTAATTGCAAATTAAAATCAACCTTTTTTATTGTTTTTATTTTTGTTTTAATTAATTTAAAATTTCGCTTGCAAGGGTTTTGTTTAGGATAATAACTTTAATGTAAAGCTCTTTTAAAGCGGAGGAGAATAAAACTTTTTCGTTTAAGTTAAGCTCCACCAAACCTTGCACAAATGAAGTTTGCTCCATAAGTTTTAGTTTTGTTTTAAAAATTTCACCTGTCAATTTTGTTTTGAAAGCGCTTTCAAAATCTTGTTGCACTTTGGCAATTTTGTCCATTTGTTTGCTTAATTCCAATTTGCATTCAACAAGGTTTTTAACTCCTGTGTCCAAACTTATGCTGATGTCGTAAAGTGTTTTGAAGTTGGCTTTAAAGCTGTTAAGCGCTTCAAGCAGTGCTGTTCTTTCTGTGCCAGAAAGTGACATATCAACACTGATTTGCCCAACAGGAATTTCAATTATTTGGCTTTCTGTTCCACTTTCTTTTAAGTTGTTTTGCACATTAATTGCGTCATTTTCATTTTCATAAGCGCTTGCCAAACAATAATAAATTCCGTTTGCTTGATACACATATCCTGCGCCGCTTCTTGTTTTAACTTCTTTAATGTTTTCACTTGCACCGCTTGATGTTGAACTTCTTGCCAAACTTATTGCATAAATTTTTAAGAGGAAATTTTAACACCTTGTGAAGGCAAAAAGGCAAAATTGCCAATTGTTAAAAAACTTGAAAACAAATCTGCCAAACTTATAATCAGCGCAAAGCTTACAACCAGAACTGTTATTAAAAAAAATTTGATTTTTTTGGCATAGTAATTTGCTTCTCCTTGAACGTTTTTATACCATATAACTATGCGGCTGTGCGGCAAACTATTCTTTTACTTTGGGTTTGTTTGCTTTACTTTTTTTGTAATATTAAAGTATAATACAAACATAAAACAAAGTGAATTTTAATTAGGAGGATTTTAATGAAACTTAAACCATTATTCGACAGAGTGATTCTTGCCCCAAAGAAAAACGAACTTAAAACATCATCTGGGCTTGTGCTTCCATCAGCAAGTGCAACAAAATCGCAACTTGCAACTGTTGTTAGTGTTGGCGATGGCGGAATTATTGATGGCAAAAATGTTGAAATGAAATTAAAGGTTGGGCAAACTGTAATTTACTCGCAATATGCTGGCAATGAGTTTAAAATTGACGGCGAAGAATATATAATTATTAAGCAAACAGACATATTGGCTGTTGTTGAAGAATAAGGGAAGGAGAAAAAATGGCAAAACAATTTTTATATGGCGACGCGGCAAGAAGTGCGCTTGAAAAAGGCGTGAACACACTTGCAGACACTGTTAAAATTACACTTGGGCCAAAAGGCAGAAATGTTGTGCTTGACAGAAAATATGGTCAACCACTTATCACAAACGATGGCGTGACAATTGCAAAAGAAATTGAACTTGAAAACCCATTTGAAAACATGGGAGCAGAACTTATTAAAGAAGTTAGTGTTAAAACAAACGAACTTGCGGGCGATGGCACAACAACAGCGTCTGTGCTTGCACAATCAATTATTAAAGAAGGCATTAGAAACTTTGCCGCAGGGGCAAACCCAATTATTTTGAAAAAAGGAATTGAAAAAGCAGTTGGTGTTGTGGAAGAACAACTTAAAAAACTTTCAAAACCAATTGCAAGTTCAAAAGACATTGAACAAGTTGCTTCCATTTCTGCTTCAAATGAAGAAGTTGGTCGTCTTATTGCTGAGGCCATGGAAAAAGTTGGTAAAGACGGCGTTATTACAATTGAAGAAAGCAAAACAACAAAAACAACACTTAAAGTTGTGGAAGGCATGCAATTTGACAGAGGCTATATTTCCGCCCACATGGTGACAGACACACAAAAAATGCAAGCAGTTGTGGAAAACGCATGCATTTTAATTACAGACAGAAAAATAAGCGCAGTGGCAGACCTTTTGCCACTTCTTGAACAGCTTGCAAAACAAGGAGAAAAACTTGTGATTGTGGCAGACGATGTTGAGGGCGAAGCGCTTGCACTTCTTGTTGTTAATAAATTAAGAGGCACATTTAACTCGGTTGTTGTTAAAGCACCAAGTTTTGGCGACAAACGCATGGCAATGCTTGAAGATTTGGCTGTTTTAACAGGCGGAGAAGTGATTAACAGTGAACTTGGAATGGAGATTAAAAATGTGCTTGTTCATCAACTTGGGCGTGCAAGACAAGTTGTTATCACAAAAGACACAACAACAATTGTGGAAGGAAAGGGCGAAAAAATTGCAATTCAAAACAGAATTGAGGCGTTAAGAGGGCAAATTGCAAAAGAAACAAGTGAATATGAAAAAGAAAAACTAACATCTCGCTTGGCGTATTTATCTGGCGGTGTTGCTGTGATTGAAGTTGGCGCAGCCACAGAAGTTGAAATGCAAGAAAAGAAACTTAGAATTGAAGATGCACTTTCAGCAACAAAGGCAGCAACTGATGAAGGCGTTGTTGCAGGCGGCGGTGTTGCTTTGTTGAAAATTAAAAAATATGTTGATGATTTGGCAAAACAACTTAAAGGCGATGAAAAAATTGGCGCGGAAATCATTGCAAAAGCAATGCTTGCCCCAATTAAACAAATTGCTTTAAATGCAGGTGTGGACGCAGGCGTTGTTTGTGAAAAAGTTTTAAATAGCCCAGACAATGAGTTTGGATATGACGCATTGAATGATGAATTTGTTAATATGTTTGAAAGAGGAATTATTGACCCAACAAAAGTGACGCGTTTGGCTCTTGTGAATGCAGCAAGTGTTGCAGGGACGCTTTTAACAACAGAGGCACTTGTGACAGATTTGCCAGAACAACCAAAAACAACTGCCTTTGAAAACCCAAGTGGCATTTATTGATGTTATTCTTACAAAAAACAGCATAAAAAATGCTGTTTTTTTATTTCTTATGTGTTAAAATGAATGTGTAATTTATTTTAGGATGTATTAAAAATGGGGTTGTTTAATAAAATATTTCATCTTATGGGCTTTGAAGACGCAAATCAAACCCAAACAAAGCCTGAAAAGGAAGAAGGAAAAACAAAAAGGCGCAATAAAAGTGCAAAGCCATTTGCTTCTTTTTCGCTTAAAGAAAAAAAGAAAGAAAACCAAACACTTGAAACTTTTAAGTTGCGTTCTGAAGAAGAAATTTTGCCAATGATTGATGTTATGAAGAAAAAAGGTGGCGTTGTTGTTGACCTTTCCATGCTTTCAAAAGACAAAAAAATTAGGGCGTTTGATTTTATTTCAGGTGCAACTTTTGCCCTTGAAGGCAGAATGGAAAAAATTGAAACAAACATTTATGTTTGTGTGCTTGAAGAACTTAACTTTTTATTGGAGGAATAATGATTGATTCAAAAAAACACATGTTAATTACATATCCAATTGTTTTGTTGCTTATTGCCATAGACCAAGTGACAAAGTTTTTGGCTGTGGATAAATATTTTGTGTTGATTAATGATTTTATCAGTGTTCATTATTCTGAAAACACTGGTGCGGCATGGAGCATTTTGAGTGAAAATGTTGTTCTGCTTGCAATTATTTCAGTTTTATTTTTGGTGGTTTTGGTAATTTTTTCACACAAGTTTAAAGAAAAATCCACCTTTTATTCAATTTCATACGCCTTTATTGTTGGCGGGGCAATTGGAAATTTAATTGACAGAGTTTTTTTTGGTTATGTTCGTGATTTTATTAAAACAGACTTTATTACTTTTCCAATTTTTAACTTGGCAGATGCCAGTTTGGTGTTTGGTGTTATAATGTTTTCAATTTATGTTTTGTTTGTGTATCCAAAAATTTCAAAAGAAGAAGACAAAGCAGAAAAAACAGAAAATATAAAACAAGAGCAAAACGCAAACGAACAAGATAAAACAAAAAAGGATTAACAATGGAAGAAATCTTTTTGGCAAAAAAAGAGGACGAGAAAAAAAGGCTTGATGTTTTTTTAAGCGAAAATTTGGATAAAACTCGTTCACAAATTAAAAAACTTATTGAAGACGGAATTGTTTTGGTGGATGGAAAAGAGGTTAAAGCTGGCTTTTTGCTTAAGGAAAACAATGAAGTTTTGCTTAAAAATTTTGAAAAACCTATTATGCAAACAGCACCAGAAGACATTTATCTTGATGTGCTGTATGAAGATGACGACCTTGCTGTGATTAACAAACAACAAGGGCTTGTGGTGCACCCAGCGCCCGGAAATTACAGTGGCACACTTGTGAATGCACTTGCACACAGGTTTTCTTCCTTAAGTTCGTCAAACGATGTGCGCCCTGGAATTGTGCATAGGCTTGATAAAGACACAAGCGGAGCAATGCTTGTTGCAAAAAATGACAAAGCACACGCGTTTTTGGCAAAACAAATTAAAGATAAAACTGCAATAAGGGAATATGTTGCCTTGGTGAGCGGAAACTTTAAAGATGACTCAGGCACAATTACAACAGGCATTGGCAGAGATAAAAATAACAGAAAAAAACAAGCAGTTTACCCTGTTGGACAGCAAAAACTTGCAATCACTCATTTTGAGGTTTTAAAAAGATTCACAGGTTTTTGTTTGGTGAAATTTGTTTTGGAAACTGGCAGAACGCATCAAATTAGAGTGCATTCCGCCCACAAAGGACATCCAATTGTTGGCGACAGCGTTTATGGTGGCAACACAAAGCTTTATTCGGGCGGGCAACTTTTACACTCGGCATCAATTACATTTTACAATTTGAAAAATGAACAACTTTCATTTAAAGCGCCCTTGCCAGATTACTTTGAAAAAGTGCTGTTTAAACTAAACCAAAATTTGCAAGAAGATTAGTTTGCTTTGTTGTTTTGGTTGTAAATTGAAGTTTTATAAATTTATTATATAATAATGTTTGCACTTAAATTAAAAATGCTAGACATTATAAGCATTATTTGATAAAATGTTGCAAGTAAAAGGAGAAAATAAATGAGTAACAAGGAATTATCTGCAAAGAGAATTTTCAATTTGATTGCATTTATCGGTTTATTGTGTGTTGCAGCGGCCTTGATTGCAAGATATGTTTTGAAAATTGTTGGAATTACTGATATGAATATTATTCAATTAATTTCCGACATTGGTTCATTAATATCATCAATCATTTTAATTGTTGTGGCATACGCTTATGTTAGAACAAAAAGAAAACCAGTTTGGATTGTGCTTTATGCAGTGTCTGTGACTGTGGTAATTATTTTACAAGTGTTAAACTTTATAATTTAGTTATTTAACCTATTTTTCAAGTTTTACAGGGGTTAAACAAAATAAAACTTGCTATTTTAAGGAGAAAAAATGTATACAGCTACTAAAAAAGAAAAAAATGTTTACGAAATCAAAATTACAATCAGCCCAGAACAATGGGAAGAATACGTTAACCAAGCCTATGAAGAAACAAAAGGCAAATACAGCGTCCAAGGTTTTAGAAAAGGCAAAGTGCCAAGAAAAGTTATTGAACAAAACTATGGAAACAACATTTTCTTTGAAGACGCAATGGATATTGCTTTTTCAAATGAATATTACAACGCATTAAGCAACGAGCCACAAATTCAACCAATTGACCAACCAAAAATCAAAATTGAACAATTTGACGAAAAAGGGCTTGTGTTAATTGCAGAAGTTGAAGGCATGCCAGAAGTTAAACTTGGGGCATATAAAGGGCTTGAAATTCACAAACACGACCACTCAATTAAAGAAGACGCAGTGCAAGAATATCTTGACTCAATTAGAAACCAACGCGCAAGATTTGTTGTTGTTGAAAGAAAAGCACAAATGGGCGACACTGTGACAATTGACTTTGTTGGAAGTGTTGACGGAGTTAAATTTGAAGGCGGCTCTTCAGAAGACCACAGACTTGAACTTGGTTCAAAGAGTTTCATTGACAACTTTGAAGAACAAGTTGCAGGCATGACAATTGGGGAAAAGAAAGATGTTGTTGTGACATTCCCAGAAAACTATGGTGTTAAAGAACTTGCTGGCAAAGAAGCAGTGTTTGAAGTGACACTTAACAAAGTTGAAGAAAAAGTGTTGCCAGAACTTAATGATGAATTTGCATCAGAAACAAGTGAATTTGAAACACTTGAAGAATTTAAAAAAGACATTGAAGCAAAACTTGTTGCAGAAAATGAAAAACACTTGAAAGCAGAAAACGAAAACAACTTGCTTCAAGCAGTTGTGGATGCAAGTGAAGTTGAAATTCCACAAGTTTTAGTTGAAAGACAACTTGATATGTTTGTTAGAGATTTTGAAATGCGCTTGTCATATCAAGGTATGAAACTTAACGACTATCTTGAATGGTCTGGTGTGACACTTGAACAACTTAAAGAAGGACGTTTGGAACAAGCTAAAAGCACGGTTAAAACACGTCTTGTGCTTGAAAAATTGATTGAAACAGAAAATCTTTATGTTTCTGAAGAAGAACTTGACGCTCGTGTTAAAGCACTTGCTGACAAATACAAAAAAGAATTTAAAAACTATAAAGAAAGTCTTGGTGAAAAACAACTTCAATATTTTGAAAACGAAATGTTGATGGAAAAAGTTTTCGAGTTTTTAACAAAAAACAATAAACTTGTATAAAAAACAACAAGAAAATGCTTTTAAAAAAAGTTAAAAGTATAATAAATTTAATAGATAAATAAAAAAAGTGCTTTAAGAGAAAGTTTTTGGAAAGAGTAAAATATTTTTACCATTGCGCCTTATCGTCAAGTGTTAAATTTTGCAGAAAGCAAAACTTGTGGTATAATAGCAATACAAATAACACAGCCTCTTTAAGGCACTTATTTTTTGAAAATAGGAGGAAATTATGTTAATACCAATGGTTGTTGACCAAACAAATTCAGGTGAAAGGTCTTACGATATTTATTCCAGACTTTTGGAAGACAGAATCATTTTTTTAACAGGGGAAATTGATGACGCTGTTGCAAATATAATTGTTGCACAATTAATTTATCTTGAAGGCAAAAACCCAAATAAAGACATATATCTTTACATCAACTCTCCAGGCGGAAGCGTGAGCGCGGGGCTTGCAATTTACGACACAATTAACTACATTAAATGTGATGTGTCCACAATTTGCATAGGTCTTGCTGCGTCAATGGGTGCATTCTTGCTTGCAAGCGGAACAAAAGGCAAACGTTTTGCTTTGCCAAACAGCGAAGTGATGATTCACCAACCACTTGGCGGGGCAAGAGGCCAAGCAAGTGATATTGAAATTCAAGCAAAACAAATTCAAAAAATCAAAAGAAAAATTAACAACATTTTAAGTGAAAGAACTGGTCAAAACATTGAAAAAGTTGAAAAAGACACAGACAGGGATTTCTATATGGACGCTGCCGAAGCTTTAAACTATGGCATTATTGACCAAATTTTAACTGAAAGACCATAAAAGCAAAAAAACTAATTTTATATTATTTTAAAATTTTAGTTTAAAAAAGTTTTTAAAGTTTAAAATAAAAATGAAAATTAAGACAAAATTTTTTTAATTTTCATATAAATTTAATAGGCTTTTTAAAAGGAAGACAATGAAAACAGACAATAACAAATTCACTTGCTCGTTTTGTGGAAAAGCGCAAAACAAAGCAAAAAGGCTTATAGCAAACCCAACTGGCGATTCATTCATCTGTGATGAGTGCGTTGATATTTGCAAAGAAATTATGAAAGAAGACAAAATCAGCAAAGGTTATGATGTTGAAATTGATCTTCCATCCCCACATGAAATCAAGGCGCAACTTGATGAATATATCATTGGACAAGACGATGCAAAAAGAGTGCTTGCTGTGGCGGTTTATAACCATTATAAAAGAATTAATTATAATATTTCAAAAAAGGCAAGCAAAAAAGATGACTTCATTGAACTTGAAAAAAGCAACATCTTGATGGTTGGCCCAACAGGAAGCGGAAAAACATTGCTTGCCAAAACACTTGCAAGAATTTTAAAAGTGCCATTTGCAACAGCAGATGCCACAACTTTAACCGAAGCGGGTTATGTGGGCGATGATGTTGAAAACATTCTTTTAAAATTAATTCAAAATGCTGACTATGACATTGCAAAGGCGCAACGTGGAATTATTTACGTTGATGAAATTGACAAAATTGCAAGAAAAACACAAAACGTTTCCATAACTCGTGATGTTTCTGGCGAAGGTGTTCAACAAGCACTTTTAAAAATTATTGAAAGCACAGTTGCAACTGTTCCACCACAAGGTGGCAGAAAACACCCACACCAAGAAATGTTGCAAATTGACACAACAAACATTTTATTCATTTGCGGTG
>JBMNOM010000003.1:0-41328 GCA_050943075.1 Christensenellales bacterium | reverse complement strand
ATCTCATTATCTTGGTCATTATATAATTTTATTAAAATTAAAATCATATTATCATCCAATGAGTTGAGAGCAAAAATATACCATTTATCATTAAGCTCATCATATTTTGATAAATTGGTATATAATCTACTTCCAATATAATAACAATTACAAGCATAATTTGTTTGTTCATACAAAGTTTTGATTAATTCAGCAAGTTCATCTAAACTAAAATTTTTTATTTTTGAAGATTTTCTATTTGGAAATTCAATAATACTCATAAACACCTCTAATACATTATAGCAAAAAAAATCCCAAATCGAGATATTCGATTTAGGATTTAGTTGGCGGAGAGAACAGGATTCGAACCTGCGGTAGTTTTACCTACACCCGCTTTCCAAGCGAGCACATTAGACCACTCTGACATCTCTCCATATAGGAATATTAAATTGTTTTATTTTTTTTCACACATTTAAGGCACACAAATTGGTGTGGGCTAATGTGCAATGGGGTCCCCGACAAAAAAGGTTTTGTTGGGGTTAGGAATTGCCGAGTGTTCAAGGCACGTTTGACTTTTGAATTAAAGGCAAACTGCTTCAAACGAGAGCAATGACGCAGACCACTCTGACATCTCTCCATGTTAATTTTGATTATTAAATTTTTAAAACATAAAAGCATACCAACTGTTGTTGGCCAATGCGACAATGCCCCACAAAAAAGTGTTTTGTTGGGGTAAATTGGCAGACGGACAAAGATAGTTTTGTGGGAATTGATCCCCTGCAAATTTGAGGGTGAATTTTGGAGTGAGAAAAACGTATTTTGCTTTGGAATAACAACCAATTGCTTAAAATGAAAAGATACGCTGGTTTTCTTTATCTCCTGATTGATTTTAAATTGGCAACAGTCTTGCATTTTTAAACATTTTAAGTTGCATTGACAAACTTAAAATGTGCATTTTGGCCCCACAAAAATTGTGGGGGGAAGGAAGACCGTTTGCACATTAAGCCTATGTTATGCGAGCGTTAAAAGTAGGCTTGTCTTTTAAACTGAACGAATTCTATCACATTTTTTTTGATTTTTCAAGTTTTTTTATTAATAAAGTTTGCTATTTTTTTTTATTTTCATTTGTTTGATTGCAAAACAAAATGTGATATAATGTGCAAAAAAGGAAAAACAAATGAAAAAATATGTGATTTTAGAACTTATTCCAACCCATTCCAACCCACAATATGGTGATGTTGCACAACTTCAAGCGCTTAAAATCGAAGATTATAAAATGCTTTCCAGGTTTGACTGCCGCCTTGAAAAAAGCAAAATTAAAATTGCAGATTTAGCTGAAATGATTTCTTATGATGATGATAGTTTTAGAAAACTTTCCACCACTGAAGAAATGATGAAACAATTTTCGTTGTGGAGCGAAAACTTGCCTGTTTACATTTTGAAAAATGGCTACACCGAAGCATATTTAAATCATCATAAAATTTTTAATGAGCAAGTTTCAATTCTTGATGAACTTTCAATGTCACTCACCCCAACCATTTTTGACGAACTTATTGAAAAGTTTAACTTGCAACCCTCACCACATTTTGTGGATTTATTGTTTGAAGCGCTTATTGCACAAAGCAATTATTAAAAACTGAATTAAAACATAAGGTACTTTACTTGCCTTATGTTTTTTTATATCTTGCTTTTGAACAAGAAGAAGCCGCTTTTCATAAAATAATGTATGTAAACTTGAAATGTTTATATAAATTTATTTCAAAGGAAGAAAAAATTATGAAATACTTTGGAACAGATGGAATAAGACTGAACGACAAACAAAAACTTGAAATTTTAACAATTAAATTTGCATACGCCTTACATAAATTTAACGCCAAACAAGTTGTGCTTGGGCACGATGGCAGACCAAACTCTAAAAGGTTTAAAAACAAACTTAAAAACGCACTTTTAACACTGGGAATAAGCACACTTGATTGTGGACTTGTGCCCTCTTCTTTTGTGAGTTATTACACAGTTAAACATAAGGCAAATTTTGGAGTTGTGATTACAGCAAGCCACAACAGCGCAGACACAAATGGAATTAAAACTTTTAATTCCAATGGCGAAAAATTGAAAGTTTCCCAAGAGAAAAAAATTGAAAAATTTTTTGACGAACTTTTTGACAAAGACTTAACTGCCCAACTTAAATGCATTGCAAAAAAACATGGCATTAAAAAAGGAAAAAACTTGAATGTTGGCAAAGAGCAATACATTGCCTTGATGCTTAAGCACTTGCCTGCCTTAAACAAAAAAACAATTGTTTTAGATTGCGCAAATGGAGCATCAAAACGCATTGCCCCAGAAATTTTAAAAAAAACTGGTGGCAAAATTTTTGTTATAAACACAAAATGCGGAAAATATATTAATAAAAATTGTGGCGCAACTGCTCCTCAAATGCTTATTGATAAAGTTAAACAAACAAACGCAGATATGGGCTTTGCTTTTGACGGCGATGCCGACCGCTGCGTTGTTGTTTTGAAAGGCGGAGATTTGTTGTCTGGTGACAATGTGCTTTTGGGCCTTGCAAGGGGCTATGGCTTTAAAAAAGTTGTTGGCACAATTTATTCCACCATTGCAATTGAAAAAGTGTTTAACAAAAACAAAATTAAATTTTACAGAAGCAATGTTGGCGACCAACAAGTTAAAAAACTTATTAACAAAACAAAATCTCAATTTGGGGGCGAGCGCCCTGGCCACATGATTTTTGCAAAAATTATGCCAACTGGTGACGGAATTTTAACCGCTTTAAAAATTGCGGGTTGTAAAAAATTTGACAAACTTTCACACTTTAAAAAACTGCATTCTGCCTCATTAAATTTACAAACTCAAGACAAAACAGAATTAATGAACAAACTTGAAGGGCTTTTGCCAGAATTTGAAAAAAAACTTAAAAACAATGGACGAATTTTAATTAGACCATCAGGAACAGAACAAGTTGTGCGCGTGCTTATAGAAAGCCAAAGGCAAAAAAAAGTTGAAGATATAAAAAACAAAATTTTAAGCCAAGGCTTTAAAACAGGAGGATGAAATATGTGTGGAATTGTTGCGATAATATCAAACAAACCAGTGAAAGATAAACTTATTGAAAGCCTTGAAAAACTGGAATATCGCGGATATGATTCCGCTGGAATTGCAACCAAAGAAAAAAACATAATTAAAGTGTCAAAAACAACAGGAAAAGTTGCAGACTTAAAAGCAAAATTGAAAAATGATTTTAGCCATAAGGGACACATTGGCATTGCACACACGCGCTGGGCAACACATGGCGAGGCGTCCACAATTAATGCTCATCCATTTGAATTTAAAGGCTGGACGCTTGTGCATAATGGAATTATTAATAACTATGAAACACTTAAAACAAAACACAATTTAACAACACAATCACAAACAGACAGCGAAGTTGTTTTGCAACTATTAGTTAAACAAAATAAAAATAATTTTAAGGCTTTCATTGAAACATGCCAACAACTTGAAGGCTCTTACGCCTTGGCTGTTTTAAACAAGGAAAAACAAGAAATTTGGTTTGCCAAAAATCAAAGCCCTCTTTTTATTGCAAAAACACAAACTGGAATTATTGCTGCAAGTGATGTTGTTTGTTTTGAAAATATCACAAACTTTTACCGCTTGGAAGATGGCGAATTTTGCATGGCAAATGAAAACGAAATTGTTTTTTATAATGGCAACAATCAAACCATTACCAAACAGAGTTTAAAACTGGAAAATCTTGAAAACAATGCTTCAAAAGTTGGGTTTTCTCATTTTATGGAAAAAGAAATTTTTGAAACAAAAAGCGTTATTGAAAACATTTACAACAAACACACAACAGAATTTGATTTGCCAAAAAATTTTAAGAAAATTTTGAAAGGTATAAACAGAATTAAATTCATTGCTTGCGGCACAGCATATCACAGCGCATTGTTTGGGGCGAGTGTTATGCAGGACATAACTGAAATTGAATGCTCTGCCCACATTGCAAGCGAGTTTTCCACCAGCCTTTTAAACAAAAAAACATTGTGCATTTTTGTGAGCCAAAGCGGAGAAACCGCCGACACATTGCTTGCACTAAAAAAAGCAAAACAGCACAAATGCAAAACAATTGGCGTGGTTAATGTTATGCACAGCACACTTGCCACCCAAGTTGATTTTGCCTTCCCTGTTTTTGCTGGAAGTGAAATTGCAGTGGCATCCACAAAAGCATACAGTGCTCAAATTTTGGCGCTTGAAATTTTGGCACATCGCTTTTCATCAAAACAAAAACAAAAAGAATTTTGGGCTGAATTTGAAAATTTTAAAAACACATTTGAAATTGAATATGACGAAACAACAAAGAAAATCATTTCACTATTAAAACAAGCAAAAAGCTGTTTTGTGCTTGGGCGCGGACAAGACTTTATCACAGCAAACGAAGCTGCTTTAAAAATTAAAGAAACAACTTACATTAACTCTAACGCTTTGCCAAGTGGCGAGCTTAAACATGGCTCAATTGCACTGATTGATGAGCAAATGCCAACAATAATTTTTTGCACGCAAGAAAAACACATAAACAAAACACAAAGTGCAAAGCAAGAAATTTTGGCACGCGGTGGAAAAGTTTTGCTTTTAAGCCAATTTAAAATAAGTGATGCATTACCACTTCAAAACGCACATTATTTGTTTATGCCAATTGTTTCAATCATTCCAATTCAACTTGCGGCTTTCAAAGTTTCAACCCAAAAAGGAATTAACCCCGACCAGCCAAGAAACCTTGCAAAAAGCGTGACGGTTGAATAAAGAAAACTTTTATTTTAAATTAAATAAATTAATAATTAAAATTAAATTAAAAATTTAAAAAAAATAATCATAGAAATTAATTAATGAAAACATTTAAAAACCTTAAATTTTAAGCTTTTTATTTAATTTTAATTTTTATGTTGAATTTTTTATTTTTTATTTTTTTATAAATTAATTAATTTTGTTTTTATTTATTAAAATTAAAAAATAATTGTAATAAAACTTAATATTAAAAACAAAAAAAAACAGATTAAAAAATCTGTTTTCCTTTTATATTTATTCAGGTTTTTTTGGTGGCAAAACTTGTGATTTTGGTGGTTGTGGCACTGCTGGTTTGTTTGGCATAACCGGTGGTTTTGCTTTACCCAAATGAATGTTTTCTGCATTTGGTGCGGCTTTGATGTTTGCATGCACACCAGGCAAATTTTTTGGTGGCAAACGTTTTGGCACGTCTGTTGAAGGAATTGTTTTTGATGAAAAGCTAGGTTTTGGTGGCATTGGCACTGCTGGTTTTTGCTCTTCATCTTTTTTGTTTGCACTCATAATTGAAACTTTAACTGCCTCAAAGTTGCTTAAGTTAACTTGTTCTTGCGCTGTTAAATTTTCATTTTTAATAACTTTGTGAACCAAGTTTTTGTTTGCTTCTTGTCTGTCTTTAAAGTAAAGCATTGTGTCGAATATAAACACTAATACCAAAAGCACAATTGGCAAAATTGCTGCAAGAAACACTTCCATAGTATCTGAAAAATTTGTGATGAAAAACATTACAAAAGCTGGAATTTCTTCAACTTCAACACCAATGATGTTGTTTGCTGGAATTAAAAAGTCTGCTCCGTCAAGCCTAATTTCTGCATTGCCTTCATTAAATTCCAACGCTTGAAATGCACGTTTTTCAATTGTGAAAATTGGGTTTTTGGGGTCATCATTTGTCACATTAAAGAAAATAACTTCTTGCCCAACTTGAATTTGTGAAGCATCCACATTTTTTGCATAAGCCAATTCTTCAGTTTCCAAAGATACCTTTGAATAACCAAAAGCACTTGGAACACCGAAGTAATTTTTTGTTGTTGTGTGAGTAATAACAACTAAACACGAAAAAATTAAAACAGGGACAAAAACAACTTTTACAAATAATGAAAGAACCCTGAAAATTTTGCGCAAGCGCTTAATGTTTTTTTTTGTTTTATTAACTGATTCGACTGCCATGAAATTTCCCTTTTATATGAGTTTAGTATATCACTTTTACCATTTTTAAGTCAATCCAAAAGCCTTAAAAAAAGTTTTAAAAAAATTCTCTTTGTTTTTGTTTCATTTGTAAATAATATTTTTATTTGTTAGACTTAACTTATATGGAGCGTTTATGAAAAAAACAAAAACAATTTGCACAATTGGTCCTGCCAGCAACAGTGTTAAAGTTATGACAAAACTTGCCCATAAAGGCATGAATGCTGTTAGAGTTAACATGAGCCATGGTGACTATTTTTTTGCGCAAAGTGTTGCTGAAAATTTGCAAAAAACAAGGCAACAAACAAAAAAAGCAATTGCTTTGATTGTTGATACAAAAGGCCCGGAAATTAGAATTGGTAGTTTTAAAAATGGGTTTGTTGAACTTAAAAAAAATCAAACCTTCACACTCACCCTAAACGAAGTTGAAGGCAATGATAACATTGTTAGTTTGAAACATAAACACATTATTAACAAAGTTAAAAAAGGCACAAAAATTTTTGCAAACAATGGTTTAATTGTTTTGCGTGTTGAAGAATTAACAAACACAGACATTATTTGCAAAGTTGTTTTTGGTGGGAAATTGCCAAGTAATAAAGCGCTAAACATTCCAAAAATTTCATTTGACACACCTTTCTTAAGCAAAACAGACAAGCAAGACTTGCTTTTTGCAATTAAAATTAAAGCAAATTACATTGCTGCGTCTTTTGTTTCCTGCGCGCAAGATGTGATTGATATGAAAGAATTTTTAAAACAAAACAATGGTGAAAATATTAAAATTCTTGCAAAAATTGAAAGCCAAAACGGTGTTAAAAACATTAAAAGCATTTTAAATAATTGTGATGGCATTATTGTTGCCAGAGGTGATTTGGGTGTTGAAATTCCTTTTGAAAAAATTCCTGCAATTCAAAAACGAGCTGCAATGCGTGCACATAAACAAGGCAAACTTGTTGTGATTGCCACAGAAATGCTTGAAAGCATGATAACATCGCTTCGCCCAACAAGAGCAGAAGTTAGCGACATTGCAACAGCAATTTACGAAAAAGTGACTGCAACAATGCTTTCAGCTGAAAGTGCGGTTGGCATAAACCCAGAAAACGCAGTTAAGACCATGACAAAAATTCAACTTGAAACTGAAAAAACAATTAACTATGATTTAGACTTAAAAAAATTTAATCACACCACTCTTGCAAGCCTTGACGAAACAAGCCAAGAAATTTTAAAAACTGCACTGCTTGCGCACGCAAAACTCATTCTTGTTTTTGATGAAAATGGACAATGTGTGCTTAACTTATCAAAACTTCACATTCAAGCGCCAATTTTGGCTATAACAAGCAATGAAAACGTTTTTCACACACTTGCGCTTAACTGGAATGTTTTGTCACACAAATTGGAAAAACACATTGAAACAGAAAGCGAAATGCTTTCACAAGCAAACACGCTTGCAAAAAAATTGCATCTTGCAAAACAAGGCAACACAATTGTTGTTTACAACGCTAACAAAAACTCTGAAATAAAAATTGTCAAAGTTGATTAAACCTTGCCGAATAAAAACTCAAAATAAATGAAATAAACACTTAACAATATATCAAAATAAAATCAGTTAAACAAAAAACAGTTGAAAATTTCAACTGTTTTTTATGTATTATTTTCCCTTTAATTTAAACTTAAAAACAACAAGTTTTTAATGCCATATTGTTTTTTGTCAAAAACATCAAAAAAATCTTGGTTTAAAACAAAGTTTCTTTCTGTTTCCAAAACAATAATTCCATTTTTGTTTAAAAGATTTCTCTCATTTATTGTTTTTAAAGAATCAAAATAAAATTTTTCTTCCTTGTATGGTGGGTCAATGAAAACAACATCAAAAGTGTTTGTTGTATTTTGCAAAAATGAAGCAAAATGCGCTTTTACAACTTCAAAATCCCCTTCAAGCCCTTCAAGGTTTTTCTTTGTGACTGAAATGCTTTCATGGTTATTATCAACAAAAACAACTTTTTTTGCATCCCTTGAAAGCGCTTCAATTCCCATTTGCCCGCTGCCACAAAACAAATCCAAAAAATTTGAATTTGGAATGGCGTCAAACAATTTTGTAAACAAAGCTTCTTTCACCATATCTGCTGTTGGTCTAACCGCATCATTTTTTGGAAAAAGAAGTTTTTTGCCTTTATACTTACCTGCTACAATTCTCATGCGTTAAGTATATCAAATTATTTAACTGTTTGTAAAATAATGAGAAATTAATTTAGCAAAACACTGTTAAAATTTGTGTTGTTTTTGTTTTTTTGTGCTTGTTTTTCTTCTGCTTGCTGGATTTGAAGTGAAATTTGTTTTTTGAAAGAAATGCCCTTTGGTTTCCAAAGATAAAATGAAAGCGAGCCTGGAATTGTGTTAATTTCGTTCATGTAAAATTCTTTTGTTTGTGTGTTGTATAGATAGTCAATTCTAATTACACCACTTAACCCAAATTTGATGTATGCTTGTTTTGACAAAAGTTCAACAGTGTTCATAAGTTTGCGTGAAAGGCGTGGCGAAACAATGCGTTTTGCTTGGCTTTTGTTTTTTGAAACATATTTATCTTCATAACTTAAAAACTTATCCCATGAAATTGGTGTTTCAAGTTCACTTGTTTCAACTTCGCCGTTCAGCATTTGCACACTGCAATTAATTTCTTGTAAATTTTGCACACATTCTTCCACAACTGCAAATCTGTCAAACTCAAAAGCAACTTTAAGGGCATTTTCAAGTTCTTGTTTGTTTTCACATTTACTAATTCCCACACTGCTGCCCAAATTGGCTGGCTTAACAATCAATGGGTATGCAAGTTCAATGTCATCAAGGTTAATTTTAGTGCCCCTTTCAAACCAAACCCATTTTGTGCAAGGAAATTTGTGAAACTCGAATAACTGCTTCAAAATAATTTTGTTCATACAAAGTGCGCTTGCCAAAACATCACTTCCGCTGTTTGCAATTCCCAAGCAATCCAGTGTGCCCTGCAAAACACCATCTTCTCCATTTGTGCCATGACATAAATTAATTGCTGCATAAATTTTAATTTCTTGCAAAGTAAAGCGCTTTTTCAAAAACAAACTTTTGCTGCCTGCTTTCATAAACACTTTTTGTTTTTTTGCACTTGCAAAGTTTTTATAAGTTGCCTTGTTTAGGGCGTCTTCAACTTTCCACCAAATGCCTTGTTTATCTATGTAAATTGGAATTGGATTAAACAACTCTTTGTCAATGTTTTCAAGCACTTGCAAACCTGTGATAACAGAAACTTCGTGCTCCACACTTTTTCCACCATAAAAAACTGCAATATTTTTCATTTTATTCTCCACTTCATCACAGAATATTTATGATTTATTCCATTATAAAGTGAAAAAAACTTAAAAAGGCACTGCTTTTTAAGTTCTTTTTGTTTTTATTTAGTTTTTCAAACTTGTTAAATTAGTTTGAACCTGTCATTTTTGCAACTTCGTCTGCAAGGTTATCTTGGCGTTTTTCAAGGCCTTCACCCATTTCAAAACGAGCAAATCTTCTAATTGAAATTTTTTCTCCAATTTTAAGAACAGCTTCATTAATTAATTGGCTGATTGTGAGGTCTGGGTTCTTAACAAAGTCTTGTTCCATCAAAACAACGTCTTTGTAGAATTTTTTAACTCTGCCTTCAACCATTTTGTCAATAATTGCAGCTGGTTTGCCTTCGTTCAAAGCTTGTGCTTTCAAAATTTCTTTTTCTTTTTCAAGCACTTCTTGTGGAACTTCGTCAACAACAACATATTCTGGTTTTGCGGCTGCAATGTGCATTGCAACATCTTTAACAAGTTCTTGGAATTTGTCTGATTTTGCAACAAAGTCAGTTTCACAGTTGATTTCAACAAGCACACCGATTTTTCCACCCATGTGAATGTATGATCCAACAGCACCTTCTGCTGCAATTCTGCCAGCTTTTTTAGCGGCAGCAGCCATTCCTTTTTCTCTTAAAAATTCAACAGCTTTATCCATATTGCCGTTTGTTTCTGTTAAAGCTTTTTTGCAATCCATCATTCCTGCACCAGTCATAGCGCGAAGATTAACAATATCTTGAGATGTAAACATTATTATTCTTCCTCCTTAACTTCTTTTTTGCGTTTTGCAGGTTTTGCTTTTGGAGCTTCTTCTGCAACTTCAGTTTCAGCTTTAACTTCTGCTACTTCAGCTTTTGGTTCTTCAACTTTTGCTTTAGCAGGTTTTTTTGCGGGTTTTTTCTTTTTTGAAAGTTTGTCTTCGTCTTCCTCAACAAATTCTGCTGTTGGTTTAGCTTCAGCTAAAACAGCTTTGAGGTCAACAATTTCTTCTTCCGCTTCAATTTCTTTTGGTTTAACAACTCCGCTAACACCTTCTTTTGCTTCGATTACAGCATCAGCAATTGCGCTTGCAATAAGTTTAACTGAACGAATTGCATCGTCGTTGCCTGGAATTACGTAATCAATGCCTGATGGGTCGCAGTTTGTGTCAACAAGACCAACAACTGGAATTGAAAGGTTGACAGCTTCTTTAACACAGATATGTTCTTTGCCTGGGTCAACAACAAAGATAACGCCTGGAAGTTCTCTCATATCTTTGATTCCGCCAAGATTTGTTTCAAGTTTAGCTTTTTCAGCTTTTAAAATTGCAACTTCTTTCTTTGGAAGCAAGTCAAATTCGCCAACTTTTTCCATTTGGTTAAGTTTGTTAAGTCTTTCAATACTTTTTCTAATTGTTTTGAAGTTTGTAAGGCATCCACCAAGCCAACGGCTGTTAACATAGAACATTCCGCATCTTTCTGCTTCTTCCTTAATTGCTTCTTGAGCTTGTTTCTTTGTTCCTACGAAAAGAACATTTTGTCCGTTTGCAACAGCGTCACGAACAAACGCATAAGCTTTGTCCACTAATAAAGTGGTTTCTTCCAAGTTGATGATATGAATATTATTACGTGCTGTAAAAATATATTTTTTCATTTTTGGGTTCCATTTTTTAGTTTGGTGACCAAAATGCACACCAGCTTCAAGGAATTGTTTCATTGAAATAACTGACATATTTTTTTCCTCCTTGTTTTTGTTCTTCCTTACGCCGTCTTTGACTCCAACAACCACCTTGCTTATGATGGGAACAAGGCAACAGTTGTTAAATGGGTCGTAAGTGTTTATTTGTCAAAAACATTTGACGAAGTGAATTATAACACATGCACTTTTTTTTTGCAAGCACCTAAACATAATTTTATTAAGAATATATAAGCATAATTGTAAAGATTATAAACATTAAATTGAAGTGCAAAACAGATTTTAAAAAATTATAATTAAATTTTAAATATCACAATCATTTTATTTTTCAAACAAGACACAAAAGAAATTAAAAAAACTTAAAGCAAATTTCACTTTAAGTTTTTGTTTTTTAGCATTTTTCTTAAAAATTGCTGTTTTTTATTAATTTTTTTGTGTTTTTTTGGTGTTTTTTATTAATTTTGCATTAATTTTCTTAAAAATGAGTCTTTATGTTCTTCCACGCCAAATAGGTCTAAAATTGATTTTGCAATGATGTCAAAGCCGTGAATCACTCCCAAGTTAATTCCTTTTTTAAGTTGTTTTCCATAAACTAAAAGTGGAACATATTCTCTTGAGTGGTCTGTGCTTGGAGTTGTTGGATCACAGCCATGGTCGGCTGTCACAATGAAAATGTCATCTTCTCTTAACTCTGGCAACCATTTTTCAATTCTATTATCAATTTCTTTCAAAGCATTTGCATAGCCAACAAAGTCGTTTCTGTGCCCAAAAAGCATGTCGGTGTCAACAAGGTTTGCAAACATAAGCCCATTAAAATCTTTGCTTAAAATTTCTTCAATGGAGTCAAGCCCTTGTGTGTTGTTTTTGCCTGCAAATTTTTGGCTTATTCCACTTCCTGTGAAAACATCATACACTTTGCCAACAGAAAGTGTGTCAAAGCCTTGCGCGTGCAATTTGTCAAGCACACTTGGCATTGGTGGAGAAAGTGCAAAGTCGTGGCGGTTTGGCGTTCTAACAAATTCGCCCTCTACTGTTATAAATGGCCTTGCAATAACTCTTGCAACGTTATAGTCGCCTGTTGCAATAGTTCTTGCCTTTTGGCAAATGTCGTAAAGACGTTCAAGTGGAAAAACCTCTTCGTGCGCTGCAATTTGCAAAACGCTGTCTTGAGATGTGTAAAGAATTGGTTTCTTTTCCTCAATGTGCTGTTTGCCAAGCCTTGCAATAATTTCTGTGCCAGAAGCAACTTCATTGCCAATGAAACAAACTCCACAAGCATCTTCCAACATTTTCACAAATTCTTTGCTAAATGCGTTTGGAAAAACAGGATATGGTTTTTCAAGTAAAATACCTGAAATTTCATAGTGCCCAGCGGTTGTGTCTTTTGCCATTGTCTTTTCACTTAATTTTGCAAAAGAACCAATTAATGCATTTTTGTCATAAGGCAAGTTAATGCCCTCAATTGCATTAAGCCCCATTTTAATCATTGTTTTTAAATCAACTTTTGTTTTGTTGTAAATGTTAACATAAGTGTTGCTGCCCTCGTCACCAAAAAGATGAGCGTCTGGCAACTCGCCAACACCAAAACTATCTATAACTGTTAAAAAAACTCTCATAATTCACCTCGTGTTTTGAGGTTAAGCCATTTTTGTTTTTTTGGTTTAACCATTATATTTTAACACAACAAAAGTTTTGGCGCAATTTTATTAACACATTGCAATATAAAATTAAAAAATAATTTTGCTTGAAAATAAAGATAATTAACAACAATTTATTAAATTTATCTGTTTTTTAATGAAAAAATTAAAAAATTTCATCATTTTTAATTAAAATTTTTAAAACAAAAAAAGCAGACCGCGTCTGCTTGTTAAGTTAAGTATTAAACAAACCCCAAACTAATTAAAATTGACTTGTGTACTTGTTTCATTTTTGCATCGTCTATGGTTGTGATTTTTTCTTTTAATCTTCGCTTATCAATTGTTCTAATTTGCTCAAGAAGGATAACAGAATCTTTTGGTAGTGAATAAATTGCGCTTTCAAGTTCAACATGGGTTGGAATTTTTGCTTTGTTGATTTGGCTTGTGATTGCAGCAACAATAACTGTTGGAGAATATTTATTTCCCACGTCATTTTGTATAACCAAAACAGGTCTAATTCCGCCCTGCTCGCTTCCCACGACAGGGCTTAAATCAGCATAAAAGATGTCACCTCTTCTTATTTCCACTTCGTTTAGACAGTTCCTTTTCGTAATTATTAAAATCAGTCAAATCTGCTTGCTGGGTTTCCAAAAAACTTTTAATGACATTTGAATTTATTTGCAAGTAGTTTTCAAAATCTGATTTCATTAGCATTGTATGCAACTCAATGTCGTTTTCGTTCAAAACCTTTTCTTCAATGATTTCAACTGCAAGCTCTTTGTTTTTCAGGCTTTTATCAAATGCCTTTTTTTGTTTTTTTAAATTGACTTTCATTTAATTATCTCCTAAAAAACTGCTGGTTAAACTTATCACAAATTTAATTTGCGCAAAAAAAATGTAGAATATGCCATAATTTTAAAATAAAAAAATTGCAAACGTTAATTTGCAATTTTTTGTTTTTGTTATATTTTTTTTGTTAATTATTTAACATTAACAGCACATTCTCTTGGATATTTAATGTTTGCTTGAGCTGCAGCTAAACGTGCAATTGGCACTCTGTATGGCGAGCAAGAAACATAGTTTAAACCAACTTTGTGGAAGAATTCAACAGAAACTGCTTCTCCGCCATGTTCTCCACAAACACCGCATTTGAATTCTGGGTTGATTTCTCTTGCTTTTTTAACTGCCATTTCAACAAGTGCACCAACACCTTTTTGGTCGATTGTCACAAATGGGTCAAATTCAAAAATTTTCTTTTCGTAATATGCTGGCAAGAATTTTGCAGCGTCATCACGGCTGAAACCATAAGTCATTTGTGTTAAGTCGTTTGTTCCAAATGAGAAGAATTCTGCAGTTTTTGCAAGTTCATCAGCAAGAATTGCTGCTCTTGGCAATTCAATCATTGTGCCCACTTTGTATTTCAAGCGTGCACCATGTTCTTTAATTGTTTTTTCAGCTTGTGCAACAATGATGTCGTGAACATATTTATATTCTTTCAAGTCTGAAGCAAGTGGAATCATAATTTCAACAACAATGTTAAAGCCAAATTCTGCATTAACTTCAATTGCCGCTTCAATGATTGCTTGTGTTTGCATTTTTGCAATTTCTGGATATGTGACATCAAGACGAACGCCTCTGTGTCCCATCATTGGGTTAAATTCACGAAGTGATTCAACTTTTCTTCTTAATGTGTTAACACTAACCATCATTTCTCTTGCAAAAGTTTCAATTTCACTTTCTGTTTTTGGCAAGAATTCATGAAGAGGTGGATCCAAAAGCCTAATTGTCACTGGATAACCTTTCATTTCTCTGTAAATGCCAATAAAGTCTTGTTTTTGGTATGGCATAATTTTACTGATTGCTCTTTGTCTATCTTCATCAGAGCCTGCAAGAATCATTTCAACAATTGCTTTAAGCCTTTCTTTTTCAAAGAACATGTGTTCTGTTCTAACAAGTCCAACACCTTCAGCGCCAAAGTTGTATGCCATAATTGCGTCTTTTGTTGTGTCCGCATTTGCCTTAACTTGCATCACTCTGTATTTATCTACCCAACCCATCATTGTGTGGTAGTCAGTTGAAAGTGCAAGTTCAACTGTTGGAATGCTTGAGCCGTAAACATTTCCTGTGAAACCATCAATTGAAATAACATCGCCTTCTTTAAAAAGTTTGTTTCCAATGTAGATTTCGCCAGCGGCTTCATTAATTCTTAAATCTTCACAACCTGCAACACAGCATTTGCCCATTCCTCTTGCAACAACAGCTGCGTGAGATGTCATGCCGCCACGTTGTGTCAAAATGCCTTCTGCTGAAATAAAGCCAACAATGTCTTCTGGGGAAGTTTCAACTCTCACCAAAACAACTTTTTCCCCTTTATCTTGAAGTTCTTTTGCAACATCTGCATTAAACACAATTTTACCAGTTGCAGCGCCTGGGCTTGCTGGCAAGCCTTTTGCAAGTGGGGTTTCTTTCTTTAATGCTTTTTCGTCAAACACTGGATGAAGAATTGTGTCAAGTTGTTTTGCATCCATCATCATAACAGCTTCTTTGTCGGAAATTTTCCCTTCTTTAACCAAATCAACTGCAATTTTTAATGCTGCATGAGCTGTTCTTTTTCCATTTCTTGTTTGAAGCATGTAAAGAAGCCCATCTTCAATTGTAAACTCAACGTCTTGCATGTCTTTGTAATGTTCTTCAAGTGTTCTAATGTTTTTCACAAGTTGTTCATAAGCAACTGGGTTTTCAAATTGAAGTTCATTAATTTCTTTTGGTGTTCTAACACCGGCAACAACGTCTTCGCCTTGTGCTTTTGGCAAATATTCACCAAACAATGCTTTTTCCCCTGTTGCTGGGTTTCTTGAGAAAGCAACGCCAGAAGCAGATTTTTCGTTTAAGTTTCCATAAACCATCATTTGCACACTTGCTGCTGTTCCCCATTCGTTTGGAATGTTGTTAAGTCTTCTATAAACAATTGCGCGTTTGTTGTCCCATGATGAGAACACGGCTTCCACGCAACTTAACAATTGTTTAATTGGGTCTTGTGGGAATTCTTCTTTCAATTCTTTTTTATAAACTGCTTTAAACTTAGCAATTAAATCTTTCAAATCATCAACTGTTAATTCTGTGTCAAGTTTAACACCACGTTTGTGTTTTTTGTCGTCGATAATCTTTTCAAACTCTGCACCATCAAGAGAAGCAACAACATCACTATACATTTGAATAAAGCGGCGGTAAGTGTCGTAAGCAAACCACTCGTTATTAAATTTCTTTGCAAGCCCTTCAACAATTTCATCGTTAAGCCCAATGTTTAAAACTGTGTTCATCATACCAGGCATTGAAACTCTTGCACCACTTCTTACAGATACTAATAAAGGATCGTTTTTGTCTCCAAAAACTCTTCCTGCTGCTTTTTCAAGATTTTTTAAATTGAACAAAATTTGTTCTTTAACATCGTCAGAAAGTTTTTTGCCAGCATCGTAAAAGTTATTACATGCTTCTGTTGTCACAACAAAGCCACTTGGAACATTCAAGCCCAATTGCTTCATAACTGCCAAGTTTGCAGCTTTTCCGCCCGCCAAATTTCTGTCTTCTTGTTTAAGTTCAGCAAAACTATAAACATATTTTTTTGCTTCCATCACCTTTGCCCCTTTTATATAAATTTTTATCAAAAACTTGTAAAAATAACAAAAAATTATTATTTTTTAAGTTTTTTGTGTGTTTTTGAGTGTTTTTTTAATTTAAAATTGCATTAAAAAAATACAATTTGAAATTTAAAAACCCCACCTTGTATTTAATCATATCTAGTTAAAAAAGTAAAACGATTTAATGAAATAAATTAAATTAAAATTTCTTTTCAAACACTCTGCTTAAAAGCAAAACAACATTTTCCAAATTAAACTCATCAAATGTTAATGTGTGAAGATTGTCATAATTTGTTGCACTAATCACTTTCAAAATGCCACTAAGTTCGTGTGTCACTCTTTGGCTGTATGGTGTTTTACAACTAAAACAAAGCACTTCGCCGCTGTCAAAATCAAGATACACATCTGCCCCAAGTTTTTGGTTGCAGTTTGAACAAGTTGAATGAGAAAATAAATACCCTTCACTGAAAAAAAGTTCAAGCAAAAATTTTGCCAAAACAACATTTGGTTGCACTCTGTCATACGCCAAAGTTTTAATGCTTTTTAACACACTTATAAAAAGCGGGTTATTTGCTTGGTTTTGATAAAGCACTTTTAAAACAATTTTAAAAATTTCACTGCCTTTCATAAAGGCGTCGTAATTTGAAACCAAAGAATAAAATGTGTCAATCACATCTGCTTGTATAATGGTGTAAAAACCATTTTTTTCCGCAATTACAAAATCAGCAAAACAAAACTGCTCTTTTGCAAATTTCAATTTTGCTTTTTCGCCTTTTGCACTCCTTAACTTTGCCTTAATTATGCCATAATCAATACAAAAAAGGGTGACAAGAACATCTTTATCACCACTTACAGCACTTTTTAAAACTATTGCTTTTGTTTTTAACTCCATTGCATTTCCATTTCAATGTCTTTTGTTTTTGTATCAGTTTGGGTTTGGATTTCTTCCAAAGGAATTTCTGGGTCCAAGTTTATAAGCAAACTAATTAAGCCAAGTGGGGTTTTAACGCCATTTTTTGCTTGGGAATAAATCAAATTAAACACATCTAAGTATGTTTGGCTTGGAATTGTTTCTTTCATTTCTTTATCCCCCTTCAAAATATTCTTACTAACTTAATTATACTAAACTTTTAACATATAATCAAATAAATTACTTGCAAGAATTAAACTAATTAATTTTATTTATCTCTAGTAGTATATTCACTTAATTTAATAAAATGTGTAGAAAAATTAAATTTTATGAAATAATTTGAAAGTTTTTTGTTTGTTTTTGCTTAAAAACCTTAAATTTCAAGCATAAACTCAACCGCGTCTGATCCGTCAGAATAATACGCTTTTCTCACTCTTAACACGCTAAAGCCAAGTTTTTGGTAAAAACTGGTTGCCGGCGCATTGGTGGATTTCACTTCCAAAAACACCTTGTTTATGTTTGCATTTTTCAAAATTAAAACAGCATCATCAAAAAGTTTAGTTGCAATTTGTTTTCTTTTAAACTCTTGTTTCACACAAACAATCATTAATGTGCTTTCCTCAAAAGCGTTGTAAAAAATTATAAACCCAGCAAGTTGCCCATTAAGAAAAGCACCCAAAGACAAATACTGCGGCTTTGAAATTGCAGCAGTAAAGTTTTGTTCGTTCCACTTGTTATATGAAATTTCTTTGTTTGAAAATTCAACCAACTCAGCCAAATTTTCAACTGAAAGTTGTTTTATTTCAAACATTTTTCTCTCGCTTTTCAAGCTCGTCTTCAGCTTGTGATTTTCTTAAATAAAGCGGTGTTAAGCTGTCCACAAATTCTTGCGCTTTAACTTTTTGCATTGTAATTTCTTTCAAAACTTCTGTGCTGAATGCCACATTAAAAGTTGCAAAATCAAGCTTTTCATCTTTTGAGCCAACGCGTGTTTGCTCTTTCAAAATTTCTTCTTTCCCCTCGTGCAAAACTGGGGCAAAAACTTTTCCTGTTGTTGAAAATTTTTGCGTGTAAAATTTTCCGCTAAGCGCGTCAAGCACACAAATAAATTCGCCACTAAAATTTGGATTTAAGTTTAAAAACTCTTTTGCCATAAGTTCAAAAGTTGAAACTGCAACAAGTTTTGCGCGATTAACCATTTCAAAGCCTTTAATAATTGAAATTCCAATTCTAATTCCTGTGAAAGAGCCCGGCCCAACAACACCAGCAAAAACGTCAAAGTCTGTTGGTTTTAAGTTTGTTTGTTGCAAAATTTCATCAAGCGCAAGCATAAAACTTTCGCTGTGTTTTGCATTGGAATCAACTTTTTTCAAAACAACTTGGTTTTCTTTAACAAGTGCAATATCAGCCAAAATATTTGCTGTGTTGAGTGCTAAAATTTTCATTTTTTCTCTTCCTTCAATTCTTCAAAAATAATTTTTCTTTTGTCTTCTCCAAGTTTTTCAATGGTGACAACATAATGATGTTTTGGCAAAAGCCCTTTTACGTTTTCTGCCCATTCCACAATTGTGATGCCGTCAAGAGTTTTTAAGTCAAAATATGTTTCAAAACCAACTTCTCTTGCTTCGCCTTCACTTTCAAGCCTATACATATCAAAATGATAAAGCGGAGTGTGTCCGTTTTTATATTCATTTAAAATTGTAAATGTTGGGCTTGTTATCATCTCTTCAATTTCAAGTGCGTCAGCAATTCCTTTTGTGAAAGTTGTTTTTCCTGCTCCAAGATCGCCCACCAAAGACACAACACTTGGCACTGGCAAAACTTTGTAAAGTTTTTTTGCAACTTCTTGTGTTTCAATTTCGTTGTTTGTAATAATTTCAAGTTTCATTATTTCACCTTTATCAAATTGTTAAATTCTTCTTGTAATAATTCAAAATTATCAGTTTCAAAATAAAGTTCAAAAATTGGCTCGTTTTGATGAACATTGTCACCAATACGCTTCAAAATTTTAAAGCCTTTATAGCCTTTTATCTCTTTTGAAAGCCTTTTATTTAAAAACCCAATTTCTTTTGTGTTTACACATGTAATAATACCACTTTTGTTTGATTTTACAACATTTTTTAATGCAAATTCAAAAGATTTTTCACTGAATTTTCCGCCTTGTGCTTCAACAATTTGCTTAAGTTTTTCAAGCACTTTTCCTTCTCTTATAAATTGAAGTCCTTGGGCGTAAATTTCAGCTTCTGGCAAGTTTAATGCCTTACTTAAAGCAGTTGCCACAAGATTTAAGGAATGTTTAACAAGTGGAGTTTCTTGCCCAGTTTTTAAGTTTTCAAGCACTTCGGCAACTTCCAAAAAGTCGCCCACACAAGTGCCAAGTGGCTGGTTCATATCTCCAAGCACAAATTGTGTATTCACACCATAGCGCAAACCAATTTTCTGCATTAAAAGTGCAAGTTTTTCTGCTTGTGTTTTATCATTAATTAATGCACCATTGCCAAATTTAACATCAAGAATTAAATTCTTGTTGCCAGTTGCAAATTTTTTGCTCATTATACTGCTTGCAATAAGCCCTATGCTCATTGCTCCAATTTCATCACGCAATGCATAAATTTTTTTGTCTGCTGGGGCAACATCTTTTGATGATGTTATAAAGCAAGCATTTGTTTCTTTTGCAATTTTAACAGCTTTTTCAAATTCAATTTGGTTTTGCAAACCTTCAAAACACAAAATTTTGTCTGCTGTTCCTCCAGTGTGCCCCAGAGCTCCACCCGACATTTTAATGCTTGTGAAGCCAAAAAGTGCAAAAAGCGGCACAACAATTAATGTTGTGTTGTCGCTCACTCCACCTGTGGAGTGTTTGTCAACTGTGTGTTCAAAGCAAGACAAATCATAAGTTTGGCCGCTTTCAAGCATAACGCGTGTTAAGGCAAAAGTTTCGTTTTCGGTTAAGTCTTTTTGCACAACTGAAAGCAAAAACTCGCTCATTTCTGCTTTGGAAATTTTGCCACTGATAAAACCATTCACAAGAAATTCAATTTGTTCTTGCGATAGTTCTTTATTTTCTTTTCTACAACTCATAATATTTTTAAAATTCATCTTAATATAAATATACCACATTAAATAAACAAATCAAAATAACAAGCAAAGTGTTTGCAGTTTGATATAAAAAATGTTTTAAATTTTATTAAGTTTAACAAAATTAGCATTTTTTCATACACTGAAATTAAAGGAGAACTTTATGGAAAACGAAAACCAAGTTAAGTGTTCTTCCTGCACATCAGATAAATTTTGCTCGGGAAGCAAAAGCCCATACAGCGCGCCAAATGTTTGGACAGCGCCTTGGTGTAGGTGCAATCCGTGTTGTTCCCAGCCATTTCCACCTTTTCCACCACAACATTACCAACCACACAACCCTTTTCCACCTTGTACGCCATGGCCTTGCCCACCAAATCCTTGGCCACCTTTTCCACCCTGCCAAGACTTCTGTCCTCCGCCCAAACCACCATTTCCACCTATTCCGGATTTTTGCCCGCCATCAAAACCTCCATTCCCAGATTATTGCCAATCACCAAAACCTTGTCCACCGCCCAAGCCAGACCCAAAACCCGACAACAAGTTTCCTGTGTTTCCAAACAACTGCCCAACCGACATGATGTGGCTTTTGCTTGGCTTCTGGTTTGGATCATCAAATTGCAGGAATTAATGCTTTAAAAAGCAGATTTAACAAAAAAGAAACAAAAAAACACTACTTAAAAAATTAAAACGCGAAAAAATTAAATTATTAAAGATATATAAGAAAAAAATGCTTTAAAAAAACTTTAAATAATTGCGTTTAAAATTAAAAGCCCTAAAAGATTTTTAAAAATGCGTAAAAAAACAAGACATATTTGTCTTGTTTCTTTTAAAAATTTTAAGTTAAGTTAAAAATTTAATTTTATTGAAAATGTTATTTCATTAATTTTTCCCATCTTTCAATCACACTTGCAATGTAGGCAAAGGCTGCGTTGAAAGTTTGTTCATTTTCAAGGTCAACATCTGCAATTTTTAACAATTCCACAGGTGGTAAACTTGAACCACTTGATAAAAACTTGATATAGTTGGCTTGGGCATTTTCTTCGCCAGACAAAATTTTGTTGACAATTGCCAAAGCGCTGATTAACCCAGTTGCATATTTGTAAACATAAAAACTTGTGTAGAAATGTGGAATTCTGCTCCATTCATACGCAATTTCTTCAATTAATTCAACATCTTTTCCAAAATATCTTTTGTTTAATTCAAGATAGAAATTGTTTAAAACATCTTTTGAAATTGGCAAGTCGTGTTGCACTTGATCGTGGGCAAAAGCCTCAAATTCACTGAACATTGTTTGGCGGAAAATTGTGCCACGCACCATGCTTAAAACATAGTCGTAATAGTAAATTTTTTCCTCACGTATTTTTGCTTTTGAAAGCAAATGTTCCAAAAGAAGCATTTCATTCACTGTGCTTGCAACTTCTGCAATAAAAATTGTGTATCCTGCTTTTTCATAAGGTTGGTTTGCATTGGAATAATATGTGTGCATGCAATGTCCAAGTTCATGCGCTAGGGTGAACACACTGTTTGTGTTTTTAACATAGTTTGTTAAAACAACTGGGTTTGCGCCATACGCTCCCCATGAAAATGCGCCACTATCTTTGTTTAAGTTTGGCATAACATCAATCCAGCGCTCTTTTTGTGCACGTGTTAAAAGATTTGTGTAATCTTTGCCAAGCACTTTTGTGGCTTCTTTAATTAACTCCATTGCTTCTTCATATTCAAGTTTTAAGTTGTGTTCTTCCACAACTGGTGCATAAAGATCATAAAGAGCAAATTTATCAAGTTTTAATTGTTTTTGTTTTAATTTTAAATATTTTTGAAAGAGTTTAACATTTTTGTTAACTTGTTCAATTAAAGTTTTATACACTTTTTCGCTTGCATCTTCTGAAAAAATTGCCGCTTGAAGTGGAGAAGAAAAATTTCTAATTTTTGCTGAAAACTTGTTTTTCTTCAAAACTGATGTGTAGTTGCTTGTTAAAAAATTATTAAACTTTTTATATGCCGCATTCATGGACTTCATTGCATTCTCGCGCAAAACTCTGTCTGGGCTTTCCATGTGCAAAATGAAGTTTGAATGGTTTAATTGATGACGTCTGCCTTCGCTGTCTAAAATATCGTCAAACACAAGGTCTGCGTCGTCAAATTTTTCAAAATTATCTGAAAACCCACCTGAAAAGTCACTCATTAATGAAAGCAATTTTTCTTCTGGTTTTGAAAGTGTGTGAGGTTTCATTTTAATCACATCTTCAAAAAAGTTTGAAAATTGTGGGTAAATGTTGTTGTTTTTCAAGTCGGTTAAAAACTCTGTGCTTAAAGCAGAAAGTTCCACCATTATAAATGAAGTTTCGGCAGAATAAAGTGTGCTTAGTGAAGACACTTTTTCAAGCGCTTCTTGTGCTTTTGAGTTGCCTTGATCTTCTTTTGTTCTTAAGGCAGCATACACATACAAAAGCCCCAAACGTTTTGAAACTTCAGTGTCAAGCAGCAAACAAGCAAAAATATCAGTTTCGTTGTTAAGTTTACCTTCGTAATCAGCAAATTCTGGAAGTAAGGCTTTAACGCTTTCAAGTTCTTGCTCCCAGTCTTTTTCTGTTTTAAAGTAAGATGACAAGTCCCATTTATATTTTTCGTTTATTTCTGCTCTTATTTTCATTAAATGTTTCTCTCCAAATTAAATAAATTCCAAGGTTTTTCCTCTTGTGGTGGCAAACTTGTAAATTTCATCACAGTTTTGTTAACTGGGTGCATAAATTCAAGTTTATATGCCCACAAAGCAAGGTTTGATGTTTTTTCACTGCGTTTTGCACCATATTTAAAATCGCCATAAAGTGGGTTTTTAATGTTTGAAAGTTGAACGCGAATTTGGTGTGATCTGCCAGTGTGAATTTGCACTTTTAAAAGTGATAATTCTTCAACTGTTTGCACCAAACTATAATCCAAAATTGCAAGGCGCGCGCCAGTTTCGGTTTGAGGACATAGTCTAACCAAATTTGTTTTTTCGTCTTTAATTAAATAGTCTTCGAGCCTTCTGTGGCTTTGCTTAACTGGGTTTTCAACAACAGCAAAATATTCTTTTTTGAAAGTTTTTTCTCTTAACGCTTCTGAAAGCCTTTTTGCTGCTTTGCTTGTTTTTGCAAACACCATAAGCCCGCCAGTTGGACGATCTAGCCTGTGCACAAGCCCAACAAAAACATTGCCTGGTTTGTTGTAGGTTTGTTTGATATACTCTTTAATCATTGATAACATGTCGCCATCGCCTGTTTCGTCGCTTTGGCTTAAAACATTTTGTGGCTTAACAACGACTATTATATGATTATCTTCGTAAACTATGTTTAAATTATTTATATCCATTTTTATGCCTTTTATTTTAATTTTCGGAAAAACAGCTTGCGCCGCATGGCAAAACAATGCCATCTTTGCCTTCAATTCCAATTTCGTAACTGTCAAAATTTTTAAATAAGTTTTTAAATGCCAATTGGCTTATGTTTTTCATAACTTGTGGTTGAAGCCCAGTTGTGTATGAATTAATAAGCACAAAAAGTGGCTGGTCGGTTAAAACTTGGCTTGTAAGTTTAACAAAATCATAAATTTTTTCTTCAATTTTCCAAATTTCGCCTTTTGGTCCTCTGCCATAGCTTGGTGGGTCCATAATAATTGCGTCATATTTGTTGCCACGTCTAATTTCACGTTCAACAAATTTTTCACAGTCGTCCACAATTGTTCTAACTGGTGAGTCTTGTAAATTGCTTAACTTCATGTTTTCCCTAAGCCTTTCACACATGCCTTTGCTTGCGTCAACGTGTGTGACTTGAGCGCCTGCTTTTGCGCATGCAACGGTTGCCCCGCCGGTGTAGCCAAACAAGTTAAGCACTTTAATTTGTTTGCCAGCGCTTGCAATTTTTTGCATCATTCTTTCCCAGTTATATGCTTGTTCTGGGAAAATGCCTGTGTGTTTAAAACCCATTAATTTAACTGAAAATGTTAAATCTTTCCAGTTAATTGTCCATTCATCTTTCATTTTCTTAAAAGTTTCCCATTGGCCACCGCCAGTGGAGGAACGCTTATAATGGGCGTGAAGTGAAAGTGTTTTTTCCAAAGCAACTTCACTTCTGTTCCAAATAACTTGTGGGTCTGGCCTAAGCAAAGTGTAAGGCCCCCATTCTTCAAGTTTTTCGCCATTATTTGTTGCAATTAATGAATAGTTTTTCCAATCTTTACAAACTCTCATTTTTCAACTCTTTTTAAACTTATTGTAATGTCTTCTCCGCCCACTGCAACGCTTTGTGAAATTTCTGCGTCAAAACCAGCGAGAACATCTTTAATAAGTGCTTCTGCCATAATTTTTTCTTTAAATTGATTAATAACAACATTCAAACTTTCGCTTTGTGTTTCAAAACCAACAAAAATTCTGTCTTCAATTTTAAAACCTGCTTCTTTTCTTAAAACTTGAATTTGACGCACAAGTTCTCTGTAAAGCCCTTCAAGCATAAGTGACTCGTCAATGCTTGTGTCAAGCACAAGTGTGATGTTGTTTTCGTGTGCAATTAAGAAGTCTTGTTTTGGTTTAAAGTTTAAAATGAACAAATTAGCGTCAAGTTCTCCAAATTCTTCAAAACTCACTTTACCTTGATTAAATTGTTCCACTTTAACATCCATTTGGTCTTGTGGCATGTCAATTAAGGCTTGTCTTAATGCTTGCACGTTGCCTTTAAGCACAGCGCCTGCTGTTTTAAAGTTTATTGTCAAATAACTTTGGTTAAATTTGTTTGCATTTGTTTCTAAAACAAGTTCTTTAATGTTAAGTTCGTCTTTAATTGTGTTTTCAAACGCTTTAATTGCTTCAAAGTCTTCTACACTTGCTGTGATGTAAAGATTTTTAAGCGGTTGTTTAATTTTGATTTGAGATTCATTTCTAAGTCTTTGAGCCAAAGTGATAACTTCACGCACAACTGCTGTTTGGCTTAAAATTTTCTCGTCAAACACAAAGTTCTCTACTTGTGGATAGTTTGAAAGGAAAATGCTTTCTTCACTTGCTGGCTCCATTCCATTTTTAACCATATTTTGCCAAATATATTCACTTAAATATGGTGTTATTGGTGCAATTACTTGAATTGCTGTTTTAATTGAAGTGTAAAGTGTATAGTAAGCATTTTTCTTGTCTGCTTCGTCATCACTCTTCCAGAAACGTTTTCTGTTAATTCTAATATACCAGTTTGTTAAATCGTCAACAAAAACTTCAAATTCTTTTGTCACTTGATGGAACACGTGGTTGTCAAAACTTTCTCTTGCGTTTTTCACAAACTCGCGTGTTCTTGACAACAACCAAAGGTCTGAATTATCAAGTGTTTTAACATCTGGCACAAAGCCTTCAAGCTCTGGTTTGTCTAAAAGTGCATAAGTGTTAAAGAACACATAAGCATTCCAAAGGCCCAAAAGTTTTCTTCTAATTTCGTCCCCAATGCCATAACCAAAACGCGTGTCGTTAATCATATTATTGGAAGCAAACATATATCTAATTACGTCCGCCCCAATGCGCGCTGCCGCGTCATCAAGAGCAATGTTGTTTTTGCCAGATTTTGAGAATTTGCTGCCGTCTTCACTGACAAGCATTGCAAACCCAATCACTTTTTCGTAAGGTGCTTTGCCTTCAAGTGTGACAGACATAAACAAAATTGCATAGAACCAAAGCCTAATTTGCTCTTTCATTTCCACCACAACTTCTGATGGGAAGTTATTATTAAAATAATCTTTGTCTGTGAAATATTTTTTTGTGCTGAAAGGTGTAATACCAGCGTCAAGCCAGCAGTCACCAACTTCACTCACTCTTTTCACATTGTGGTTGCAATGAGGGCATTTAATTTCAATTTCGTCAATATATGGACGGTGAAGCCTTGGCATTGCGGTATATTTTTCTTTGTTGGCTGCCAAGCGTTCAAGTTCTTCCCTTGAGCCAACAACTGTTCTTTTTTCGCAATTGTCACAAATGTAAATTGGAAGTGGTAAGCCATAAAAACGTTTTCTTGAAATGTTCCAGTCGCCCATGTTTGTAAGCCAATCCACCATTCTCTTTTTCAAAAATTCTGGTTGCCATTCAACTTGGTCACAAGCCGCAATGAGTTGTGGACGAATTTCGTCCGCTTTGATATACCATTCTTTTGTTAATCTGTAAATGAGTGGTGTTTTACATCTCCAGCAAATTGGGTATCTGTGAAGATGTTTGTGTGTGTAGTAAAGAACGCCATTTTTCTTAAGTTCTTCAAAAACAAGGTCGTTAACTTCTGATGTTTTTTTGCCTGCAAAAATGCCAAAGTCGTTAAAGAAAATGCCTTGTTCGTCAACTGGAATTATGCTTTCTAACCCAAGTGAAGAGCCAAGCTCAAAGTCCTCTGCTCCGCATCCTGGTGCAATGTGAACACTTCCTGCACCGTCTTCAGCAGAAACCATGTCCCATGCAACAATTTTGTGGTCGAAGTTTTGTTTTGCTAAATTTGGAAAACAAGTTTGATACACTTTACCAACAAGGTCTTGCCCTTTTAAAGTTTTAACAACTTCAACAAGGTCGCCTTTCAAAACTTTAATTAAGCTTGAAGCAACAATAAGTTTTTTGTCAGTTGATTTCACTTTGCAAACGCTGTATTCAAGTTCTGGATGAACAGCAACAGCAACGTTGGCTGGCAATGTCCATGGAGTTGTTGTCCAAACCAAAATTTCTTCATCTGTGCCTTTAATTGGCATTTTAACAAACAATGCGTCGTGTTCCATGTCAAGATAGCTGTCTGCAAGTTCGTGTTCAGACAAACTTGTTCCACAATGTGGACACCATGGCATTGGACGATATTTTTGCACAAGCCAACCACGTTCTTCACACACTTTCAAAAAGTGCCAAATTGATGTGATGTTGTTGTCGGAATTTGTGTAGTATGAATTATCCCAGTCCATCCATTGTCCAAGACGTTTGGATTGCTCTGTGATTATTTTGGAATATTTGTCAACACGGTTAACGCAGCTTTCTGTAAAACGAGCAAGCCCCAATTTTTCAATGTCGGTTTTGTCTTTAAGCCCAAGTTCTTTTTCAACTTCAACTTCAACCCAAAGGCCTTGTGCATCAAAACCATTTTGATATTGAGCAGAAAAACCATTCATTGCTTTATATCTGTGCATAAAGTCTTTCAAGCTTCTGTTCCAAGCATGGTGAACGCCCATTTTGTTGTTGGCTGTAATTGGACCATCCAAAAATCTGAAACGATTTCCAGTGTTTTCATTTTTTGCTCTAAGTTTATTAAAAATTTGGTTTTCTTGCCAAAACGCTAAAATTTCCTCTTCGTTTTTCACAAAATTTGGCATTCCATTTTCTTTTTTCATACTGTTCTCCTAAATAAGTTAAAAAATAACCACTTTTATAAGTTTGATTAAAACTTAATAAAAATAGTTTGAATAAAATACAACTAATAATAGCAAATTATGAGTTTTAAGTAAAGTATATTATAAATTAAATATACTATTACACCATAAAAAAAGCATAAAAAAACCGTGCAGGCTTCTTTGATAAAATTTTTAAAAAGGTGTCGGTTAACTTAAAGCTCCATCAAAGCACTCTTATGGCATGTGCAACAGTCCGCTTAATGTTGCTGCCGTCAGGCCCTGGCATGGTTCACAGCATGCACATCTATAAGACCTTAACTTCACAGCTCAAGTTAAAAAACACTCAGTTTAAAAATTAAACCTCGGTAAGCCGTTCAATCCTGCCTATAGTGGATTGCAGGTACAGGGAACCACTAACTCCCCATTCAGCACGGTTTAAAGTATTATATATAAAACAAAAAAAATAATCAACACAATTTTGAAATTAAAACTTTTCAAAAACCAAACAAAACGCGCATTTTGAAAGATTTTTTTGAAAATTAAAGTAAAAAGCGCGTTAAAATAAACTTTTTCATTAAAAATTTGTTATAATAAATTATGAAAGAAAAATAAAAGGAGCTTCCATGACACCATCCTCGTCCACAAATGCAAGAAGATTCATCAATGCATACAACCAAATTGACAGCGGTTTGCGAGCACTTTACAACCAAAAAAGAAGCATGAGTTTTGCAGAACTTATTAGAAATTCGGTTAACGAAAATCATGTTGTTAGAAAATATGAAGACGACCTTATTGACTTTGGCAGGCTTAGAAATGCTATTGTTCACAAAAGCAACGACGACTTTATTATTGCCGAGCCACACATTGAAGTTGTTGAAAAAATTGAAAAAATTGCCCGCCTTATCACCACTCCACCAAACGCTTTGACAACAATTTGCAAAGAAAGTGTTTTGACAGTGGAATACAACGTTAGTTTGGCAAATGTTGCGCGCCTTATGGCAGAATATTCTTACAGCAACATTCCAATTTACAAAGACGGCACATTAATTGGCATTGCAAACGGCCAAAAGATTTTTGAACGAATTGGAAAAGAAGTTAAAGCAAAAAAAGATGTTGACGACTTTATGAAAAACACACTTATTTGTGAAGTGTTGGTGACAACCTCACCTTTCAAACAATATGAGGTTGTGGCGGCAGATGCCACAGTTGAACAAGTGCTTTCACTTTTCAATCACAATGCCAAATTGCTTGCAGTGTTAATCACTAAAACAGGCTCGATGAACGAAGCACCTTTGGGAATCATCACAACAACAAACGTTATGGAAATGAACAATATTTTGGATAATTATTAAAATTGATTACAAAAATAATTAAAACACATAAAAATAAATAAATTAAAGCAAAATGACTAAATTTAATAAGAAATAAAAAACAGCCAAGAGAAATCTTGGCTGTTTTTTAAAAAGGGGAAAAATTATTTATCTGAAAAGTTTAAATAGGTTGCTGGATTAATGAGTTCGTTTTGTTTATACATTTGAAACAATAAATGATTTCCATCACGGCTAAAATTTTCTGCGGTGTTTGCGGCAAAGCCAAGTGCTTGGCCTTTTTCAACTTGTGAGTTTGCACTCACCAAAACATCATCTGCCATGGAAGCATAAAAACTTTTAAGCCCGTTTTCATGAGTGATGACGATGTAATTGCCAAGTTCAAAACTTTTGCCAATTTCTGTCACAGTTCCACGTGCAACTGCAAAAACTTTTAAGTCTTCACTTGTTATGCTGTATGCCCTGTGTGTTCTGTATTGATTTAAAGTTGAATTGAAAATGTGATCTTCTGTGTATTCTTTCAAAACAACTGCGTTATTCATTGGCAAGCGAAATGTCAACGGCTCTGTGCCAACATCAATTACACCACTGCCACTTTTTCCACCAAGGCTTGCATAAGCTGTTGTAATTCCAATTGCCACTAAAAGAAGCGCCCCAACAAAGTAATAGCCATATTTTTTGAAAAATCTTTTCATTCTGTTTTTAACCATTTTTAACCTCCTGCAATAAATATTGCCAAAAGGCGAAAAGTTTAAACATAAATTTTTTAATAACTTGTGTAAATTACTGGAGTTGCAAAAATTGTTTTGCCATTTTGTTCCACAATGTGCACATTAATTTTTTTTCCCTTCAAAAAAACAAAGGTGTCAAAACAAGCAGAAAAACCAAAAATGTGTGTTTGGTTTTCAACAACTTCAGTGTGGGAAACAAGCACATTAAAGTGCTGCAAAATTTGGCCTGATGTTTTCTCTGTGGAAATTGCAATACCTTGCACACTTTTCAGTTTTTTATAAACAATTTTTGAAAGGTTTGCACTTGTTTTCACAATTAAAAACTTTCCGTTGTTAATTGTGCCAATATAATTTGGCAAATCAACATTTACGTTTGAAAGACAGTAAAATTCCACATTATCGCCAGTAAAAAAAGAAAACATATTTACACTCTTTGGTGTTTGTTTAAAAGCAAAACCAAGCAAAACAACAATAAAAAGAAAAGACAAAATTTTTTTCATAAAAACATTATTGCCAAGTTTTTAAGAAACTATAAGCCCAGTGCTGGAAAGCACATTTGTTAATGGACTGCAGTTTTGAACATAAGGCAAAACTTCAAACACAGAAAGGCATTTTTTAATGTCAAAAAAAGTTTTAATTTTTTGGTTTTGATTGCTTTCAATTTCATTTTCACATTTTTCAATTAAAGCTAGAACTTGGTTTCTTATGGCATTTAATTTTAAAAAAAGCTGTTTGTTATTCCTAACACTTTTCACTTCATTAAATGTGACGCTTTGCGCATCAATGTTTAAAATTTTTAATGACGAAGCAAGTGATTCAAAATTTAAAAATGAATATGTATCAAGTTTTTTAAGTGAAAAAAACTTTTTATAACTTGATAACAACATACTTGCGCTGACCAAACAAAGTTTGCCAAAATGCGCCACAATTGCACCAGAGTTTTTAAGCATTAATGCAAGTGAAAGTGCAGTTTGATAAGGTGTGTTTATGTCTTTTAAGTAAAACCCCAAGTCAATTAACATATCCATCACCAAAAGCCCTTGGTTTTCATTTGAATATAAATTGTTGTCTTGCAATTTTGCCAAAACCATTAAAAGCCCACTTATTTGTTTTTTTTCGCCAAACAAAAGGCTTGAAACTTGCAAATTAAAATACACTTCCCAAAAAGAAAGCAAAAATTCTTTTGCGCCATTCACACTTTGGCTTGATGCTTTTAAAATCATCACTTCATCAATTAAAATTTTATGGGCATAGTTGCAATCAATTTTTTTGATGACATTTTTATCGTTAACAAAGCAAAAGTTTGAAAATGCCGCTGTTGTGGTTGGGTTTGACACAATTACAATGTGGGGCGCGTTTAATGTTTTTGCCAAAAATTTGCCTGTGTCAATCACACTGCCACCACCAAGTGAAACCACAATTTTGTAATTTTCTCCTTCTTTTACCGCGGCTTCAATTTGTTGTTTGTCTTCATTTCCATCAAAAAACTTAAAAATAAACTCACACCCTGCGCGGTTAAATTCATTCGCAACTGCTGTGCCAAACTTTTGGTAGGCAGTTTTTGAGGAAATAAAAAAAACTTTTTTGCTTTGAAAATCAGCCTTAAGTATGCCACTTAAATTTTCAACAGCGTTTTTTTGGTATATAATTCTTGAAAAATACTCGTCTTTAATGTTCATAATGTGCTCCTATATTTACAAAACAAGTATAACAAAGCAAAAAAAATACAGCGGCACAAAAGTTTGTTGAAGATGCTCGTTTTTTGTTAAATTCAGTTTTCTTTTTAAAAATTTATTTTATATAAACAACAATATATTAAAAATGAAATTATTATAAACAAAAATAATAATAAATTCTTTTATTAAACCAAACAAAAAAACACTGCATTTTCTTTCATACAGTGTTTTAAACGCTTTTATTTTTGCTTCTTCTTTTCTTTAAGCGGTATTCTTCAAGACGTTTGTTCCTAAATTCAATGCTTTCCGCTTCAAGTTCCCATTTTTTCTTTTGCCATTCATATTTTTTGTTGCCAACAAAATAGTCGTAAATAATTATTCCAAACCCTTGCAAAATCATGCCATAGAAGTTAATGAACCTCCACAAAATGATTGCCCAAAAAAGTGTTCCGCTTGTGAAGATTGATGCAAACAACACAGAGAACGAAATTTCGCTCATACCTGTTCCACCTGGCAAAGGAATTAAACCAGACGCTATGTCAATCATAATTGCTTTAACAATAATTTCCCAGTAAAGCGATGGGTCAAACCTAACAAGTGTGCCGTAAATGAAGAACAAAATTGAATAGTTTATAAAACTTGTGAACACAGACAAAAAGAAAGTGAAAAATAAAACTGGCAAGTTTTTAATGTAGTTTTTAAGCGCTTGTTGATATTCATCAATTATTTTAATCACTTTTGCATATTGCTTTTCATAGTTTTTAACAATTTTAATTTTTTCCAAAAACTTTAAAACACGCGCAACTGCAATTTTACCAACTTTTTTGCTGAAAGAAGCAATTAACACTGTTCCCACAAGTAAAGAGTTTAAAGCAAATGAAACAAGAGCAATAACAAGCACAACGCGTGAGTCACGCAAGGTGTCAAAAGCAAGTGAGTAAATAACAGCAAACAAACTGATTGCCATCCACGCAAATTGCGAAAGGATGTATTTTGCAATTGGCACGCTTATGGCTGTTGAGGCGTCCATTCCGCGTTTATTTAAATAGAAAATTTGGAAAGGTTGCTCACCTGTTGCCATTGGAGTTATGGCATCGTAATATTTTCCCAAAGCGGCAAGTTTATAACTTAAAAATGGCCTTGAACGCTTGTGTGGGGAATTTTTAATTAAAAGGTTGAAACGGAAAGCTTTTAAAAACATAAAGAAAACATAAAAAACTAATGTTAAAACCAAAAAGCCATAGTGAATTTTGTTTTGCAACAAATCTGAAACAGAAACAATGCCTTCGCTTTTTAATTGCACGACCAAAATCACAGCAACAATAACAATGTTAATTAAAAGTGTTAAAAGTTTTGTTATTTTGCTTTTTTTGCTTTTTTGTTTGGCAACAACTTGTTCTGCATCACCAAGTTGCTTTTTTTGATTTTCACTTTTTTGTTGTTGGCGTTTTAAAAAAAGTTCTCTTTCTTCTGGAGAAATAGAAACAAAATTAGAGCCTATTTTATTTTCACAGGCTCTTAATTTCATCTTATTATTTTTTAAAATCTTTCTTCTTTTCACCAGTTTTTAACTTATCAAATCCTTATATCTTTGTGGAAATCTTTCAATTTTCATATCTTGTTTAAGAGTGTTAAGATACATGGCTTGGTCGCTTGTTTGTGAAGATTCAACAAACTTTTCAAAAACTTTATCAAGAAGTGTTTTGTCCACACTTGGGTCAACGTTCAATGGGTTTAAAAGTGTGTTGTTCAATTGCCAAATATCTTCTTCTTGTAAACTAAAATTGTCAATATCGCTAATTTGGAATGGAATTGTGTCGGTCACTTTGCCTGCATAGAACAAAATGTGAACACCATATTCTGATGGAACAAGCCCTGAAATGCCACCAAACTCGCCTGCTGTGTGCAACTCGCGTGCGGCTTTTGTGAAGGACTCAACCATTTGTGAATTTTCTTCACCAATCACGTAAAGATATTCACTGTTTAAAGCACCATCATCTTGGTTGTATTTATATAAAAGGTTTCTAAATTCTTGTGCTTTTTGTTCTTTTGTTGAAGCAGCACCAAGTTTTCTTGTAATTTCATCTAAAACATTGTTTGAATATATGTTTGTGTTTTCAACAACTTTGCCTTCTTCATCTCTAACAACTGCTTTGATGTTTGCAATAAGTTGGTCGATAAGCATTTGTTTTTCAAGTGGGCTAATTTCACCAGTTTTTGCTCTTTCTTGAATTGAAGTGTATTCTGCTTTTTGTGCATCAGTAAATTTTAAAAGAATGTGTGACACAAAGAAATATTTTGTTGTGTTTGTGTAGTTAACATTTGCAAATGAACTTAAAATTTCGCTGTCGAGCGCACTTGGGTTAAGTGAATATTTTTCGTATGATTGTCTTAACATGCTTTCATATTGTTTCAACACTGCACTAACTGTCACACGTGAGTTTTCAATTGTTGGAGTGATGATTTTTGAAATTTTGTTAAGTTTTAAGTTGTCAAGTGTGTTTTGGTAAATTCTTTCAAGCGCGCGTTTAATAACGCTTGCATTGTCAGTTGAAAGTCTTAAACCTTTTTCGCTTTGCTTAAGCGAATTGGCAAGTCTTCTAACTGCTTCTGCATTAACACGAGCAACTTGTCTTTGATATTTTTCTTCTGGGGTTAAGTTTTCATTTTCTGAACTGAAAACAGTTTTTGCTGTTAAATAGTTGTATAATGCGTCAACAATAACTTCTTTGTTTTCAACATCTTGCATTTGAGTGTATTTCAAATCTTCTGTTTGTTCTTCAGTTTCTTGGTTTAATAAACGCAACAGAAGTTTGTTTCCATCTCTAACAAGTTCAACTTTTTTTGAGTATGGGGTATATTTAACAACGCTTTCTTCTGCTTTTGCTTCTTCAGCACCTGCATTTTCAATTCCCCAAGCTTTTTCAACTTCTTCAACATAAGTTTTCAAGAAAGAATTAAGTGAATTTGTTGAGTCTTCCCAAAGTTTGTTTTTGTCTGCATTTGTGTAAGTTGCAAGAAGACCAGCTTCTCTTAAAAGCAATTTTTGGTTAACTAATTGGTTTAAAGTTAATCTCATTGCTTCTTCAACTGTTTTGCCAGATTGTTGAACAAGGTTAACACCATAGTTGTTAAAAGCTGTGATTAATTCCCTTTTTGTAATGTCAATTTTTTCTGTTTCACTAACATGAATTGTTGTAACAACTGTATTGTAATATTTGCTTAAGTTTTTCTCAAACAAAGTGCATCCTGTTAGTATAAAACTAAAGGATAATAAAAACATAAGCATGAGTGCGAATTTTTTAATCGTTGTTTTTTTCATTTCTTCTCCATAATAACTAAATCATTATATCAAACACCAGCACTTTAATGCAAGTATTTTTATAATAGAAAATAATTTAATCTTGAGTTAAAAAGTCGGCAATTATGCCAAGCATGTTTTGTGGCGATGCGGCTGTTTTTTCAAATTCAATTATTGGCAATTGTTCAAACTTTAAAACAGCCAAGTGTTTGTTCTTTTCAAGCGCTTTTGCCAAAAAGCTGTCCAAAATTTCTTCTTTTTTGTAAAGTTGCAAAAAACTCCTGTCTTTATTAACAACCACAGTTTTAACACCATGTTTTTGACAAATGTTTTTAATTAATGCAATTAAGCACAAATTAACAACTTCTTGTGGCACTTTGCCATAACTTTCTGTTGTGTTGTAAAGCAAGGCTTCCATTTCGGCTTTTGATGAAAGCAAACTAATGTCGGTGTAAAGTTTAATTCTTTGGTTTTCATCTGGCACAAAAGTTTCTGGCAAGAATGCACTAACTGAAACATCCATTTTAATTGGGTTAATTTTGCTTTGCTTGTTGCCTTTAAGTTCTTCAAGCACTTCTTGCAAAATTTTTGAGTATAAGTCGTAGCCAACTTTTTCAATGTGTCCATGTTGTTTGTTGCCAAGCACACTGCCCGCCCCTCGAATTTCCAAATCTCTCATGGCAATTTTAAAACCGCTGCCAAGTGAAGAAAATTCACTGATTGCTTGCAAGCGTTTCATGGCATCACTTGAAAGCACTTTGTTTTTTTGAAAAGTGAAATAAGCATAAGCAATTTTTCCACTTCTGCCCACTCTTCCTTTAAGCTGATAAAGTGAAGAAAGCCCAAGTTTGTCCGCATCAACAATTATAATTGTGTTTGCACTTGGAATGTCAATTCCGTTTTCAATTAAAGTTGTTGCCACCAACACCTGATATTCCCCATTGTAAAGGCTTAAAACTGTGTCTTCAAGTGCTTTTCTGTCCATTTGTCCATGAGCCACACCAATTTTAATTTTTGGAAAAACCTCTTGCAAGTTTTTTGCAAACTCGTCAATTGTTTCAACCCTGTTATACACAATGTAAACTTGCCCATTTCTGCCAAGTTCGCGGTTAACTGCCATTTCCACAAGCCCCCAGTCAAACTCTGTCACAAATGTTTGAACAGCAACACGGTTTTTGGGTGGAGTTTCAATAATGCTGATATCCCTAATTCCTGTTAACGACATATGAAGTGTTCTTGGAATTGGAGTGGCAGAAAGTGTTAAAACGTCAATATTTTTCTTAAATTCTTTAATTTTTTCTTTGTCTTGCACTCCAAAACGTTGTTCTTCATCCAAAATTAAAAGCCCAATGTCTTTAAATTTAACATCATCAGCAAGCAGTCTATGCGTGCCAATTATAATGTCAATTTTGCCCTCTTTTAAATTTTTCAAATATTGTTTTTGGTGTGAAGGTGTCACAAGCCTATTAATGCGTGCAACATTAACCACAAAATCTTTAAACCTGTTTGAAAAAGTTTTAAAGTGCTGCTCGGCAAGAATTGTTGTTGGGCAAAGCACAGCAACTTGTTTTCCGCTTAAAACAGCTTTGTAAGCCGCTCTCATTGCAACTTCAGTTTTACCATAGCCCACGTCACCACAAATTAAGCGGTCCATAATTTTTTCGCTTGTCATGTCGTTTTTGGTGTCGATTATGGCTTGCATTTGGTCTGGTGTTTCTTCGTATACAAACGCATCGTCAAACGATTGTTCCAAATAAGAATCCGCTTCAAATTTAAAGCCTTTTTGCGCTTTTCTTTTGGCGTATAATTCCATTAAATTAATTGCAAATTCTTCAATGGATTTTCTTGCTTTTTCTTTAACGCGCGCAAACTCCAAACCACCAAGTTTGTTCAGTTTTGGCTGGGTTTCACTGCCAATGTAGGCGCTGATTGAATTTGCTTGTTCAGTTGGAATGTAAATTTTGTCGCCCTTGTCATATTCAAGCACAAAATAGTCTTTTTCAAGGCCACCAAGTTTAAGCCTTTCAATTGCAACACATTTGCCAATTCCGTGAAACTCGTGCACGACATACTCGCCAACTTTTGGCAAGTAAAACACACTTTTTTTCTTGGATGACAGCACGCTTGTTTTTCTTTTAATTAAATCTTCTGTTGCAATTAAAACTGTTTTTGTTTCCATGATGGCAACAGATTGAAATAAATAATTATCAAGCACAAAAACACCGTCAAAAAGAAAGTCTATTTTGCTTTCATCTTGTGGCATAATTTTGTTAATTTGCAAAAATTCTTTAATTCGCTCTTGTGAGGCTTTGTCACCTGCATATAAAACAACTTTAAATTTTGACAACGCATAGCGCTTGATGTCGTCAACCAAAAGCTTGTAGTCAAACACATATTTTGTTGACGCCAAGCAGTTAAATGTGCTTGCTTTTTGTGGCACAATTATGCTTTGGGTTGAATTGATGGAAGAAAATACAACACTTGTTGCACTTGTTTTAAACACTTTTGTTTTGTCAAAATAAAATTTAAAATGTTTTTGCGATAAAAGCCCATCTTCAAAAAGTTTTAATGTTGAATTATTTTGGTTTATTTCAACCAAATCAAGCGTTTGAAGCAGTTTTTTTGGCTCATCCAAAAACAAAAAGTGTTCTCCAGTTAAAAATGACAAAATGTTGTGTTTAAACCTTTCATCATACACTGTTGTGAAAGCCAAATTTAAGTTGTTTGGGTTTGTTTCCACCGCTTCAATAACGTTTTGAAGGGTTGGGTTAAATTTTTCTTCTCTTTGGGTTAAAATTTTCTTTTCAACAAAATCTGCTTTTAAGTTTTGAATAATTTGGTCACCATTTTCCCGGAAGAAAATTGTGTTTGCGTTAATTTCCACGCTTTCAAGGTCATTAAGTTTTGACATATCATCAAGTGCAAAGGTGTGCAAACTTTCAATTTCATCGTCAAAAAAATTAACTCTAATTGGTTTTGTGTGTCCTGTTATAAAAATGTCCAAAATGTCGCCACGAAATGCAAATTCGCCCTCTCCACTAACAATCACTTGTTTTGTGTAGCCCATTTTAATTAGCTCACTTGCAAGAGCAGAAAAATTGTAATTTTTGCCTTTTTCAAGTTTTAATGGTGCAAAAAGTTCTTTGTTTGGCAATGTTAAAAAAAGCGCTTCCGGAAGCAAAACTAAAACATCCAAATTGCCATAAAAGAAATTTGTTAAGTTTTTAATTGCCGCATTAATTTGTGTTAAATCTTGCCAGTAAACAAAAACTGGGCTTTCAATTCCGCCACTGATGATTTCTGCACTTTTGCCCATTGCATTAAGTTGGTTTTTATAAGCATTTGCAGCAACAAAATCAGAAGCAACAATAACAGTTTTTTTGTTATAAAGCCCAGCAAAAAAAGATTTTTCCCCTTGGTTCAAACCAAAAATAATTTGGTTTTTCCCCTGGTTAGAAAAATCTATGCATTCTTTTAAATCAAAGTCATCTTGAAAAATCATTTACTCTCTCTTTCATTTAAAAAATTATCAATAATATAATCCACGCTTTCAAGAATTGCTTTTTGAATTAATGGCATATTTTCATCACTTATTTTTGAAAGCACGTAAGCATCAAGTGGCATGCGTTCATCTCTGCCAATGCCAATTCTCATTCTGTTAAAAGTTGTTGTTCCCAAGCATTGTGTTATATCCCTAAGCCCATTATGAGTGCCTGCGCTGCCTTCTTTTCTAAACCTTGTTTTGCCAACTGGCAAGTCAATGTCGTCAAGCACAACAAGAATATTCTCATTTTCAATTTTAAACTTATTTTTAATGTTTAAAACACTTCTGCCACTTAAATTCATGTATGTTTGTGGTTTTGCAAGAATTATTTTAGTTCCAGCATAAAAAACTTCGCACACAGAAGCATCACCATAACTTTTTGTAAATTCCCCGCCCAATGCTTTTGCCAAAGCATCAAGGGTTAAAAAGCCAATGTTATGGTAAGTTTTTTCATATTGTTTTCCTGGGTTTCCAAGCCCAACTATTAATATCATTGTTTTCCTTTTTATGTTGATTGTTTTTCAATTTTTTCAAATGGACCAACAGTTAAATATTCACTTATTCTGCTTTGGCTGATATAACTTTGCCTAATTATGCAGCCATCTGAAATTATGCTGTCTTCAATTATATTGTTTGCATCAAGAATGCAGTTTTTTCCAATTATCACTCTGCCACGCAAATGGTTGTTTGCTTTAATTTGAACACCAGGTTCAATGACAACATCGGCATCAATAAACACAGTTTGTGGGTTTTCAATTAAAACGCCATTTCTCATGTGATAGTCCAAAATTCTGTTGCGCATAATGTCTGTGATGAACGCAAGCTGTTTTAAGTCGTAAGCTGTTAAAAAGTCTTCTTCGTCAAAATATTCTGTTTGCGTTGCTTGAATGCTTGTGGCTTTTTTAATGTATTCTGTGTTAAAAACATAACCTCTTGTTAAACACAAAACATTAACATCTCTGCTTTCTGCAAATGTCATAATTTCGTCAAAAGTGCTCTTTTTTAAAAGCGGGGTGTCGGAATATAAAACTGCTGTGTATTTTTGGTCTTCCAAAAGTGGCTTAATTAATGCAAGCACGTCAGTTTCGTTTGTGCAGGTTGTTGTTTTTGTTTTATAGCCAGAAGCTGCAAGGCGCACCCACTCCCACATTTTTTTGCCACAAATAGAAATTTCATAAGGCTTTAAAAAGTTTTTAAAGTTTAAGTTTTTTTCAAGCAAAATAATAACCATCACATCGTGGTTGCCAAATTTAATTTTTTCTTTTTTAATTAAAGTGCTTGGTTCAAAATCTTCTTCCACGTGGAAAAGGTCTTCATCAAGTTCTGTTTCTTTTTCTAAAACTAAAGTTTCCATACCAGTATTTTAAACAAATTAGCAAAAAAAGTAAAGCAAAGAAAAAGATTATAAAAAATCATTTTATAATCTTATCAATTTCTCCGCCGCCAAGGCAATTTTCTTTTTCATCGTAAAGCACAACAAATTGTCCTGGTGTTATTGCTTTTTGTTTTTCAATAAAATCAACTTGAATTGTTTTGTCGTCAAGAATTGTCACATTAACTTTTTGGTCGGGTTGACGATATCTAAACTTTGCAAAACAACTAAATGTTTGCTGCTTTGGTTTTTCTGGAATCCAATTAAAATTAATTGCCACAAGCCCACTTGAATAAAGCACGCTTTCATCTCCTTGAGCAACAATTAAAAAATTGTTTTCCAAATCCTTATCAGCCACAAACCATCTTCCGCCACTGTTTCCACTTATGCCACCAATGCCAAGCCCGCGTCTTTGCCCAAGTGTGTAATACATAAGCCCTTCGTGTTTTCCAAGTGTTTGTCCGTCCACTGTTTTCATAAGCCCTGGTTTTGCTGGCAAATATTGTTTTAAAAATTCTTTAAAATCACGCTCGCCAATAAAACAAATGCCTGTGGAGTCTTTTTTCTCGGCTGTGGAAAGCCCGAGTTCTGCGGCAATTTCTCTCACTCTTGTTTTGTCAATGTCTTCAAGTGGGAATAACACACTTTCAAGCTGCCATTGTGATAAGTTGTTCAAAAAGTATGATTGATCTTTGTTTTTGTCTTTTGCTTTTGCCAAATAATGCAAGCCGTCTTTTTCATATTTTTTTGCATAATGCCCTGTTGCAATGTAATCTGCTCCAAGCCTTTTTGCATATTCCAAAAATGGCCCAAATTTAATTTCGCGATTGCACAAAACGTCTGGGTTTGGCGTTCTGCCTTTTTTATATTGCTCCAAAAAATATTGAAACACCTTTTCATTATATTCTTTTGCATAATTAACGCTAAAATATGGAATGCCAATTTTTGCACAAACTCTTTTCACATCCTCATAGTCTTCAAGTGCGGTGCAATATTCATCGTTTTCATCCCAGTTAACCATAAAAAGCCCAATGACATTAAAGCCTTGTTCTTTTAAAATGTATGCTGCAACAGAAGAGTCAACTCCTCCACTCATTCCAACAACAACTGTTTTCATTCTTCTCTCCTTAACGCCACAGGCACTTTATACCTGTCAAATAAAATCATTACAAAATCTGAAAGCCACAAATAAGTTAAAATTCCTGTTGGAACAACAATTAATGGATTACTAAAAAACGCAACAACAGCAGGGCTGCTTGATATGAAAGTTGAAATTATAATGTAAAGTGCAACAATGCCAGAAAAGAAAGCAGAAAAAATTGCTTTGTAATATCTGCCAACATAAAAGTTGTGCGCACCAAATGGCCCAAGCAAACCAGCAAGAAAAGCAAGTTTGATTTTGTTAACATCTTTTGGCAAGTCTTTAACCATTACAATGGATTTATCTTTACTGAAAAATTGTTTTTTTGCCTCTGTGTTGTTGGCTTCACTTAAGCGTGCAAAAACAAGCCCACATTCATCACATTTTTTTTGCCCTTGCAAACAAACAGTTTCACATCGAGGGCATTTTAATTTGTCTTTTCTATATTTTGTTCTCATGATATAAAGTTTATCAGTAAACCCCAATTATGTCAATTAATCTAAAAAACAAAGTGCTTAATTTAAGAATTAATTTAATTTGTATTTGTTAAAAAATTAAGACTTAATTATATTTTGAAATAATT
>JBMNOM010000037.1:0-8836 GCA_050943075.1 Christensenellales bacterium | reverse complement strand
AGAAGTCAAAAGATTTCATAATTTCATCAAGATCGTCTTTTGGATTAACTGCTTCTTTTAAGTTAAAGCCGCTTTCATTTGGTGATGGAAAATCATTTCCGCCAATCGCTTTAGACATAAAGTTTGTATATCTTGTTTCTGTGCTAATTTCTTCATCTTTCAAAAACTTATCAGCAAGTGTTTCATAACCTTCGCCTTTTTCAAGTGTTATGTCTGTGATTGGCTTAATCATCACTGCTTTTTCTTCAAGGCGAAGAAGTTCTGTTTTGCCTTGTTTTAAGTCGTTTGAAAGGTTTGACCTTTTAATTTTTGCAATGTTTTCTCTTTGAGAGTTTTCCGCCCTGTTTTTTGACATTTTTGAAAGCAAAATTCTCATTGAGTCTGTTTTTGGGTTTGCGTCAAAAGAAGCCATTTGTTCAAAGTTTTGTGTGACAACTTTTTCAATTGTGCCTTTGAAGTCATCAAGCATTTTTTTGATGTTGTTGGAGTCTTCAAGAAGTGGATATTTTTGCAAAATTTCATTAAGAAGCATTTCCCAGCGGTCATATAAAATTGAAATTTGTTGAATTTTTAACTTATAAACATTTTTGCTGCTGGCTTCAATTTGTTTTGCCTTTTCAATTGCAGCAGTTAAAGCAAGTGCAATGTTTTCACCACTTTTCTTAATTTCGTTTTCTTTTTCTTTAAGTTGTATGTAATCTGCTTCTGCTTTTAAAGCCCTTTCTTTCCAAACATTAACTTCAGTTTTTAATGATGAAACAGCTTCGTCAACTTCTGACATATCATACCCATGCTTACTTGTTGAAAATTGCATTTAACTTTTCCTTTTAATTGCTATTGCAAGATACAAAAACACAAAAACTGCGATGAATAAAAGTGCTTGCAAAAACAAAAATGTTATATTACTTAAATAATATCTATTTACAATCAATAATAACACTTCCAAACACCCTAGTGCAAATGAAATAATGTAAAAATTTTGCCGAAAAATGAAATAGACCAGCAAAAAAGATAATGAGAGTGCCAAAATGTAAAACTTTAGGACAAAAGTAAAACCAAAGTAATAATCAAGCCCACTAATAAGCGCAAAACTTAATGCAACACTGCCAAACAACATGTTGGAATCCATAAAGAAAAAAATGCTTCTTGTTATAAGGTAAATTCCAATTAAGCCAAGGCTTAAGGAAAACCAAACATTAAAAAGCACTTTAGCAGAAAAATAACTAATTGTCAAACTTGCTCCAAACAAAACCACAAGCGTTAAAGCCAAAAATTTTAGCGCTTTGGTCCTTTTGATTTGTCCGTTTTTGAAGGTTGTAGTTCTTTCCATTTATCATATAGTATTATAAAAATAATTGCAATTATACCGCCCACAACCAAAACAGCACTTAAGAGTTGACTAACCCTAATTCCTGTTGCGCCAATATACAAACTGTCTGTTCTCAAGCCTTCAACAATAACTCTAACAAGGCCATAAAGCACAAAATAAAGTGATGTTATTATGCCCGGTTTGCTAATTTTTCTAATTAATATCATAAGCACAGCAAAAATGATGAGGTTGAAAAAACTTTCATAAAAGAAAGTTGCCATGTGCCACGTATTTTCCGCTTCAATGTAAACGGCATAAGGAAACCATTGCAATGCTTTGTTTGTCACTTCATAACCATAAGCTTCTTGGTTGAAAAAATTGCCCCAGCGGCCAATTCCTTGCCCCAAAATTAATGAAATCACTGCAACATCGGAAATGTTTAAAAACTTCTTTTTATGAATTAAGCAAAACAAAAGTGCACCCGCTGCTCCGCCAATCACTCCGCCATAAATTGCAAGCCCACCGCTTTTGATGTCAAAAATTTCCCAAAAGGTGTAGTCGTAATCATAAAACGCAACAAAGTAAAGCCTTGCTCCAATGATTGCAAGTGGCAAAACATATAATGCAAGTGTGTAAATATCATCTGCTTTCAAATTTCTAAATTTAGTGTTTTTTGTGGCAACAATTATGCCAAGAAGCATGCCCAAAGCAATAATAATGCCATAAAACTTAATTTCTAGGCCAAAAATTGTGAAACCATTCACCATATTAATTAAATTATTCATATTAACATTATACCTTTAATTGCCGCATTTAGCAAACATTAAATGCGAATTTCAAACCCCGCATTAAAATGTTTTTGCAAGAAAAACACAAAATTTAGCCAATTAAAACAATGTAAACAAAAAAAAGAGATATCATTTTGATATCTCTTTAAGTTGTTTAAAACTGAAACTTGTTTTATTCTTGAGTTCTGTCGCCGTTTTTATAATCTATGTCCAAAATTTCTTTAACTTGGTTAAAATTAAATCCTGGGAAATTTTTGTCGGCATAATCCATTATATATCTTTCAAGTTCTGGCAAGTTGTCAAACACTTTTGTTGAGGAATTATCTTTTCCTGTTCCCCAATTGAAGTTAAATTCAATTTTTGGAACTCTTGCACCAATTTCTTTGTTTGCAACCAAAACGTATGCTTCAGTTAATAATGTTAAGTAATATTTGTGATAAATTTTTTGGTTTTCTGTTCTAACAGAAAGATTAATCACAAATTTATTGCTTTTGCCTTCAGAACCAACTTCAACATCCAATGCAAATGCATTTTTGCCGTTTAAGTCTTTAAAACGTTCCAAGTCTTCAGCAAATTCTCTTTTAACTCGTGGCAATGTTGTTTTGATTTGGTTTTTGCCAATTTGATTTCTGCCCGTCACTGAACGAGTTGCTGTTTTTGCAGCACGTGCAGTTGTTGCAGCAGTTCTTTGCTTATTAACTGTCCTAACGGCTTTTGCAGGCATAACTCCCAAAAGTTCGGAATAAACAACGTCCCATTTTTTGTCTTTTAAGTTTTTCAACTCCTCTGGTTTAAGTTTAATTCCAATTTCTTCAAAAAATTCACTTGTCAATTCAAGATTAAATTCTCTTGCCATAAGTGCCAAGGCATTAATAAATTTTGTGTTGCCTCTAAATCTTTTGAAAATTTCATAAGGATAGCCATAGTTTGTTGATGGCACAGTTTCCAAAGCTTTAACACGTTGAGGTGTAATTGAACCTGCTCTTGCATATCTAACATCTGGCTTTTCAATGATTGATGTTGTTGAAATGTTAACTTGAGGAATTAATTCATTAACCTCTCTTTGCACTGCAAGCACAAAAGCGTAAGCATCATAATAGTCTTTCATTGCATAGTAAACGTCTGTTGTGTCGTCAATTGCTGTTAACATAAGGTCGCCATTAATTGTTAATTTTGTTTCAATTGGATAGCTATATCTTTGACCAAAATCAATTTTTTGTTTAGTTCTTTCATGAATAACTTGCAACAATTCAGAATTTAGAACAGAACCTTCTTTGTTGAAAATAATTTGTCCAAATTTATTTTCACCTTTAAGTTGTCTTGTTTTTGTTTCAAACTCAGCAAGTTGTGTTGCTTTTGTAAATTCACTTTCAGGCACTCGTGTTATGCTGTCTTCTGAAATTTTAAAATGGTTTTCAGCATATTCATTAAACGAATCACGTGCATCGTAAACATCTTCTTTGTTGTAAACAATGTATTCAAAGAAAGTTAAGTTTTTATCCCCTCTTTTTTTGTAGGAGTCAAACGCTTGAATTGTATATTTTCTTTCTTCCATGCCAGAATGTGGCATTTGTGTGTAAACAGAAGCAAAAACATCATTTGCAAATTTTTGGAATCTAATTGGAGAAACGTCGCTTAATGAATAAACAAGTTCGCCTTTTTCATCTCTAACTTCCAAGAACATTGGGAATGATTTTCTTTTTTCTTTTCTAACTGGGTAATAACCTTTTGGTGCGTTTAATGCTTTTTCATAATCTCTGCGAAGGCTTTCGTCATGTGTTGCAATGTGGTTTGATGTTAATGTTGTCACAGCGTCGTCAAATCTCACTGTTTCAGTCACTCTTGGCAACAAATTATGAATTTTGCTGGTTTGTGCAACTTTAGTTTCAAGTTTTGCAATTTTGCCCAAATTAATTTTATCTCTTAAAGAGCCTTTTTGATAATCCTTCATTTTAAGAATGTTAAGTTTGGCTTCGTTTTTAATTTGATATGCAGCTGTTTTTGAAATTCTGCTGTTATTGTAAATTAAATTGCCGCTCAAGTTTTCCATTTTTAAATTAATTCTTTTCTTTGCAGCTTTCAAACGCATTTTTTCATGCTTAACCAAAAGTTTTTCAAGGCTTTTTGTTCTAACCTTATCCAAAGAAATTTGGCGAATTTTCGCCTCAACTTCTGCATAATCCTTAATTAATTTATTTATTCTAATTTTGCGTGTTAAAGTTAATACTGCGCCTCCTGTCACAACTGATATAGTTGCAATAAGCAAAATGCCGGGCACATTATAATTGGCAAACATTCCAAAAAGGGCTCCTAGTGTTTCAAACATTCTAGCCTCCTATTTTATAGTTAAAGTATATCATTATTTTGTTAAATGTCAATAGTTGTTTTTATGATATTTTTACGATATATATATTTAATATACAAAGCAAATTTCACATAAAAAACAAAATTATTTTCACCAACAAAAATTGTTTTTTGTTTATACAAATTAATTATACTAAATCACACTTAAAATTTCAAGAGCATTTTTTATTGGTAAATCATTTTGATTTTTTGCATGTTATAGTTAAACTAATTTCACGAGGTTAAAATGAAAAAAGTTATGGTGATAACTGGGGCATCAAGCGGAATTGGTCTTGCCCTTTACAAAATTGCACAAAAAAACGGCTTTGAAGTTGTTAATTTATCACGCAGTGAAAACAAAGAAACAAACACAATTATTTGTGATGTTTCCTCCCCAGAACAAGTTGATAAAACATTTAATGAAATCAGCAAAAAGTATGCCAAAATTGACATTTTAGTAAACAACGCTGGCTTTGGTTTATCTGGTGTCACACAACACTTAAAACTTGAGCAAACACAAGCAATTTTTCAAACCAATTTTTTTGGCACACTTTATGCTTCTCAAAACGCTTTAAAACTTATGGCTAAGGGTGCAAAAATTGTTAACATAAGTTCGGCTTGCGCGCTTTTTCCTTTGCCATATCGCTCACTTTATTGTGCCTCAAAAGCAGCAGTTAATTTGTTAAGCCAAAGCATGGCAATGGAACTTTCAAATGCCGGTATTGGTGTTGTTTCAATTTGCCCTGGCGACACAAAAACAGCTTTTACTGCAAACAGAGTAAAAAACTTTGAAACTGATGAAAAATATGGCCAAAACATAATTTCTGCAACAAAAAAACTTGACCAGCGTGAAGACAAAAGAATGAGCGCAGAATTCGTTTCAAACAAAATTTTTAAAATTATTTTAAAGAAAAAAAATAAGCCACAATATATCATTGGCTTTAAATACAAAGTGTTTTTTGCTTTTCAAAAATCGCTTCCAATTAAAGTTTTTAATAAGGTTATTGAAACACTTTTCAAAAAATAATTTTTTGCTTGATACAAAAAGAATAATTAAATAAATTAGTAAAATATTTAATCTTGTAATTTAAAAAAATGTGTTGTATAATAATTAAAACAAAAAAAAGCCCATTCACTTAAGGAGAAACTATGCATTTAAAAACTCTTAAAAACGGACTTAGAATCCTCACCTTACCTTCAATTAACAACGAAGTGTCAATTCACATCATTGTTAATGTTGGGCATTTTGATGAAGAAGAAATTAGAGATCAATATGCTTGCAATTACAGCAAGGCACACATCATTGAACACATGATTGCAGACACAAAAAAACGTCTTAAAGAAATTTCTGATAAAATGATTGTTTTTGATGCTGCAACTTATGGCGACTTCACAACTTATGATGTGACAATTGAACATGAAGACTTTGATTTTGTTATGCCAAAAGTTTTGGATATGCTTAAAAACAGAAAGTTTGAAAAAGAACTTGTGGAAAGAGAAACCAGAATTATAGACAACGAATTTATGGCAGTTAGAGGGGATGTTGCGCCTTCAGCGTTCGACCCACTTAAACCAAGAAAAGCAAAACCATTAACAGAAGCAGAAATTAACAACATTAAATCACTCACTTTTTCTTATATTGAAAAAAGAATTGATGATTTAAGAACAACAAACTTCAACCAAAAAAACTTGCAAGAATATTATGAACAACACTACGTTCCAGAAAAAATGGTTTTCACAATTAGAGGCGGCACAGAACAGGAAATTGAGGCTTTAACAAAAAAACTTGAAGAAATGTATGCCAACTCACCTGCAAAAGCTCCTTTTGTTAAAACACCAAAACTTGCAAACAAAAAACCTGTTTTCCCAGAACAAAAGTTCACTCTTAAAACACTTGAGGGCGATTTAACTGATTTTTCAAGAATCAAAATTTTCATTCCTCTTCCAAACAACAGTGAAAAATATGGCAGATGCGCAAGGCTTTTTGACTTCCTTATGATGAGAAACTCACACGCATCCTTCAACGGCTTGCTTTTCACTCACACAAGAGAACAAAAACACGCAGTTTACGGCGTTGCTCAACAATCAGTTTTCCTTGGCGAAAACGCTTACACACAATTTTCTTTCAGCACAAAAGCAAGCAATGTTAAGAAAACATTAAAATCAATCAGGTTTTTAATTGACAGCATTGCAAGTAGCAAAATTATCTCTGGCCAAGAATTTAAAAAATTGAAACAAAGATACATTGAAGTTTCAAGAAAAGATTTGGCAGCAAACAGCGGAGATACATACCAAGCTTTACTCCCAATTTTGTCAGCATACGAAAAAATTCGCAACCAAGCTGATTTTGAAAAACAAATTCTTGAAATTAGATATGAAGATTTTGTAAACTACGTTAAATTCCTTTCCAAAACAAACAACTACTTTGTCACTGGCGAAGGCAATATGATAACAATGGAAGACTTACAAGCTTTCCAAACAACAAAATTGGAATTTAGTAATAAAGACGTTAAAAAATTCTTTAAAACAAAAGAAATGTCAATTCAACCACCAGTTGAAGAAAACGAAGATGATGAGTTTGAAGAAGGCGAAGAATCTTTTGAAGAAGAAATTGAAGAAGAATATGACAAAGCAAAAGTTTCAAAAAACAAACAAACTTCAAAACAAACAGCAAAAAATGACGGCCTTGAGTTTTAACACCAAAACAAAAACAACACATTTTGTGTTGTTTTTTTTTGCCAATTCCCTATTAACTTTAATTTGAAATTGTGTTTTTTACTCTTTTGTTTAATTTTTTATTTCACCCAAAACGTTAAGCATACAATTAAAAACTTTTTAAACACTGCTAATCTTATCAAGTTCTTTTTTCATTTTGTTTAAAATTTTCTTTTCAATTCTGCTTATATAACTTTGCGAAATACCCAAATAATCGGCAACTTCTTTTTGTGTTTTTTCTTCTTCCCCAAACAAACCAAAACGCAAAATCATAATTTCCTGTTCACGTTTATGAAGTTTTCGCAAAGACTGAAACAAAATTTGCTTTTCAGCAGTTAATTCAAGCCCAGAACTCACACTTTCCTCTTCAAAACACAAAACATCCGCCAAAACAAGTTCGTTGCCGTCGCCATCAGTTTTTAAAGGCTCTTCAAGTGAAACTTCAGTTTTGATTTTTGTGCTTTTTCTAAGTTGCATTAAAATTTCGTTTTCAATGCACCTTGAAGCATAAGTTGCAAGTTTAATGTTTTTGTCTGGTTTAAATGTTCTAATTGCTTTAATTAAGCCAATTGCACCAATAGAAATTAAATCTTCAAGTTCCATGCCGGTGTTATCAAACTTTTTTGCAATGTAAACAACAAGGCGTAAATTATGCTCCACAAGCTTTTCGCGCGCGGCCATGTTGTCGTTTTGCAATTCTTCAAGCAAAATTTCCTCTTCTTCTGGCTCAAGTGGCAAAGGCAAAGCGTCATTGCCGCAAATGTAAAGCAAAATGTCAATGTTGGTTTCAAGATAGTTTCGTTTTAACAAAGTTTTAATTTTTTCAAAAAGTTTTTTAAACATTTACCTCTCCTAATTTTAAAAATGTTTCTCCAATTATTGCGTCACACAAAAGTTTGCTTGAAAAGTTTGAAGTTGAAAGCCCAAGCAAAGGGTTGTTAATTATACTTGCAACTCCATTTTGAACAACTTCAATTTTGTCCACATTAAACACCAGCATTTTGGAAGTTTTTAATGCGTCTGTCACAGGGATGTATCTGCTGTTTTCAATTTTATAGTTCCCTTTCAAAAACTCAATTGTTTTAACATTAAATAATTTTTGAAAAACTTTAAAACTGATAACTGTCACAGGCGCTTTTGTGACATTATCAATCAAAACATTTCCTGTGTCCAAAAAGGCATTAATTTCAATTTTTTTGTGTTTGTGATAAATTCGCAAAACAAAAATTTTTTCTGTTAATTCTTGTCTGCTTCGCGCAATTTTTAATGAGTCGTAAAAAAACTTAAAGAAAACTCCAGCCACAACAACAAAGAAACCAATTGGAATGTTTGATGTGTAAACAAATGTGCCGTTTTCTGTTTTTAAGTTTGCCACAATTGCAAAAAACAAAGCAAAAATTGTGCCACCCAAAACAAAAGTGGAAAGTAAAAACAAGAAAAAATTGCACAAGTTTTTTTAAGGTTTTCAAACTTGAAAGCTGTTAAAACCATTGCAAGTCCAACAAGCATTTTAAGTAAAAATAAAACAAAAGGTGTGATGACAAACAAAGGAAAAATAAAAGCAAAAATTGTGCCCAAAACACTTGCCAAAAAAAGCCTAAAGCGTGAAAAATTTTGTTTAAAAACTGCGGCAGAAAACCAAAGCAAAAAATAGTTAATGCTTAAGTTATCAATTAAAACT
>JBMNOM010000036.1:0-9242 GCA_050943075.1 Christensenellales bacterium | reverse complement strand
GTTATTTTTAATTTTATTTTTTGTAATTAAAAATAATGTTTACCACAATTTTTAAAAAAGAAAAATCAGTTATTTTAAACTGATTTTTTTTATTTTATTTTTTTGCTATTTTAATTCGTTTTTTGCTTGTAAATACACGCAAATTTTTTAGTGGGTCTTTACATTTTAGTTTTCTGTTTTTTCTTTTAATTGTTTTGCGTTTTTTTGCTTTTTCTCTTTCCTTATGTTTAATTAAGTTTTGAGCATCAACTCCAAAATGACGCGCAAATTCCAAACCTTTTGCATGAAACTTTCCAACAATTGAAGCCACCATTTCAATAAACGATGGGTCCACCATAAATGAAAGTGAAGAAAAAAGTGCAACATCAAAATTGGAACTTGCTTGCAAATTATTCATTGTTTTTAATGATGTGATAATGATATAGTAATTGCGTGTGTTTGTGAGTGTTTTTTTAACAAAAACATCCCAAACAAATTTGTCTTCAGGTGCAATTAATTTGCTTGAAAGTTTTTCAATTTCAATTTTATACTTTGGCAAATCTTCTTCAAAATCTTCATCAAAAATGTCAAATCTCAAAACATTTTCTCCTTTAATTTAGTGTGTTAAGCGCAATAAGCACTCTTGCTGTTGCAATGGCGTCATTAAGCGCTCTGTGTGCTTCTTTAAGCGAAATATTAAGTGCTTTGGCAACATTTTTAAGTGTGTAATTGCCAAGTGTTAATGATTGCCTTGCATAATACATTGTGTCTTCCACCCTGTTTGTAAAGTGAAAACCAATGTCGCTTGCTGCTTTTTGAATGAAGCGCATATCAAAGCCAACATTATAGCCAGAAAGCAAACTGCCCTTTGAAAACAAAATGAAGTCTGTCATTGCTTCAAAAATGCTTGGTGCATCTTTAACCATTTCATTGTTAATTCCTGTAATTTCTGTAATGAGGTCAGGAATTTCTTTTTTGGGTTTAACCAAAGTTTGAAAAGTTTCAACAAGTTCTCCATCCACAACTTTAACAGCACCAATTTCAATAATTTCTGCAAATTCTGGCTCTAGTCCTGTGGTTTCCACGTCAAACACAACAATTGTGTTGTTTTTAATTAAGTTGTTATATTGTGGTTTGAAAAAGAAGTTTTCTTGATGAGTGTCAATAAATTTCTTTGGAAAAATTGTTTGATAGGTGTCAAGGGCCAAAAACTGCTCTTTTTCATATTCTGCTTGTGCATCTTTAATTGATTGTTTGTTAATAACGCAATGATAAGCAGTTTTTATAAAATATGTAAGTTTGCCAAAAATGTTTTTCTTAATGTCACCCAAGAAAAGCATTTGCATTCCATTTGTGAAAGTTTCAAGTTTTGGCATTGTGCTTTTGGAAGCAAAATGAATTGCTGGCATTGTGCCAGTTGTGTCATAAATGTCAAAAGTATAAAAAAAGCTTTCTTCATTTGGGTCTTTGCTGTGTTTTGACTTATATGCTTTTTTGTTTATATTTGAAATTTCCCCAGCCAAAATAACACTTTCTTTTTCAGTTTGTTGGTTTTTAATAAATTCTGGTGCCAAATACTTAATTTCTTTGCCAAAAATTTTTTCAACATCTTCAACAATATATCTTGGCACTTTCTTTTCTGGTTTTGGTTTTAATTCTTGATTGCGTTTTTCCAAAATGCTTTCGTCAATTTGGCTTTCGCCTTCAGCAAGAAAGAAAGAGAATGTTGCAATGAAATTCTTTTCAATTTCTGTTTTTAAATCAAGTAATATGCTGTTTTCTTCAATGTAGGAATAAATTTCTTTTTCAAAATTCAGTGTCACATTAATTTCTGCAAGTTCTTCTTTAATTTTAATGTTTTCTTGCGAAATGTGTGTAAAAAGTGAAAAATTGTTGCGTTTAAAATAGTTAATTATAAAGTCTTTAATTAAGTGTTCGTCAAGAAAACTCTTTTTAAATTTTAAATCAATTTTTGCGTTTAAAGACAAAAATTCATATAAAAACTTTTCAATTTTGTCGCGCTGAGTTTGAGTTATTTCATCAATATGTTGTGGATAAAGAAAAACAACTTTGCACATGTTGTTGTTTTTATCGTAAACAACTTCAAACAATTTCAAAAAATCAAATTCATTTTGAAAGTGTTTTTTTAACTCTAAACTCAATTTATCCATAGTAAAATCTTAAACCTTTTAAACAAATAATTGCATAACATCCATGAAGATTATCAGTGCAATAAGTGCAATGAAACCAAAGAAGTGAATGTATGCTTCAACATCTCGGTTAATTGGTTTTTTCCTAATCCATTCAATGATGTTAAACACAATGTGCGAGCCATCAAGTGCTGGAATTGGCAACAAGTTAAACACACCAAGGTTAACAGCAATAAGTGGTAAAAGCACTAATATGCTTGAAAAACTTTGTTGAATTTGTGAAGACATAATTCCAATTGCGCCAATTGGTCCACTCATTGAACCTGCTGGAAGTTGGAATGTTAGAGCCATAACCAAGCCTTTTAAAACAATCCAGCTTAAGCCAAGTGTGAAAGGAACTGCTCTAACAAGCGCTTCGCCAAATGTGTGTTTATATGCAATTGTTTGAATTCCAAGTTTATAAACTGGTTTTCCATCTTCTGTGAAAACCAAGTTATTGTCTTTGTCAAAAGCTTGTTGAAGTTTAACATTAAGCGTGATTATGTTGCCATCACGCTTAACTGTCATTTCAATGTCATCTTCTGCTGTGTATTGTGAAATTAACGCTGTGAAAGTGTTGCCATTTGCAAAATTGATTTTTGTGCCATTAACTTCGTAAATTACATCGCCAACTTCAAACACTTCTGAGTTTGCGTAATATTTGTCAACACCTGCAATTTGAGGGATGTCGTAGCCAACTCCCATAAGCAATACAAATGAAAATAGCACAGCAGACAAAATATTGAAAAGTGGTCCTGCCATGTAAACAATTATTCTTTTCCAAGGTTTGTGTGAATTGAAAGATTCTGGCTTAATTTCATCGCTTTCACCATCTCCCTCGCCTTCAAATGCACAAAATCCACCAAGTGGAAAAAGACGCAAAGAAATTTTTTCTCCGCGTTTATTTGTTCTTTGAAAAAGAGTTTTTCCAAAACCAATTGCAAATTCATTAATTTTAAATTTTAAAATTCTGCCTGCAATGTAATGTCCCAATTCATGAATTAAAACCATTGTAAGCAAAATTAAAATTGCAATTACAATGTATAAGATGGATGAAAAAACATTTGATAAACTACTTAATGAAAACATTATTTTTCCTTTTAAGGCTTAAAAGCCTTTAAATTAAAGCAAGATTATAAAGAATACAAGCACAACAACTGCCGCCAAACTGTGGCTGTCAAACCTGTCAAGCAAGCCGCCATGTCCTGGCAAAATGGTGCCAGAGTCTTTAACTTTTGCTTTGCGTTTTAAAAATGACTCGAACAAGTCACCCACGTTGCAAAACACGCCAGTTAAGAAAGTTAGCAATAAAACTTGCCAAATTCCAAAATTGATTGTGTAGAACAATGTGTCAACACTTGCAAATGCTGTTAAAACAAAATAAAGTGCTGTTGCAACAAGCATTGTGAACAAAATGCCACCCACACTGCCCGAAATTGTTTTGTTTGGGCTAACGCTTGGCATAAGTTTTTTTCCGCCAATCAATTTGCCAAAAAGCATGCTAAAAATGTCAACAAGTGATGCAAGAGCAAACACTGCAACAATTGCAACAAGCCCAACAATGTTTGCGTTTGCCAACCCTTCTGGCAATCTTATAATTGTTGCCAAATGATTCAAAAGTATAAAACTGAACAACAAAACTGCTGGATAAAGCATTGTAATTGCAGAATTAACTGCTTTTATTAATATAAAATTGTATTTAGAACCTTTAAAATTTCTTGTTTTAATTTCATTATCAATTGATTTTTTTGTTATTAACCCCAAAACAAATTTAAAAATGATAATTAAAGCAATTAATGCCAAATTGTAAATTAGAGACCACACAAAACTTTGTTTGAAATGGTTAAGAAGCAAAAACAGCCCATACAACAAAACTGGATAAGCCATTACAACTTTTTTGTCGTTAAAAAAGCCAATTTTTGCAAACAAGCGAGCACTTTCAAATGCGCCACCAACCATAATAAGCAAAATTAATGCGTCAAAAGCATAAATTGTGAATTGCCTTAATAAAATTGTTAAAAGTATAATTAAAAAAAGCATAAATCCTGTGTAAATCCTGTCTTTCATTCTTCCTCCTTAGCTGCTCCGTATCTTCTTTTTCTGTTTTGAAACACTTGCAAAGCTTCAAGCAAATGGTCTTCTGTGAATGCTGGCCAATAAACTTTTGGGAAATAAAATTCACTGTATGCCATTTGATAAAGCATGAAATTGCTAACACGCTCTTCCCCACTTGTTCTAATTATAAACTCTGGGTCGCAAATGCCTGCTGTGTCCAAGTAAGCTTCAAATTCTTGTGCGGTGATGTTGGTTTTGCCTTGTGCAAGAATTTTGTTCACTGCACGCAAAATTTCATCTCTTCCGCCATAGTTAATGCCAATGTTAATTGTAAAGCCTGTGTTGTTGTTTGTTTGTTCTTGCAAAGAAACCAAAAGTTTTTGAAGCGATTTTGGCAATTGTGTCAAGTTGCCCATGTGCCTAAATTTAATGCTTGTGTCTTTTTTAATTTCTTTTAAAAGGCTTTTTGCATAACTTTCAAAAAGTTTAAACAAAAACTTAACTTCATCTTCACTGCGTTTCCAGTTTTCTGTGCTGAAAGCAAAAACTGAAACAACTTCAATTTCAATGTTTTTGCAAGTTTTTAAAATTTTTTCCAAAGTTTGAACACCAATTTTGTGCCCATAACTTCTTGATTTGTTTTTTTCTTTTGCCCACCTGCCATTGCCATCGATAACAAATGCTATGTGTTTGGGTAATTTATTAATACCTAAAGTATCTAATTTCTGCTTCATTTTAATCCTTTTTTAAATTAAAAATAAATTCTCCTACGGTCAAAACAACTTTGTTGTTTTGGCTTTTAACATTTGTCACCAATTTTGTGTCGCCTTCAATGATAAAGTTGTTCATCACAACTTCATAAGGCGTGTTTGTTTTTTCAAGTTCGTTAATAACTTGACTAAGCGGCAAGCCAATAAAATTTTTCATTAAACTTCCATAACCTCTTTTTCTTTTGCTGCTGTAATAACGTCAATTTGGTTGTTATATTCATCAGTTAATTTTTGCACTTGTTTTTCAAGCCCATTATATTCATCTTCTGAAATTTCAGCATCTTTTTTCATTGTTTTAAACATATCAAGGCAATCTCTTCTTGCGCCTCTTAATGAAATTTTGCCGTCTTCAGCAATTTTCTTAACTTGTTTAACAAGATCTCTTCTTCTTTCTTCTGTGAGTGTTGGAAAAGTTAAACGAATAACTTTGCCATCATCAGCAATTGATGCGCCAAGGTCGGCCACTTGAAGTGCTTTCCTAACCGCGTTCATTGCGCTAATGTCCCAAAGATTAATCATAAGCATTCTTGCTTCTGGCACGCTTATGTTTGCCATTTGTGAAAGTGGAGTCATCATTCCATAGTATTCAACTGTCACTTTATCAAGCATTTTTGGGTTTGCTCTACCAGCTTTTAAAACTGCAAATTCACCTTTAACAAAATCAATTGATTTAATTGCTCCAAGTTTAAAATCATCAATAATTTCCTTCACCATTTGTTCGTCTTGCATAAAATCTCCTTATTTTATATATAATTTTAGATATAACAAGTATAATATACAACAAAATTATTTGCAAATTAATTATAACTATTTTTATGTTTTAAATTGCAATTTTATCATTTAATTTTGTTTGAAAAAATAAAAAAGGCAACTTGGTTAAAAGTTGCCTTTTTGTCAGTCTGCCTGTAAGCCGAGTTCTGTCTAGGACGATTATCTATCTAGGACTTATGTCGCCATAAGCCTCAAGCGGCGTGATTTGACAAAAAAACGCACGAACAATGCCATGTTTTTTTGTATGCCTTGCTCCGGATGGGGTTTACATTGCCTTGCTTGTCACCAAGCAAGCGGTAAGCTCTTACCTCACCTTTTCACCCTTACCAATTCCTTGGCGGTTGTTTTCTGTTGCACTTTCCTTAAAGTCACCTTCACCTGTCGTTAACAGGCATCCTGTTCTGTGGAGCTCGGACTTTCCTCAAGGTTTAACCCTTGCAATCGCCCAGCAAACTGCTGTTATTATTATAGCCATAAAAGCAAAAATGTCAAGGGCGGCAAGAAAAAAAGTTTCTTGCATTTGTGACAATATAATGTTAAAATATTTATAAATTAATTAAGGGGCTAAATATGGTTGATATTAAAGATTTAAAAAACACATATTTCCACGTGACAGAAAACCCAGACAAAACACATAAAATTGAAGTTTTGAGGTTAATTGAAGACAACGGCGCTTCAAAGTCTTTCATTGCTTTGCAACTTGCAAGCGATGAAGAAAGCGGCAAATTAACAACTTATGCGTATGCAAAAGAATTGAAAAATGAAGATATTCCAACCAATTTGTTTAGTTGTTTCCATCTTTTAAATTCTTTAAAAAGCAACGAAAAAGCGGCTTATGACACTGTTTCAAAACTTGGTTTTAAAATGAGTGATGGTGCTTTTTTGGTCACCTATGGTGAAGACAATGGCATCAAAAAACACGACACGGAAATTTTTAACCGCTTTATTCTTGAAGCCTTTCTTTACAGCTACCGCATTTTTGACGACCAAGCTTTGTTTAAATTCTTTGCAGAAACTTACAAAAAGAATGTTTCAACATACAATGAAGTTGCCCGCATGAAAGACCGAAAAGAAATTTTGAAAAGAAATAAAGAACACGAAAAAATCATTTTGTATAAAGCAGACCAATACCCTGCAGCAATTAAGGAATATTATAACCGCATAATTGAAGAACCTGTTTTTGTTTCAAGAGCAATTAACTATTGCCAAAACCATTTTGCAATAACAATTAACGCAAACCCAAAAGACAAAGAACAATTAATGTCCTTGCCAATAGAAACAAAAAGACTCATCATTTTGGGCTATATTAAAGACTATTCCCAAACACTCACAGATGAAAATGTGAAAAAACTTGAAGAAACTTGTGATGTGCTTTACACAATTGTGTTAAAACTTATGAAAAACATTAAATTGCTTCCAGAAAACGCAATGAGTTTTGGAGACGCTTACCCACCACTTAAAAATGTTTATAGACACAATGATGTTGATGAACAACATTTGTGTTAAAAAACTTCAATTAACCACACCATAAAATTAAAAGGGTTTATCTATGGATTTTGAAAAAAACTTAAAAAACTTATATTTTGCAGTCAAAGCAGAAACAGCTCACAAAGTTGTTGTTTTGCGTCTAATTGAAGATTTTGGCTCATCAAAAGTTTTTATTGCATTTGAAATTGTAAACAGCATGGAAAATGGCAAAGAAAAATTTGTTGAAATTAAAGAACTTAAAAATGAAGAAGTGGAAAAATTAATCAGTGGCGAATATCTTTTAAAATCAATGATTGGCAATTCCACTTGGACTTACGACCCTGCCACAAAAATTGGCATTAAAGCAGAAAAAAACAACATTCGCATAACTTATAATGAACCCCACAAATTGCACCCGGAAAATGATGGAAGATTTAATGCAAGTGCTCTTCAAGGTTTTGCAGGTGTGAATGGAATTTTTGATGATGCGCGCTTGCTTGAATTTTTTGCAGGTAAATACAAAACAAAAGTTGAACGTTATAACGCCTTACTTAAAACAGACAGAAAAGCAATGCTTGAAACAATGCACAGCGAAAAAGAATTAATTTTAAATAAACCAAAAGAAGGCAAAGCGTTTGTTTTTGATTATTACGAAGAAATTATCGAAAATCCTGTGAACCTTAAAGCGTCATTAATGCATTGCAAAAATAAATATAAGGTTAACATTGAACTTGATAATGCAACCAAAGAAGAACTTATTTCTGTGCCTTTTGAAACAAAAAAACTTTTAGTTTTGTCTTTTGTAGATTTAATTGAAATTAAATATTCTGAAGAATCATTGAATAGTATTAGAGATGATGCCTATGCCCTTTATCCAATTATTTTAAGGCTTATGAAAAACTTAAAATATATTGATGAAAAAGCATTTAGATTTAAAAACGAATATCCACTTTTGAAAAATGTTGAAATTGAAAAAAATGAAGATGAAAACGATAACTATTTAAGTTAAAGAATAAAGGATTAATTATGGATATTGATAAACAAATTAAAAGCTTATACTTTTACATTAAAAATGAACAGGTTTTTGTTTTGCGCTTAATTGAAGACTTTGGCTCATCAAAACTTTTCATTGAAACACAAATTAAAAACGCAGAAAAAGGCAAAGACCTTATTGTTAACGTTAAAGAATTTGAAAATTCTGAAATGAAAAACTTAATTAGTGCAATGTATTTAGTTAAATCAATGAGAGGTTGCCCAGATTACACTTACGACCCTGCAACAAAAATTGGTTTTAAACCCGAAGGAAACTCCGTGACATTAACGTATGGTGTGGAATACGACATAGCAGGAATGGACAGCAAAAAATTTAATTTGAGTGCAATTTTCTTTTTCACAGAACTTAACAAAATTTTTGATGACGAAAATTATCTTATGGCACTTACCCACCAATACAAAACAAAAGTTGCTACATACAACGAATTGGTTGAATTTGAAGAAAGACAAGAAACACTTCAAAGATACAATGAACACAAAAAAGCAATTATGCAAAAAAGCACAAAAGACGGCGAAGAATACATAATGGCATATATTGACCTTCTTGTTAAATCAGAACAAAACACTTCGCTTGCAATTGAGCATTGTAAAGAAAGTTTTAAAGTTGATTTTGACGCAACACCAGGCAATGAAAAAGAAATTTATGCTTTGCCATTGGAAATTAAAAAACTTTTAGTTTTATCTCATATTGATCTTGTTTTAAAACATTTTTCCGACGAAGCATTAACAGAACTTAAAGACCAAGCTTATGCAATATATCCAGCACTTTTAAGAATTATGAAAAACTTAAACATCATTGATGAAAAATCATACACACTTAAAGGCGAATTTGAGCCTTTGAATGATGTTGAAATTCATAAAAGCGAAAATGAAACTGAAAAAGTTTTAAATTAAATTATATTAAATTAAAAACAAAAAACTGTTAAACTTTTAACAGTTTTTTTATTTTGCTAATTAA
>JBMNOM010000002.1:0-44731 GCA_050943075.1 Christensenellales bacterium | reverse complement strand
GTAAAAATGCGTATTGTTGCTTGACAATGTTTTTTTTAAGTTTTATAATTTAATTGAAGGTCAAAGAAAGTCAAACTTTTTAATATTATGACTTTTAATTTGAGGGTTTATTTATATCAGTTGTTAAACATTGTTAAAACTCATCAAATTTGAATGCGGTTATTTAGTTTATTGTTTATAAAATTTAATTAAACCCCAACCGCAAACACATTTAACTGAATTTTAAACATTAATTAGGAGAAGGAAAGAAAAAATGGCAAATATAAGTGACATTATTGAAAACTTTATATTACAAACCATTGGCGAACATTCTTCGCTTGATTTTTCACGCAATTATTTGGCAAGCCACTTTGATTGCTCTCCAAGCCAAATTAACTATGTTTTAACCACACGCTTCACACCAGCAAGAGGGTTTATTATTGAAAGCCAAAGGGGTGGTGGTGGCTATGTGAGATTAATTAAACTTGATTTTGGCAAACAAAAAGAAAACGTGTTTAAAATTTTAAGTTTAATCACAAATGAAATCAGTTTTAAAGAAAGTGTAAACATTTTAAACTTGCTTTGTGATAATGGTTTAATTTCACAAAATCAAGTTGAATCTTACAAAGTTTTGCTCACAGATAAAGCACTTGCAAACCCCTTTAAACTTGAGGGGGCTTTAAGGGCGAATATGCTTAAAGAAATTGTTTTAAACTCATTAAAGGAGGAACAATAAATGCTTTGTGAAAAATGCAAAGTGCATCCTGCAAGTGTTTTTGCAAGAAAAGAAGAAGATGGCAAAGTTTTGGAATATTACATTTGTTCTTCCTGCGCACTTGAAAGAGAACTTTCTGTTAAATTTGGGCTTTTTAAAAACAACCAAGAGTTTAAAAAAGTTTGCCCTTGTCAAACAACTTTTGATGAAATTGCAGAAAGTGGATATGTTGGGTGTCAAAAATGTTATGAAACATTTAAAGAAGATCTTAAACCAATAATTCATTCAATTCATTTTAAAAGCACACATCACGGCAAAAAGAAATTATCAAAACTTGAAATGCTTACAATTCAACTTGAAAAAGCAAAAGAAAACAACTTTGTTTTGCTTGCAAAAAAGCTTGAAGGGGAAATTAAAAAGCTGAAAGGAGAAATTTATGACTGAATTTGAAAACATTATAATTTCTTCTAGGGTAAGGCTTGCACGCAACTTTAAAGATGTTAATTTTCCTGCAAAAATGAATGACGAGTTTGAAGCAATTTCAATTACAAAAGGGTTGTTTGAAGTTTTGAACAAATTTGCAGATTTCGATTTTTACAAACTTAAAAACCTAACCAACATTAAAATGCTAACATTTTTGGAGCAAAACCACATCAGCAAAGAACTTATTGACAACAAAGATATTTCAGTGCTTGCGTTAAGTGAAAAAGATGGTATTTCAGTTATGATTAACGAAGAAGATCACATTAGAATGCAGTGCATTTTGCCAGGGCTTGAGCTTCAAGAAGCGTTTGACAGAATTAATCGCCTTGACGATTTAATTTTGGAAAATTTTGACATTGCCTACGATGACGAATTTGGTTTTATCACTTTTTCGCCCACAAATTTGGGCACAGGAATGCGCGCCTCGGTTATGCTGTTTTTGCCAGCATTAACAATGTTTGGAAAACTTGAAACGCTTGCAAATTCTGCCGCAAAACTTGGGCTTACAGTTAGAGGCAAACATGGCGAGCACAGCAGTGGCGAAGGGTTTATGTATCAAATTTCCAACGAAGCCACATTGGGCGTCAGCGAAGAGGAAATTTTGCAAAATGTCATTAATGTGACACTTAAAATTTGCGAAATGGAAGCAGACCTTTTAAAACAACTTTACGAAGAAAAACAAGACGAAATTACACAAGCTGTGTTGCGCGCTTTGGGAATTTTGCTTTACTCGCATTATATAACATACGATGAAGCGCTTAAAAATTTGTCACTTGTTAAACTTGGCATTAATTTGGGTATAATTAAAATGAAAAATTTTAAAATTATTGATGATTTGTTTGTTAAAGTGCAGCCCGCACATTTAATGGAGCTTTCAGCAAGTGATATGTCACAGTTTGAAAGAGATAAATACAGGGCAAAATATTTAAAACTGGCTTTAAAAGATAACATATAAATTTAAAAAGGAGAAAATTATGAATATTTCAGGTGGATTTTCAGACAACGTTTCACAAGTGATTGAAACAGCGGGCGAAATTGCTTTAAAGTATGGCAGCTCTCAAATTGGCACGGAGCACATTTTGTATGGGTTGGTGGCAAACAAAGAGGCATTAGCAAGCAAAGTTTTAAGCGAGTTTGGTGTGACAAAAAAAAGCATGCTGGAACTATTTGAAGAAAACGACACAGTTGTGTTTAGTTTTTCCAGCGAAGTTGAGCTTTCTCCTAGAGTGAAAGAAATGCTTAAAATGGCGCAAAAAATTGCAATGGAACTTGGGCATAACTATGTTGGCACAGAACACCTTTTGCTTGCATTAATTGCAAACACAGGCTCGTTTGCTGTTAGGTTGCTTATAACATACTACAAAGTGAATTTAAACGCATTAAAAGCAAAATTACTTTCCATGCTTGGCACTCCAAGCCAAAGCTCTTCAACAAATTTAAGTTCAAATTCCTCAAGCCAAACAAACACTTCTTTGCCAGAAAAACTTTTGCAAATGGGGTCTGACATAACGCAAAAAGCAAGAGAACATAAAATTGACCCAATTATTGGTAGGGAAGAAGAAATTCAAAGAATTATTGAAATTTTGTGCCGTAAAACCAAAAATAACCCAGTTTTAATTGGAGAAGCGGGCGTTGGTAAAACCGCAGTTGTGGAAGGGCTTGCGCTTGCAATTGTTTCCGACAATGTGCCAGAAATTTTGAAAAACAAAACAATATATTCCTTGGAAATTGGCTCGCTTATGGCAGGAACAAAATACCGCGGAGCAATGGAAGAAAAACTTAAAGAAGCCATTGAAACAATTATTGCAGACAAAAACATAATTGTATTCATTGACGAAATTCACACTCTTGCTCAAGCAGGTTCAGAAAAAGGAGAAACATCGCCAGCGGATATGTTAAAACCATATTTGGCACGTGGAGAACTTCAAACAATTGGCGCAACAACAACAGATGAATACAGAAAATACATTGAAAAAGACAAAGCGCTTGAAAGAAGATTTCAACCAGTGATGATTAACCCTCCAACTGTTGAACAAACAATTCAAATTTTGAAAGGTTTGAAAGACACGTACGAAGCTTTCCACAAAGTTAAAATTTTGGACAGTGCAATTGAAGCGGCAGCAACTCTTTCAGACAGATACATCACAGATAGAAGTTTGCCAGACAAAGCCATTGATTTAATTGACGAGGCAAGCAGCAAGGCAAAAGTGAACTTTAACTTAAAACCAAGTGAATTAAGAGAAAAAGAAGAAAAACTTAAAAAGCTTCTTGCAAACCGTGATGAAGCGTCAGACCAAAGAAATTATGAAAAAGCTGCACTTTTGCAAACTCAAATAATCAATTTGGAAAATGAACTTGATGTGCTAAATCAAGAATATGAAAAAAACAAAAAAGCACATTCCAACACAATTGGGGAACGAGAAATTGCAGAGGTTGTTTCAAAATGGACGCAAATTCCTGTTTCAAAAATCACAGAAACTGAAAAACAAAGGCTTATTAATCTTGAAGAAATTTTGAAAAAGCGTGTTGTTGGACAAGAAGAGGCAATTAGCCTTGTTGCAAAAGCAATTAGAAGAAGCAGAGTGGGCATTCACGACCCAAAACGCCCAATTGGCTCATTCTTGTTTATTGGACAAACTGGTGTTGGTAAAACTGAACTTTCAAAAGCCATTGCAGAAGCTATGTTTGACAATGAAAATAATATTATAAGAATTGATATGAGTGAGTATATGGAACGACACACTGTTTCCAAACTCATTGGTTCTCCTCCAGGTTATGTTGGATATGACGAAGGTGGACAATTAACAGAACAAGTGAGAAGAAAACCATATTCCGTTGTTTTGTTTGACGAAATTGAAAAAGCACACGTTGAAGTGCTTAACATTCTTTTGCAAATTTTGGATGATGGAAGGTTGACAGACTCTCAAGGCAGAGTGGTGAATTTTACAAATACAGTTGTCATTATGACAAGCAATGTGGGAACAAGTGAAATTGCAAAACGCAAACTTGGCTTTAACAATCAAACAGAAGAAGAGTCTTTCCAAGCAGAAGAAATTTATATGGATGCAATTAAAAAAGCATTTAGACCAGAATTTGTTAATAGAATTGACTCTATTTGCGTGTTCCATTCACTCACAAAAGAAAACCTTGAAAAAATTGCAAGCATTATGATTAACAATTTAAACAAGCGCCTAAAAGGGCAAAACTTGGAATTAAGCATTTCACAAGAAGCGCTTGATTACACAGTTAAACATGCATATAATTCCGCTTATGGCGCGCGTCCATTAAAACGTTTCATTCAAAATGAAATTGAAGACAAACTTGCAGAACTTATATTGCTTGAAAAATTGCCATCACAAGGTGTGATTTACGTTAACGTTCAAGACGACAAACTTGTTTTTGAAGCAAATTAACAAAATGAAAAAACATCTTTTCTTTACAGGGTGTTTTAGTTTGCTAAAAAAAGTTTAATTTGTTAAGATATATATGGAGGAATTATGAAATTAGAATTTGTTGAAAAAAATTATGACATCGGGGCTAGACTGGCAACCATCCTTGCAAAAAAAATTAGCAAGTTGGACAAATACTTTCCAGATGAAGCAAAAGCAAGAATTGTTTGTAAACTCGAAAACAAAACTTATAAATTGGAACTTACAATAACTGCAAAAGGGCTTTTATATAGGGCAGAAGTGGTTGGGGAAAACATGTATGAAAACATTGACCTTGTTTTGCCAAAGATTGAAAGACAAATTTTAAAAGCAAGCGACAAAAGAAAAGCAAGCTTTAAAAAAGACGCCTTTGCAACCGACGAATTGCTTTTTGTTGAAGAAAAACCGGTTTATAAAGAAAGAGATATTATTAAAAGAAAATCATTTGAACTTGCTCCAATTACAGTGCAAGATGCCAAAATTGAACTTGACAATGTTGGGCACGACTTCTATGTGTTTTTGAATGCAGAAACAGGCAAAGTTAATGTGCTTTACAAACGCCAAGATGAAAAACTTGGGCTTATTGAAGTTAACTATTAAAAATGTAAATTAAAACCAAGAACACCACATATTGTGGTGTTCTGTTTTTATTTATCAATCAGTTGGTGGTATGCGTGTGGCCTTGAAAGAAAATGCAGATTGAAAATTAAGTTAATTTAAAACAATTTAATTAAAATAAGTTATTAATTTTTGCGCTGGAGCATAAAGTTAAAGTATGAAAAACAAATTAAAACTTTTCAGAAACTTGTTTGCAAATGTAATGATTTTTGGCATGCTTGGGTTTATGTTGCTTTTAACCTACGCAGGTGGCGTGCTTAATGTTTTTTCCTCAAACGATTATGTTGTGCATTATACAGGCGACACCTCAAAACAAAATGTTTCGCTTATGATTAATGTTTATTGGGGCACGGAATTCATTTTGTCAATGCTTGATGTTTTTGATAAATACAACATTAAAACCACGTTTTTCATTGGCGGAAGTTGGGCAATGAAAAACAATGAAATTTTAATTGAGATGCATAACAGAGGCCACGAAATTGGCAACCATGGTTTTAACCATAAAGACCACAAACAACTTTCGTTTGAGCGCAACGAAGAAGAAATTTACACAACGCACAAACTTGTTAAAAGCATTTTGGACATTGACATGACACTTTTTGCCCCTCCAAGTGGCGCTTTTTCTGAAAACACTTTAAAAGTTGCACGCAATTTGGGTTATGAAACAATTATGTGGAATAAAGACACAGTTGATTGGAAAATTAAAGACAAACAAACAATTTATGAAAGAGCAGTTAAAAAGCCACATGGAGGCGATTTAATTTTGATGCACCCAACAGAAGCAAGCCTTGCCGCACTTGAAGATATTATTGATTTTTACCTTAAAAAAGGCTTTAATTTGACAACAGTTTCTGAAAATATTTCTCTTTAAAGGTTGTTAAAAAAAGCTTAGATATGCTATATTTAATATATAAGTTTAATTATGCAAAACAATTTATGTTTTGCTTTTTAACATTTTGAAAGATTAATTTTTTAAGCTAAGTCAACAATAAATTTTAAGGAGTTAATTTCAGTGGCTTTTTATCAACTTCAATCAAAACAAGACAAAAAGAAAGGAAAAGAAAAAACTGTTGGCATTGCACTTTTGGTGCTTTGCGTTTTAAACTTTTTGTTTTTATTCACTTCCTTAGTGCCATTTATGAAAAGCTTTTTGCTTGGAATGTTTGGCTTGTTTGCTTATCCAATGTTCATAACACTTTTCTTTGTGTCTGTTGCGCTTATAAACCAAAAAAAATATGTAATGCCAAAAAAATATCTTGTTTTTTTGTCTGTGTCACTTGTTTTTTTGCTTTGTTTAATTCAACTCATGATTCTTGGCAGGCCAGAAATTGGCTTTTGGGGATATTTGGGAAAAAGCTACACACAAGGGCTAACAGCAGGTGGAATTTTAATTTCCTTAATCACAGCGCCAATGCTTTATCTTTTGGATGAACTTGCAGCCTATATTATTTTTATTATTGGCTTCATCATTTCTGTGGCATTAGTAGTGGATTACATTTATTATTTGAAAAAAGACTCATCACTTGCTCGTCCATTATCGCTTTTTAACATCATTAACAAAGAGCAAAACCCAAAACAAGAAAAGTCAATTTTAAAAGAAAAACAAAAAGAAGAAGCGCCAAAAATCACACTTGACGCTCAAATTGAAAGAGAACAAAAAGAAAACTTTGCAAAAATTAAACTTGGTTTGCTTGCAGGTGACTTAAAAAAAGAACCTGAAGTTAAAAAACCAGAAGACCCTTACACATATATCATGACTCCTCGTGAACCGGACTTAAGTCTTTATAGTCAAATCCGAGAAAAAAATGCAAACCAAATTAACCAAAACATTTCTTCATTAAAACAGGAAAATGCGCCACAACAAGTTGTTGCAGACAGCCAAGTGAAGGCAAGTTCCACAGTTGTGCACGACCAAATGCCAGAATTTATTGTTAACAATCGCCCACAACAAGCAAAAAAACCATTTTTGCAACCAATTCAAGATTTTATTAATGAAGAAACTCCAAACGACCAACAAATTAACGACAGAACAGACGAAATTTTGAAAGATTTGTTAGATTCCACAAAGCCAATTGAAATTGATGTTAACCCGGTTGTTCCAACCACAACACGAAGAGGCTCTTTGTCAAGAGAACCATTCACACAATTGACAATTAGTGGCGATGAAAAGCAAAAACCACAAGACCAACACAAAAAAACTTATGCATTGCCTCCGCGCTATGTAAAACCACCAATTGATTTATTAAACACAATTGTTAATGACACATCTGCAATTAATGATGACGTTGTGTCAAAACGCATTCAACTTGAAGATGCGCTTGAACTTTTCAAAATTCCAGCAAAAGTTATTGGAATTGTTGTTGGCCCAGCGGTGACAAGATATGAAATTGAAATGCCACCAGGAATTTCAGTTAAGAAAATTTTAACTCACTCTGACGATATTGCCTTGGCACTTGCTGCAAAAGGCGACATTAGAATTGAAGCGCCAATTCCAGGCAAAAGTGCAGTGGGAATTGAAGTTCCTAACGACAAAATTGCAACTGTTGGCATTAAAGAAATTTTGAATTCGCCAGAATTCACAGCAGCAAAAGACCCACTTACTTTGGCACTTGGTAAAGACATTAATGGACAAGTGAAAGTTTGCAACTTGCAAAAAATGCCACATCTTTTGGTGGCTGGTGCAACAAACAGCGGTAAGAGTGTGTGCTTAAATTCAATTATCATAAGTTTAATTTATAAAACATCTCCAGACGATGTTAAATTGATTTTAATTGACCCAAAACGCGTGGAATTTGCGCAATACAACAACATCCCACATCTTTTATTGTCAAAAGTTATCACAGAGTCTGACAAAGCAATTAATGCGTTTAACTGGGCAATTAATGAAATGGAAAGACGTTTCCAAGTGTTTATGGACGCTCGCGTTAGAAACTTGGATGAATATAATTCTTCTCCAGAAGTTAAATCTGGCGAAAAAGAAAAATTCCCATACATTGTCATAATTGTGGACGAGCTTGCAGATTTGTTAACTGTTTCCAAAAAAGAAGCGGAAGAAAAAATTATGCGCCTTGCACAAAAAGCGCGTGCGTGCGGCATTCATTTAATTTTGGCAACACAAAGACCATCTGTTGACGTCATCACAGGAACAATTAAAGCAAACTTCCCATCAAGAATTGCATTTATGGTCACATCTTACCAAGACTCCAGAACAATTTTGGATCAAGGTGGTGCAGACAAACTTTTGGGCAAGGGAGATATGCTTTATTCCCCAAGTGATGTTGCAGAACCTGTTAGAATTCAAGGCTGCTTTGTTTCCACAAAAGAGGTGCAAGACATTGTGGACTTTGTTAAAGAAAACAATGAAGTTGACCACGACAGCAAAATTGAAGACGAAATTTTTATGCCAAAATCAACAGGATTTAGTGTGGAAGATCAAAAAGCCAAAGGCAATTCATTTGACCCACTTATGAAAGAAGCACTTAAAATTGTGATGGAAATTGGCAATGCTTCAATTTCCTTATTGCAAAGAAAACTTGTGATTGGTTTCCCAAGGGCAGCAAGAATTATTGACCAAATGGAAACAGCAGGTTATATTTCACCATCTGACGGCTCAAAACCAAGAACTGTGTTTATATCTCAAGAAGAACTTGATAATTTGTTCAAAGATGAAAATGAGTAAAAAAATTAAATTTAATTGTTTAGTTAAATTGCATTTTAAGTTAAATTAAACTTTTAAAATAAAAAATTAAAACAAAAAAGGAAGAAGAAAATGAACACACCAAACAAACTTTCACTTTTAAGAATTATTTTAATTCCAGTGTTTATGTTTTTCTATATGGCAACTTTCATTCCTTATGGAAAACTTATTGCAACTGTAATTTTAATTCTTGCAGAATTTACAGATTTTCTTGATGGCTACATTGCAAGAAAATATAACCTTGTGACAGACCTTGGCAAATTGTTGGACCCAGTGGCAGACAAAAGCTTTTCACTTGCAGCTCTTTTGTTAATTTCAATGGACTTCATTGTTCCAGCGCCATTTGGAGTTATTGTGCTTGTGATTTACCTGTTAAGAGATTTCATTGTTAGTGCTTTGCGTCAAATTGCAGCAAGCAAAAACAGTTTAATTGCAGCAGATATTTTTGGTAAAATTAAATCTTTTGTGCTTGACATCTCATTGCCAATTTTGTTTGTTGTTGCGTTTTTAAAACTTGATTTAGGGCTTGCAAATGCACTTGGAACAACAATTTTATACTGGATTGGCTTAATTTTGCTTTACGCATCAACACTCTTAAGCATTTATTCCGGAATTAACTATGTTGTTAAAAACAAAGAAGTTTTAAAAGACAAAAAATAAAATAATAAAAACACAAAAGGCAAGGAAGTGTTGTTATGAATGTTAATATTTTCATATTATCAGATAACATTTTAATGGGCAAAAAGCAATGCCCAAACAAAATTGAAACATTGGCAGTTAAAAAAGGCTTTTTTGTTTCCAAAAAATACATTTTGCCTTCGTTTTTTCCAGACCTTGACACTTTGCTTGAAAGAGATGAAAAAGTTGTTAATATTATTGTTTGTGAAAAACAAAAGGGCAGAGTTAACGAAACAATTGCTAAATTAACTCATGACGAAATTGTTGAAAATGTGCACTTGAAAAAAGCAGTGATGGATTATTATAAATCCATTAATATCCCTGTTGAAAAAAGCGCTTTTTCTGAATGGGAAGTGCCAAAAAATGCACGCGGAATTATAAACGAAGGCACTTTGTCACAAGGCTATTTCATTAAAGGGCTTAAAGAAAGTTATATTGTTGTTTCGCTTGATAATTATCAATTAATGCTTGATGTTGTGCTTGACGAAATTGAAAACAATGACTATCAAACAACAACTTTTAAAACTTTTGGGCTTGATTCTGTTAGCATTAAGAGTTTGCTTGGCGACCTTATGCGCAATAAAGACGGCATTAAAATTGGAACAGTGGAAGATGGACTTGATGTTGACATTGTTTTAAAAGCAAAAAGCGACAACCAAAAAATTGAAGAATATTCAATTGCAATTTTAAACAAACTTTCAAAATTTGTTTATGCGGAAGAAGATTTGTCAATTTTTAATGTTGTGTTTAAATTATTGTCAATGACAGGGCAAAAAATTGCACTTGCAGAAAGTGTGACAGGTGGAAACATTGCAAGCAGCATAATCAAACACAATAACGGCGCAAGCAAAGTAATTGAAGAAAGTTTCGTCACATATTCAAATGCATCAAAAACAAACATTTTGGGCGTTAACCCAAATTTAATTAAAGATAAGGGTGTTGTTTCCAGCGAAGTTGCCTATCAAATGGTGCAAGGTTTGCTTAACATCACTGGCGCGCAACTTGCAGTTGCAACAACTGGTTATGCCAGTGAAGACAAAGCAGGAGAGTGCTACATTGGCATTGGCGACAGAGAAAAAATTCATGTTTACAAAAACATTTTCAGTGGCACAAGAGAAGAAATTATTGAAAATACCACAAAATCGGCATTGTTTTATCTAATTAAAAAAATCCGCTCAAATGATTTTATTTTCAACACAACTAATGTATAATATATTTATATAATTAATAATAGGAGAATTAAATGGCAAAAGATAAAAAGACAATTGAATATGGTTCAATGGAAGCATCTGAAAAGAAAAAACTTTTGGACCAAGCAATTTTGCAAATTGAAAAGAATTTTGGCAAAGGCGCAATTATGAAATATGGCGAATCTGACGTTATTGAAGTTGACGTAATTCCAACAGGTTGCTTAACACTTGATGTTGCACTTGGAATTGGCGGTGTGCCACGTGGCCGTGTGATTGAAATTTATGGCCCAGAATCTTCTGGTAAAACAACTGTTTCATTGCACATTTTGGCAGAAGCACAAAAACTTGGTGGCGTTGCTGCATTCATCGACGCAGAACACGCGCTTGACCCAGTTTACGCACAAAAACTTGGTGTTAAACTTGACGACTTATACATTGCTCAACCAGACAATGGCGAACAAGCACTTGATATTGTTGAAACACTTGTTAGAACAGGTGGTGTTGACGTTGTTGTTATCGACTCTGTGGCAGCACTCACTCCAAAAGCAGAAATTGAAGGCGAAATGGGCGCAAGTTCAATTGGTTTGCAAGCAAGGCTTATGAGCCAAGCTTTAAGAAAATTAACACCAGTTGTTAACAAAAGCAAAACTTGCGTTATTTTCATCAACCAATTAAGAGAAAAAGTTGGTGTGATTTTTGGTTCTCCTGAAGTGACAACAGGCGGTAAGGCATTGAAGTTTTATGCAAGCATTCGTCTTGATGTTAGAAAAGGCGAAGCAATTAAAGAAGGCGATGCAATCATTGGAAATCGCACAAAAGTTAAAGTTGTTAAAAACAAACTTGCCCCACCATTTAAAGTGGCAGAATTTGACATGATTTTTGGCAAAGGCATTTCAAAAGAAAGTGCACTTCTTGAACTTGCTGTTCAACTTGGTATAATTGAAAAAACTGGCGCATGGTTCAGTTTTGAAGGCGAAAAGATTGGACAAGGAAAAGAAAATGCAAAGAAATACATTGCAGAAAACCCAGAGTTCTACGAACAAATTCAAGACATGATTTTGGAAGAAGTTGCAAGAAGCAAAAATGTTGGCGTGGCAGCTTCTGACGAAGATGATGACATTGAAGAATAATTAAATTCAAATTTAATTAACAAAAATGAAAGCATAGCGCTTTCATTTTTTTGTGACAATTTTTAAAATATAGGCAAAATATTGAATTAATTAAATAAAAAATTTATATAATAAAATAATTTTAAATTAATTATAAAATTAAATTAAAAACTGCTTTTTGTCTTAAAATTTAAGCGTTTGATGGGTTTTGTTATTTATTTTTTTTATAATTATTTTAACAAGCATTTTAATTAATTCAATAAAGAAAAATATAAATAATTACAAATAATTCATATAATAATAATTTTTGTTTTACGCATAATAGTTTTAATAACAAAGGAGAATTATTATGCTTGATGTATCAAATATGAGAATTTATGAACTTCGAGATTACGCACGCAAAGTTGGTGTTAAGTCGCCAACCAGTAAAACCAAAAAAGTGTTAATTAAAGAAATTGAACTTATCACACAAGGCAAGCAAAAACCTTTTGTCACATCTAAAGGCAGAAAGCCAATTGTGTCGTTTGCTTTAACTGAAAAAAACCAACAATTTTTAATGACAGAACTTGAAAAACTTAAAACAAATTTAAAGAAAAACATCGACAGTTTAATTGGCAAAATGAAAGCAAGGAAATAAACTTTTAAAATCAATTTTTGTCACCTTGTTGCTTAATTTGTAATTTTTTGCTACTATAATAGCAAGGAACGAAAAATGTTAGTTTTAAAAGATGTAAACCAAATTAATGAAAGGTTGAATTCACTTTTCAAATTAAGTCATATTTTTGATAAAGATGACTATTCTTTTGTTAACGAAATTCTTCCACAAGAAATAATTGAAGAGCGTGTTGCAGAAACTGGCTTAATTTTGGGCAAAGAAAATTTGATTGAAGAACTTTCTTTGCTTATTTTTCAATTAAAAAATTATGTTCCAGCGCTTTGCAACTTAACAAATATGTTTTTGCTTTCAAGAAATTATGATGCAGTTTATTATTTCACAACAAAATTGTTCATTTCACACATTGGCAATGCAACATATCAAAGTGAGGGAAGTTATAACTACACAGAAAGATTTTTTGACCGCTTTATTGAAATTGTTAAAAGTTGCAAAATTTTGCCAGAAGATTACATTCCTTTCATTTTGGAAATTTTCAAAACAGAAAAAACAACACCAATGATTAACTGGCGCGCACCTGCGCTTAAATATATGAAAGTGTTTTACGCGCAAAACACCCAGTGGGTTGAAAACTTTTTGCTTTCATCTCCACGCAAATTTGAAATGATGAGTTTGCTTTGCCAATTCAACACTTCACGCGGGCTTGCTTTGGCGCTTGAATTTTTCACAAAAAACAACCAAGAGGAAGAAAACTTTATTAATCTTTTCAAACAAAACAAAAAAGAAGTTTTGCTTTATCTTGACAAAAATATTAACAAAAACGACACCCAACAACTAACCAAATTTGCAAAAATTTTGCTTTCAATGGAAAACGACACAGACGCAAAAAGCAGGCTTGAAGAAATTTATAAATTAACCGATGACATTGCTTTGCGCAACCTCATTTCGCAAAACATTGGAATTGTGGACAATTCTTCATATAAAACAGAAAAGCAATTTTTGCTTGCAGTTAGAAAACAAGTTAAAGACGCACAAGAAAGAGTTTTGGGCCTTGTTTTTGACAAACTGACATTAAAATATAAAAGTGGGCTTAAAGTGGATAACGCTGGCTACACATTTTTAATTAATATCTTTAAAGAAGACTCCAATTTGCTTAACTTGCACAAATATAATTCTTTAAAAGAAATTTTTGACATTCAATCTTTAAACGAGTTTTTAAACTCACTTTACAAAGTAAGCTTTTTAAAACAAGATGACATCAATGCTTCAAAATGGGCAGTGAGATTGATTGCCTTGCTTGGGGACAAAGCTTTAACAAAACAAATGCTTGAGTTTTCAATTTATCTTGCGCAAGAAAATCGCATTAAAGAATGCAGATATTTGCTTTTGTGCTTAATTAATGCTGGTAAGCCTTATGTGTTTGACACAATTAAAACACTTTGCTTAAACGAGAAAAACTTTGCCCCAATTAAAGACACAATTTTAAACGCTTACGCAAATTATTTTGAAATTGATGTGGAAGAAGTTAAAGACTTTGTTGTTTCAGAAAATTATGACGCCTTTGATTACACCAAAGAGAAAAAGCGCCTTTTTGACGCATTTTTAAGCGGCAGAATGTATTCAAAACCAGTGTTTGAAGAGCTTTTCATAAACCACAAACTTTTCAATAAACTTGCCCAGGGGCTTGTTTTTGGCGAGTATAGATATGGTGGCTTGCACAACGCCTTTATTGTGAAAGACAAAGAAATTAAATTTGTTGTTTCAAAAGCCCTTCAAGGTGATGATGTTATGGTTGGCATAATTCATCCACAAGATTGCGACATGCGTTTTCAAGCAATTTACAATATCATTGAAAAACCAACATTTAATCAATTTGAAGAAATTTATTACAATGTGAGTGACTTTTCGCGCTCAAGTGTTTCAATTAATGTTTTTGCAGGTATGATGATTAAACCTTATGAATTTGCTTCAAACCTTGAAGCGTATAACTTCAAAATTAACAAAGAAGAAAACAGCCCAGTTTTCAACTCATTCATTAATGTTTTTGCTCCACTTAACATTGTTGCGGAAATTGAACTTGAAAAGACCGTTCAACTTTCCACACCTCACATGACAGTTGCAAACCTATATTTTTACAGGTTAACCGACACAATTATGTCAAACGGAAAAGTGTTAACAAGCAAACAAAATGCTGTTGGAGTTGGGGCAGTGCCATACAGATATTTTGCCTATATTTTAACTTCAATTATAAACAGTGTTAAGAAAATTATATAGTTTATTTTTAAAAATTTTGAAACAGTTTTAATTCAAATGTGATAAAACACCACACAATTAGTTGTGTGGTGTTTTTAAATTAATTCTATATATTGTGTATTATATGATTATTTCAATAATTTCAACACAAAAAACAATAAGTTTTATTAGGTAAAAAATTAAATTTTTGGTTCAAAATTTTCAAAAATAATGTTGTCGCATTTTCCTGCAAGGTTTAAATATTCTGTTTGAGATTTCACACACCAAGCAAGAAGTGGAAGGTTGTTAAATTTTTTAACAAAGCGATTTGGCAACATTTTTGCTTCATAAGAAATGAAGTTTGGTTTTGAAATTTTTTTGTTGAAAATCATTCTTTTCAAAAGATATTTTTTAATTCTTGAAACATCGGCGTCTTCAAAACTGCCTGACAATTGCCCGCGCCAAATGAGTGGGGCATTGTTGTAAAAAAAGTTTAATGTTAAAGGGTTGAAAGCTTGAATTGCAACTTCGCCTTTATAGTTGTTCACAAGGCGCAAAATTTCTTGCTCCAAAACCCCCACTTTGGAAGTGTTTTTAACTTCAATTAAAATTGGCACTTGGCCATTAACAAGGGCAAAAACTTCTTCAAGAGTTGGAATTGAAAATTCAGTTGCTAAGAGTTTATAGTTTGGCAAATCTTCTTTTGTTAAATTTGATATGTAGCCGTCTTGATTTGTCATTCTTTTAAGGCTTTCATCGTGGAACACAACAATTGTGTTGTCTTTAAGTGCATGAACATCAAGTTCAATGGCAAAGCCTTTTTTAATTGCATTTTCAAATGCGCCCATGCTGTTTTCTGGGTTTTTCTTGTCGTGAAAACCACGATGAGCAATGTATGTATTAACAAGCCATGAATCAAAAATGTCCATAAATAATTCCTTTTAAATTTAAACAAAATTTTGTTTATTTAAATGTTTTGTAATTTAATTTTTAATTAATTTTTAAGCTAAAATTTGCTTTATTTTTGCTTAAAATTTAAAGCAAATTTAATATTGTTATTATACATTATTTTAAAATTATTAAGCAAATAAAAACCCAGATAAAAGTCTAATAAAATAATATATATTAATATATTACATTTTTCTTGCAGTTTTTTATAATTTACTTTATACTTTGTAGCAGATAGGAGATTTTTTCTTTGAGACAAAAATATATTAGAAATTTTTGCATTGTTGCACACATTGACCATGGCAAAAGCACACTTGCAGACAGATTAATTGAAAAAACAGGCTTGCTTTCAAAAAGGGAAATGAGTGAACAATTGCTTGACAGCATGGACCTTGAAAGAGAAAGAGGCATTACAATTAAATTAACACCAACCAGAATGTTTTACACAAAAGATGGTGTTGAATATACACTTAACTTAATTGACACTCCAGGACACGTGGACTTCACTTATGAAGTTTCGCGTTCTTTGGCTGCATGCGAAGGCGCAATTTTAATTGTGGATGCAAGCCAAGGTGTTGAGGCACAAACACTTGCAAACGCATATTTGGCAATTGACAACAATTTGGAAATTATGCCAGTTTTAAATAAAATTGACTTGCCAAGTGCAGACCCAGAAAGAGTTAAAAAAGAAGTTGAAGACATCATTGGCATTCCAGCAATGGACGCGCCATGTATAAGTGCAAAAAATGGCATTAACATTGAAGAAGTTTTGGACAAAATTATTGACTTTTTACCAGCACCAAAAGGCAATGAAGACGCACCACTTAAAGCGTTGATTTTTGACAGCGTGTATGACAACTTTAAAGGCGCAATTTCATTTGTGCGCATTTTTGACGGAAGTGTTAAAGCGGGCGATAAAATTAAAATGTTTCAAACGCCGGGCAAAACTTTTCAAGTGACAGAAGTTGGCATTTTTAGCCCAAGCATGACACAAGTGAGTGAATTGAAAGCGGGCGATGTTGGTTATATTGCAGCCAGCATTAAAAATGTTTCCGACACCAAGGTGGGCGACACAATCACAAACGCTGTTGTTCCAACACCACAAGCTTTGCCAGGGTATAAAAAAGTGCAACCAGTTGTGTTTTCTGGGCTTTTCTTAACAGATGGTTCAAGATATAACGATTTAAAAGATGCACTTGATAAATTAAGTTTGAACGATTCATCTTTGGTTTACACGCCAGAAGTTTCCAGCGCGTTGGGCTTTGGTTTCCGTTGTGGTTTCTTGGGGCTTTTGCACATGGAAATCATCACGGAGAGGCTAGAGCGTGAATTTGGGCTTGACATTATTGCCACAGCACCAGGCGTTTCCTACAAAGTTTATAAAGCAGATGGAAATATGTTTGAAATTTCAAACCCATCATTATTCCCACCATTTGGCGAAATTGACAAAATTGAAGAGCCAATTGTTAAAATTCATGTGTTTTCATCACCTGAATATGTTGGTCAAGTTATGGATTTATGTCAAGATAAACGCGCAACTTTCATTGACTTGCAGTATGTTGACGCCCAAAGAGTTAAACTTGACTACATTATGCCACTTAACGAAATGATTTATGAGTTTTTTGACGCGTTAAAATCAAGAACACGTGGCTATGCAAGTTTGGACTATGAACCAGCGGGATACCAAGAAAGCGATTTAATTAAACTTGATATATTGCTTAAAGGCGAACCTGTTGATGCGCTTAGCATGATTATTCACCGCGAAAAAGCGTATGCACGCGGCAGAAAAATTGCAGAAAAACTTAAAACTGTAATTCCTCGTCAAATGTTTGAAATTCCAATTCAAGCAGCAATTGGCGGAAAAATTATTGCTCGTGAAACCATAAGTGCATTAAGAAAAGACGTGCTTGCAAAATGTTATGGTGGCGACATTTCCAGAAAAAGAAAACTTTTGGAAAAACAAAAAGAAGGAAAGAAAAAAATGCGTATGCTTGGAACAGTTGAAATGCCAAGCGAAGCTTTCTTAAGCATTTTAAAATTGGATAATGAAGATAACTGATGAACAAATGATTTACATTCACATTCCATTTTGCGATAAGAAATGTTATTATTGCAATTTTGTTTCTTATGCAAATTTTTCTCTCGTGGAAGAATATTTTGAAGCACTGGAAAAAGAAATTGTTAAACGCAAAACATATAAACCAATTTCAAGTGTGTTTATTGGTGGCGGAACACCTTCAAGTGTGGACGCAAAACAAATTGCACGCATTATGCAAGTTGTTAAACAAAACTATACTTTAACACAGGACTGTGAAATTACAATTGAATTAAACCCACGCAGCACAACAAAAGAAAAACTTGAAACCTACTTTTATTGTGGCATAAATCGTGTGAGTTTTGGAGTGCAAACTTTAAACGAACAACAACTTGAGGTTTTGGGCAGAGAACAAACACAAAAACAAGTGTTTGAAGCAATTGAAAATGCCAAAGCAGTTGGCTTTAAACGAATTAGTGCGGACCTTATGCTTGGGCTTGAAAACCAAACAAAAGAAGAAGTTGTTTTTAATGCAAAAACTTTGCTTAACTTGGGCATTGAGCACATTTCAGCATATATGCTTATTTTGGAAGAGCACACAAAACTGTGGCAACTTGTAAACCAAGGAAAAGTTGTTTTGCCAAGTGATGATCAAACTGTGGAAATTTATGATGCACTTTATGAATTTTTAAAATCAAAGGGTTTTGAGCGCTATGAAATTTCAAATTTTGCTTTGCCAGGTGCTTTAAGCAGACACAATTTGGGCTATTGGCAAATGAAGGAGTATTTAGGCTTTGGCGTTGCGGCACATTCATTTATTGATGGAAAGAGGCTTGAAAACAGCAAAAACATTAAGTTTTACATTGAAGGAAAAGACATAAAAGAAGAAATAATTACAAAAGCACAAGAAAACGAAGAGCGCATTATGCTTGGGCTTAGAACTGCATTTGGTGTTGGCGAAGAATATATTGAAAACAAAGAAGCCTTGCAAGAGATGTTGAAAGAAAAATTTGTTAAAAATCAAGATGGAAACATCATCATTGAAGAAGACAAATTTGGCGTGACAAACGCAATTATTTTGCAATTAATTTCTTAATTAAACATTTAAACTTTTTTTGCTTAAATTATCTTTTAATAAAGTTAAAACATAAACTAAATAAAAACATTAAAAAAAGAAGCATTTTTTATGCTTCTTTTTTGTTTTATTTTTTTGCTAAATTTGTCAAATTTTGTCTTTAAGTGGCATATACATTTTAGTAAGGAGTTTATATGATTTTTGAAAGTTTTATGGTTTTTATGAACAAGATTTTGCTGTTTTCCTCTTTCATTAACAATGCATCGGGATTTCCAAAACCATTAACACTTGAAGAAGAGCAAGAATGTTTTAAAAAATTTAAACAAGGCGACAAAGCAGCAAAAGATAAACTCATTAATCATAACTTGCGTTTGGTGGCACACATTGTAAAAAAATACACTGGCTCGCACGAGGCGGACGATTTAATTTCGGTTGGATCAATTGGTTTAATTAAAGCAATTAATTCTTTTGAATATGGCAAGGGCACACAGCTTTCCACTTATGCCGCAAGGTGCATTGAAAACGAAATTTTAATGCTGCTTAGAACAAGCAAAAAACACAGCAAAATTGTTTCAATTCAGGACACTTTGGGCTATGATAAAGACGGCAATGAAGTTGACCTTATGAACTTAATTTCAGACATTAATGAAGACAGCATTATGGATAATGTTTCCAACAATATTTTAAGTGATAAGATTAACAAAATTGTTAAAAAATATTTGCCCCAAAGGGAAGCGGAGATAATTAAATATCGTTATGGCCTTGAAAACAACCCAGTTTTAACACAAAGGGAAATTGCCAAAAAACTGCAAATTTCACGTTCATACATATCACGCCTTGAAACAAAAGCACTTGAAACCATAAAACAAAAACTTAAAGAAGAAAAAGTTTTTAAAGATGATTAAATAATAAAAGAGTTGTTTTTAACTCTTTTTTATTAATAATTTAACATAAATCGACATATATTTTAGTATGAATCAATACAGTCAACCAATATTAGTATCTTATGCAAACAAGGTAAATCAAGTTAAATACAAACATAAAATTAAGAAAAAAGTTTTCATTTATGGGCTTATTTCTGGCGCAAGTTTAGTTATGTTTGTTTTTTCTGTTTACAACATTTTGCAAATTTTTATTTAAAAGAAGTGTTATGAAAAAGTTTCATCCCGCACTTATTATTTTCACAATTTTGTTGCTTGTTTTTGGGCTTGGCAAAATTGTTGTGGCATATCTTTTTGCTCTTGTTGTGCATGAGTTTGCGCATGCAATTGTGGCGTATAAACTGGGCTACAAACTTAAAAACTTCTTTTTGTTGCCTTATGGGGCGTGCCTTTCATATCAAGACATTTTTTTTGATGATGATGAAATTAAAATTGCAAGCGCTGGCCCAGTTGCAAGTTTTTTAACAGGCATGATAACAATTGCAATTTGGTGGATTTTTCCTTTAAGTTATGCCTTGACTTACGAGTTTGCAATTGCAAATTTTGCGCTTTGTGTTTTTAATTTGTTGCCAGCTTTTCCGCTTGATGGCGCAAGAGTTTTCATCTGTTTAATTTCAAACCACATGCAAAAGAAAAAGGCATTTAAAATCACATTGATTTTTAACTATGTTTTGTCTGCTTTGTTTCTTGTTGTTTTTATAATTTCTTGTTTTTATGCTGTTAATTTCAATTTTTTATACATTTGTTTGTTTTTAATCATTGGCTCATTTGACGGCATTTTGCAGGGCAAATATTTTCCAATTTATAAACTTGACAAGCAAAAAAACTTGCAAAAGGTTTAAAAACAAAATTAATCAGCATTTCTGCAAACATCAAACTTTTTAAAGTTATTAAAAAGTTTTCATTTTATCGCTACAATTTGTTTATTGTTGTGTTTGATAACGGCACAAACAAAATTGTGGGTGAGAGTGTCATGCAACAAATTTTGGAGAAATATGATCTCAATTTAACTTTTAATGATATTTATTTTTTGTTTTACAAATAATAAAAGCATGAAACAAACATTAAAATATATCATTAGCCAATTTATGCAACACAGAAAATTTGCAGAAGACAAACATTCAATCACAATTGCTTTGTCAAGTGCTGTTATTATTTTCTTTTCTGGGTTTATGGCAAACTCAAACCAAATTGTGCAGTTTCTTTCTGCACTTTCAATCATTTTTGCATTAATTTCTGTGCTTTACAGTTTTTTTGCATTAACAGTGAAGCGTGTAAAAACAAAAAGCAAACATTCTGCAACAGAAGGCAATTTATTAGACTGGAAAAACGTTGCAAAATTTGATGAAGAACTTTATTTGGTTGCGCTAAGAAAACAATATGAATTTCCAAAGTCATACAGGTTTGACAACTTTGACAGAAATTTGGCAACAGAAGCTATTGCACTTGCAAAAGCTGTTAATTTTAAGTTTTTATATTTTAACATTGCGCTTTTGTTTTTGGGCTTAAGCATTGTTTTTGGTGTTATTGTGATTTGTTTGGTGGGAACAATATGACAAATACAATGTATGAAGACTTTTTGTTTTGGATAACTTCACTTGTGGAAGATGACCCAATTCCGCACGAAATTAAGCATTTATATTTTTTAATCAGTTTTAAAAACAACATTTGCTCGCTTTCATTTGCGGGCAGTGAAATTTTTTATAATCCACTTTATAATTTTGAGTTTTATCCACTGGAAGCCTATTTTTTTAAAAACGAAAGTTTTAACAACATTAAAGAAATTTATGTTGCAAAATCCGCTGTAAAAGACCTTTTGGAAAAATCGCTTGAAAACTTTTACTTTGCACAAATTTTTAAAGGCAAAAGCGTGCATGTTTGCGAAAGGGAAAAACAAGTTGATTACACATTAAATTTATAGTTTAAGTGCTGTTATTCAAATTTTAAATAATTAAAAAATGTTTGTAATTTAACAAAAATTAAGAAAGAAATATAAATGAAAAAACAACTTGAAATCAAGTTGTTTTAATTATTCCAAAAACCGCAAAAACTTGTGCGTTGCGCGCTTTTCATTAGTATAATTTTAAATTAAAATAAATGAAAAGTATATTAAAGAAAAAAAATATAAAAAGAAAATTTTTGCAGGGCTGTTGGGTGGTGAAAGCAGGGGGGGTATAAAATAAAAAAAACCTTATAAAAAGGTTAAAACTAAATTAGTTTTGGTGGGAAGAGATGGATTCGAACCATCGAAGACATTAGTCGGCGGATTTACAGTCCGCAGCATTTGGCCGCTCTGCAATCTTCCCAGATTTGGAGCTGGTAATTGGACTTGAACCAACAACCTGCTGATTACAAATCAGCTGCTCTGCCGATTGAGCTATACCAGCATGTGTCATTAAAAAACGACAAAAACGTGACTGTTGAAAGAAAAAGAAGGGGAGAGTGTCGTTTTTTTATTATTGCCTTGAACTCTGCTGAAGAGTTAAGACTGGTGCCTCGGGGCGGAATCGAACCACCGACACAAGGATTTTCAGTCCTTTGCTCTACCGACTGAGCTACCGAGGCAAATTGGCGATTCGGAAGGGACTCGAACCCTCGACCTCTAGCGTGACAGGCTAGCGTTCTAACCAACTGAACTACCGAACCGTATGGATTGTCTTTTGGGATTGGTGGGCCTTCAGGGACTCGAACCCCGGACCGACCGGTTATGAGCCGGTTGCTCTAACCAACTGAGCTAAAGGCCCAAGAAAGTGATTGGCTTTCTGTGAGATTGGTTTTTGGTCGGGGTGAAGAGACTCGAACTCCCGGCCCCATGGTCCCAAACCATGTGCGCTACCAACTGCGCTACACCCCGATATTTTAGACTTTCTTATACTACATTAAATAAGAAAAGTTGTCAAGCGTTTTTTTTAAAAAATTTTAATTATTGGCTTAAATCCAAAAAAACTAAAACCAGCCTTTAAACCAACGAGCATATTATACTATATCTTTTGTAAAATTGCAATATTTTAACCTTTTTTTTGCTCAGTTTTTAACTTTTTTTGCCTTGTTTTTTCTGCCATTATTTCTTCTTCATTCGGCACAGATTTACAAAACAAAACAAAATGCGCTTTCAACTTTTTGTTAGAATTAAATTAACAAACAGGAGAGGTGTATGCAAATTAAAAGCAAGCTTTACAACAACACTTTATATGTGGTAATTGCAGGGGAACTTGACGAACATTCTGCTTTTTACACAAGAACAAAACTTGATGAAATTTTTTTAAAAAGCAGTGTTAAGCAAATTATCATTGACCTGTCAGAGCTTGATTTTATGGGCAGCACTGGCATTGGGGTTTTAATTGGCAGGTATAAAAAAATGAAAGACAAAGGTGTTTCAATTTTTATTTGCAACCCTTCAATTCATGCGGAAAAAATTTTTAAAATGACCGGGCTTTATGAAATTATGCCCAAAATAAGTTAAATCTAAGGAGTAAATATGATTACAAACCAAATGGAAATCACTTTTAAGGCGCTTTCAGTTAATGAAGGGTTTGCGCGTTCTTGCGTGGCTGCTTTTTGCGTGCAGCTTAATCCAACACTTGATGAACTGACAGACATTAAAACAGCGGTGAGTGAAGCAGTCACAAACTCTGTTGTGCATGCATACCCCAAAAAAATGGGAGATGTGACAATTCAAGTTTTTTTGATGGACAATAAACGCGTGAAAATTAATGTTATTGATAATGGCATTGGCATTAAAAACTTTGAAAAAGCAATGCAACCTTTTTACACATCAAAACCAAATGATGAAAGAAGCGGAATGGGCTTCACAGTTATGCAAACATTTATGGATAACTTAACTTTATCAAAAAATGAAAATGGTGGTTTGATTGTCACAATGGAAAAAGAATTTGGAAAGGTTTCTTTAGCAAGGATGTCAAACACGAGTGCTTGATCATGAAACAACAATGAGCCTTGTAATTAAAGCACAAAATGGAGATAACGAAGCAAAAAACTTGCTTTTAACACACAATTCTCCACTTATTAAAAGTGTGATTAAACGCTTTAAAAACAAGGCGATTGAATATGACGATTTATACCAAATTGGCTCGATTGGCTTTTTAAAAGCCATAAATAACTTCGATTTAAGCTACAACGTGCGCTTTTCAACTTATTGCGTGCCAATGATTATTGGCGAAGTTAAAAGGTTTTTGCGTGACGATGGCGAAATTAAAGTTTCAAGAGCCATAAAGAGTTTGAATCTTCAAATTTCAAAATTTATTGAAGAATTTAAAGAAAAAAATGAAGAACCACCAACCACAAAAGACATTGCAAATCATTTTGACATTGATGAGGCAGAAGTTGTTTTTGTTATGGATTCAAACAAAATGCCAATTTCACTTTTCACCCCAATTAACGAGCCAAACTCAAAAACACAGTTGTTAATTGACAAATTTGACCAAGACTCTCATCACGAGCAAATTTATGACAGAGTGAGTTTGAAAAACTCCTTGTCTTCACTTGACGAGCGCGACAAACAAATTGTGCTTTTAAGGTTTTTTAAAGACAAAACGCAAAGTGAAATTGCAGATATTATGGGAATTTCACAAGTTCAGGTGTCGAGGCTTGAAAACAAAATTTTGGAAAAATTGAAAGACAAACTTAATTAATTTTGCTTGTTTAAATCATCTTTTGAATATATTTAAAATTAAAAACCTCTTGAATAGAGGTTTTTTATGTTGTTTTTTCTTTAATAAAAATAGAATTTTTTTATAATTTAATTTTAATAGAACAATTAATTAAATGCAAACTTTCATATAATCAAATTTTTTTGGATTTTTGAAAGGAAACTCGTTTGATGTGAAGTGGTTTTTATCTTCTGGTTCAAAAGCATTTGTGATGTTTGGGCGGTAAGGTTTTTTTGGAAAATTCCTTCTGTTTGTGCTTTGAACAGGAGTGTTTGGTTGGTTTGAAGTTTTCACTGGCGGAGTTTCAATTTTTTTGAAACCATCAATTAATTCTTGATTATATTGTTCTTGATTTTGCTCTGTGTTTTTTTCACTTTGTGTTTCTTTATGTTCGTTTTGAAAATCAGTGCTGTTATTAATTGTGTTTTCAACACTAGCGTTTTCAAAATTATAATGGCTTTCAATGTTGTCGTCTAAATTAGAGTTTATTTCTGGCAATGGAGGTTGGTCGGCTGGGTTTCGTGCAATTTGTGTGCTTTCATTTTCATCAATTACATTGTTTGGTTGTGGGGTGATTTGTTCATTAATTTGTGGGAAATTATAGTTGTTAATTTCCACATTTTCAATGTCAATTTCTGGTGTTGTAATTGGTGTTGGAAGTGGGTGACTCTTTTGAATATTTTCATTTTGTTTTTCATTGTTTTCAAACTCTTGTTTTTGCAAATTTAAAAGTTTTTCTTCAAGTGTTTGTTCTTTGTTTTCTTGTGTTATTTCTTGTTTTTTAATTGGCTCTTCAAGGTTAATTTTTTCCCTGTCATTGCCATAAATTTCTTCAATGTCAATTTTGTTTGTCACTTTTAAAAGAATTTTATTAACTTCTTCAAAACACACAGAAATGTTTGAATAATAACTATATCTTGTGCTTAGTATGTTTGACAACAGCACATATCGTGATGTTAAACCATCGCTACCGTCAATGAAATTGTTTTTAACTTTCTTAATTTTTTCAACTTCATAATTAACTTCATTTTTTGACATATTAATTCTGTTTAAGTTTTCATTAATGTTTTCAAGCAAATTATTAATGCTTGTAATTTGGCTTTGTGTAAGAGGGCTTTGGCTTGATTTAATTGTTTTTAAACTTTGTTTCATATAGTCAAACATTTGAAACAAATATTCTTTTTCCGCATTTAAAGTGTTGTTTATTTCAAGTGTGCTGGAAAAAGACAAAAATAAATTTGAAAGGCTTTGATAATGTTCTTGCAAATATCTTGTTTGTTGTGGAGATGTTAAGTCCTCCGCTTTAACATTTAAAGAATTTATATTTCTTGCGTTTAACATATTTTCTTGTTCTTTTTGTTGTGCAAGCGCTTTTTCGTAGGTGTTTACATTGTTAACTCCATAACCATAAGTGTTCACATTTGAAATTCCGCGCCATCTTCCGCCATAGAAAAACCCATTATTATATTGCCCCATATAATTGCCATTTGGAATTAAATTTGGGTTTCCATTGCCATAAGGCATTGTTCCATATCCGGCTGTTCCAAAAGGTGCGTTGCCATAAGGCATTGCGCCATAACCATTAGGAGTATAAGGCATAACTACGCCTTGTTGAACATAATCAATTTCATTAAACGCATTTTCTGTTGTTTCGCCATAACCAGTGAAAGAATTTATGTTTCGTATTCTTGAAACAGGGCGGTAAGTGTTTACGTTTCTTAAAGCTTGAGTTTCGGAATAGCCAAAATTTTTGTTTTGAAAACTGCCTTTGCTATCTGTAAAATTTCTGGGTCTATATGGCACGGGTTCAGCTTGAACAGCAATTTCTTTCTGCAAAAAAGCTTGCTGCTCATTTTGGTTTGCTAAAAAAGTGTATAAATCTGCTTTGTAAGGCAAAAGTGCTGGCGATACAATTTCTGTTTCGTTAATCACTTCAACTTCATTTAAAATGCTTTTTGTGCGGTTAATTGTTTTTTCAATTTTTGCAATAATGTGTGTGTTTGGTTTGTTTTGCCCGCAACCCACAAAAGCAAAACACAAAATTAAAGCAAAAAAGGCTAGGATAATTCTTTTCATAATGTCCCCCATAAAAGTTTGTTTTATTGTGTGCTTACAAAATTTTATTATACATAATTGCTGTTTTTGCGGGCATAACAAAAATACAGGAGAAAAACTATGAACAGAAAAATGACAGACGAAGAAAAACAAAAAGCATACAGTGTTTTTATTGAATCCAAAATTCCAAAAACAAAAAGTTGGCCATCGCTTTTTCACGCATTTTGGGTTGGTGGTTTAATTTGCATGCTTGGGCAAGGCATTAATGATGTTTTGCTTATGTTAGTTCCATCAATGGCGGAACAAACTGCTTGGAATTGGAGTTTGGTTTCACTTATATTTTTGGCATCTTTTTTAACAGGAATTGGCGTTTACGACAGAATTGGCAAATTTGCTGGTGCAGGCTCAATTATTCCGATCACTGGTTTTTCCAACTCAATTGCTTCGCCAGCAATTGAAGCTAAAAGTGAAGGTATTGTTTATGGAATTTGCGTTAAAATATTCACAATTGCAGGGCCAGTTATTGTTTTTGGTGTGGTTGCAAGTGTGATTAGCGGCTTAATTTATTTGTTTATTTAAAGGAGATATAAATGAGTAATAAACTTGATAAAACAACAGGCAAGCAAACTATATTTTTTAAAAATAAACCCAAAATAATTGCAGGGTTTTCAATTGTTGGGCCAAAAGAAGGACACGGACCACTTGGCGAATATTTTGATATGATTGTTAATGACGACAAATACACAGAAAAAACATTTGAAATGGCAGAAAGACGAATGATGGAGCACGCAATTTTGGGTGCAATTGAAAAAGCAGGCTTGAAATCAAAAGACATTGATATGTTGCTTTCTGGCGACTTGCTTAACCAAATTATCTCATCATCTTTCACAGCGCGTGCTTTTGACATGACATATTTGGGGCTTTTTGGTGCTTGTTCCACAATTGCGGAATCTTTTGCCATTGGGGCTGCGCTTTTGGATGCAGGGCATTTCAAAAAAGTTGCGTGTGCAACTTCCAGCCACTTTTCAACTGCAGAAAGACAATTTAGGTTTCCTTTGGAACTTGGCAATCAGCGTCCTCCAACAAGCCAATGGACAGCAACAGCAGCGGGTTGTGCAATTCTTTCAACAACTGGCAAAGGGCCATGCATCACAAGTGCAACTTTTGGCAAAGTGATTGACTATGGCATTGTTGACGTTAACAATATGGGCGCAGCAATGGCACCGGCAGCAATGAACACAATTATTGCACATTTTTTGGACACAAAAACAAAACCAGAAGATTACGACTTAATTTTAACAGGAGATCTTGGAATTTTTGGAAGCAAAATTTTGGTGGAATTAATGCTTGAAGAAGGTTTTGACATCAGCGCAAATCATGACGATTGTGGAAGAATGATTTTCAGCAAAAAACAAAAAGCGTTAATGGGCGGAAGCGGTGCAGGTTGCAGTGCAAGTGTTTTTAACTCTTTAATTTTGGAAAGATTTAAAGAAGGAATTTACAAAAAAGTTTTGTTTGTGCCAACAGGGGCACTTCTTTCAACAACATCTTCACAACAAGGCGACAGTATTCCTTGCATTGCACATGCAGTTGTAATTGAAAGTGATAAGGAGAATTAAATGGAAACTTTAATTAAATATTTAATTGTATTTTTAGTGGGCGGCTTTATTTGTTTGATTGGGCAAATTTTAATTATTAAAACCAAAATAACCGCGGCAAGAATTTTGCTTTTGTTTTTGCTTAGCGGCGTTGTGTTTCAAACAATTGGAATTTACGAGCCAATTAGCGAGTTTGCAAAAGCAGGAATAAATGTGCCAATTGTGGGCTTTGGAGCATCAATTGCAAAGGGTGCAATTAATGCGGTGAAGTCAAAAGGCCTCATTGGAATTTTGAGCGGTGGCTTAACAGCAACAGCGGCAGGAATAAGTGCAGCAGTGTTTTTTGCGTTTATCTTTGCTATAATTTTCCGCTCGCGCACAAAAAAAGATTAATTTGCATAACACTACAACATTTTGAAAATAAAAGCATATCACAACTATATATAGTGGTATGCTTTATTTTTTTTGTGATTTTTATTATGGATTTAAATATTTATAATTACTTAATTTTTTAATTAAAATTTAAAATAATATTAACTTAAAATTATTATGGCAAAGGCACCAAGTTGAGAAGATCGCCAATTTCGTCCGAGTATAAATATGTTTCTGGAACTTTGCCAATGATGATGTTTTCTGAAATTAACATTTGAGTTGTTGTGGTTAAATTTTTTGATGCAGTTGGCAAAATAATGTTAACGTTTGAAATCACTTCCAAATAAATTTTGTGGTTGGTTTGATTAATTCCTGCGGAAATGAATTGTGATGAAAATGTGCAGTTTATTGCTCCAATTGGAATTAATTTGATGTTAATTGCTGGCCCTTGCCCCACGAAAATTGGCAAGCCAAAAAATGTGCCAAGCGGAATGTTGACTCCTTTTTGCCCTAATGATTCAAGTTTTTTTTGTGCGTTTTCAACAATTTCACGGCTTAAAGCATTAATTTGAACAGCATTAGAAGTGATTAAAACAATATCACCAACATCATTTCGCATAATGTTGACCAAGCTGTCATAAACAGTTGCATCTTTAATAACTTCAAATACAGCACGGTTAACCGCATCTTGCGACATAGCTTTAACTTTTGAGCGGCTGGATTCAATTATAATTGGGTTAACAACGTTATTCAAAAAGCGCAAAATTAAATAAAAACACAGGCCAATTATAAAAAGCCATAAAAAAAGTTTTTTGTGCTGTTTTGCAAAATTTAAACCCTTTACAATAACCATAATATTATATATGACAAACGCATGCAATTAATGAAAAACTCTGTTTATTTTTAAAAATTGCAAAGTATAAATAAAACAAATTAAAACAAAATAAAAGTATGAAAAGTTCTAACCGAATTTTAGTGATATTTTTAAATATATGTCTATTTGCCTCAATTTTAACTTTTAAGTATTTGCTTGACGGCTTGTTTTCTAATGGCCAGTTTTATTTTAATTTTAGTTTTCTTTCATATTTGGGCGCATTTTTCTTGCTTGCGACAATTGTGCTTTTGGTTGTGTTTTACATTAAATTTTTAAAGTTGCAAAATTTTGGCGCTTACATTTTTTTTGTGTCCTTGCCAGTCACATTAACTTTTGTTTTTGGAATGTATTTGCTTTTTGCTTTTGGAAGCGGAAAAGAAGCATTTAACCTAAAAGTTTTGCAAACAAATTTTACATTTCTTGGCAACACCAATGCTTTTTATTGGGCATTTGCAGCTTTAAGCGTCACATACATTTTAATTACATTTTTAATTTATTTCTTTTTAACAAAACCAATTAAACAAGTGCAAAAAGCAACCGACAGATTAAGTGATGGAATTGTTAAAGACAGAATTGTAATTAAAGGAAGCAAGCAATTTAAAAACATTGAATTTTCACTTAACAAAATTAATGAAAACTATAAAAACGATGCCAGAGCTTTAAAAGAAACTTATTCCGAAGTTGAAAAGTTTATTCCAAAAGAGTTTTTGCGCAATTTTGGCGTTAACAACATTTTGGACCTTGAACTTGGCAACAGTGTGCAAAAAGAAGTGACAACCTTGTTTTGTGACATTAAAAACTCAATGGCAATTTCATCCACACTCAGCTTGGAAGAAAACTTTAATTTTATTAATGCCTATCTTAATTTAATTGCGCCATTAATTAGAAGATACAATGGATTTGTTGATAAATATTTGGGTGATGGCATTATGGCTGTTTTTCAAAAAAGTTAGCATGCGTTTGAATGCTGCAAAGCAATTTTTTCTGCAGTGGACGATAAAAACTTTAAAAACAAAGCTTTGCCACCAATTAAAGTGGAAATTTCAATTCACACCGGCGAAGTTGTTTTTGGTGTTGTTGGGGAAGAAAACAGAAAGTCGTTAACAATTTTGTCTGAAGGTGTTTCGCTTGCAAGCAAGTTGAGCGAAGTTAACAAATTCTATGGCACACGTGTTGTATTTTCAAAGCGAACGTTAAATTCCTTGCCTTATGGTTTTTTTATTAATTATCGCTATATTGGCACAATTAAGCGTCCTCAAGAAAACAACCAGCCAATTAGCGTTTTTGAAAACCTTGATGTTTTGCCACGTGTAAAACGTGAAAAGATTTTGGCCTACAAAAAAGTTTTTGAAAATGGTGTTAGACTTTACGAAGATGGCGACTATGTTAACTCAAAAGCAATTTTTGAAAACATTGTTTCAAAATATAACAAAGACCAAGTTGCCTACACATATTTTAATTTGTGTGATGAAAAAATTAAGCTTGCAGAAGACTAATTTTTTGAATTATAGTTTAACTTTTACTCATAATAAATTTATGCAAAGTTTATGGTTAATTATCCTCACATTTTTTTTGGTTTTAATAATTATTCCAATCCCAATTAAAATTAAGGGGTCATATAATTTGGCAAAAAACAAAGGGATTTTAGGCTTTAAGGTTTTGTGGTTTAAATTTAGGATTTTTGATTTTAAGTTTAAAAATTTCACAATTCAAGTTAAAGGCAAAAATGCAAAAGAAACACAAGAAATTGAAATTGTGCCAACGCGCGATGAAATTATTTACATTCAAAGATTATTAGCCCAATTTAGAGATAAATTAAAAATTAAACTTTTGTTTTTTAAAAGCGTGGTTGGTGTGGGCGATGCTTTTGCAAGCGCTATGATTGCAGGAGAACTTGACATTTTGTTTTCAGCGTTGTTTGCTTTTGTGAAAAACTTTAAGCAAACCACAAGTTTAACAAGTGTTTCCAAAGTTGACTACAACAAAAAAGTTTTTAAAGCAAAAATTGTTTTAAATTTAAGCATAAGCATTTTTGATTTTATGTATTGTTTGCTATTCAGCTTAATAATGACCAAAAGGAGATTAAAAAATGAGCAAAAAGTTCAGCGAAGAAAGCTCGGTGGAAAAACTGCTTGACACCAGCATTGAGAAAATTAAAACACTTATGGACGCAGGTGCTGTTGTTGGCCAACCTGTGTTTTCTCCAAGTGGAACTGTTATAATTCCAATTTCAAAAATCAGTGTTGGTTTTGTTGCAGGTGGAGGAGAATATTCCGACCTTTCAGAAAGACGTGTTGGAAATCATTATCCAATGGCAGGCGGCACAACTGGTGGCATGAGTGTGACGCCAATTGGTTTTTTGGTGGAAACAACAAACGAAGTGAAATATATCGACATTGAAAACAAAACTGCATATCAAACTGTTTTAAAAGTGTTTAATGCAGTTATGGACAAATTAAACACAATGGGTGAAGAAAATGAAAAATAAAAAAAGAATTTTGGTTTTATTTTCCTTGCTTTTGTTTGCGGGTTTTGTTTTATCTGGTTTAAAATGCGCAAAACAAGTTGCTTTTGCTTTGCCAAGTGCAGTTCAAACAAGTGCCAAAGGAATGGTGTTAATTGAAGAAAATTCCTTAAGGGTGTTGCAAGAAAAAAACAAAGATGAAAAGTTGCCAATGGCAAGCACAACAAAAATTATGACAGCCTATTCGGTTTTGAAACGCTGTGAAAATTTGGACACTGTTGTTAAAGTATCACCATTAAGTGTTGGCATTGAAGGCACAAGCATGTATTTGAAAAAAGGCAATGAATATACAATTAAAGATTTGCTTTATGGGATGATGATTGTCTCTGGCAATGATGCTTCTGTTGCGCTTGCACTTCATTTTGCTGGTAGTATAAAAGAGTTTGCAGACATTATGACAAATGACGCAAAAGAACTTGGGCTTAAAAACACAAGTTTTAAAAACCCACATGGGCTTGATGAAAAAGGGCATTACACAACAGCGTATGACCTTGCAGTGATTACCGCGCACGCCATGAAGTTTGATTTTTTTAAAGAAACTGTTAAACAAAAAAGTGTTATGGTGACAGAAAAAAACACACCTGATAAAGTGCAACTTTTAATTAACAAAAACAAACTGCTTGGCGCTTTTAAACAAGTAACAGGGGTTAAAATTGGTTTCACAGATGCCGCGGGAAGATGTTTGGTGGCATCGGGCGAAGACAACGGCTTGAAATTAATTAGTGTTGTTTTAAATTGCCCAGATATGTTTTTGGACAGCAAAAATTTGCTTGAATTTGGTTTTACAAATTATGTTCACACAAATCTTTTGGAAAGTTATAAAATTCACAGAAAAGTGCAAATTGAAGAGGGCAGAGAAAAAGAAATTAAAATTTACACAAAACGTGAGTTTAGCTATCCTTTAACACTTGATGAAAGTTTTGAAATTAAATTTGAATATGCCATTGATGAAAACTTGAAGGCACCAATTGAAAAAGAGCAAGTTGTTGGAAAGTATAAAATTTTATTAAACGATGAATTGCTTTTTGAAACGCCGCTATATTCGTTTGAACAAATTAAATCAGACCACTTTTTGGAATATTTAAAAGATGTGCTGTCGCATTGGATTTAAAAAGTTTGCGAACTTTGTCGGTTGTGAATTATAATTTTTAATCCTTAATATAAATACTTTGACATTAAAAGTCAGAGTATTTTTTTTAGGAGAATTTTTATGCTTGGAAAAATTTTGCCCTTGCACATTTTTAAAGCAATTGACGAAAAAGTTTCATATTCACAATTAAACGAAATTCGTTTGCGTGTTAATCAGCCAGTTTTGTTATACCTTGGTGGACAACCATATTATTTGGGAGAAAAGGGAATTACATCAAATCAAAATAATGCTTTTGTCGTCACAAAAGAGCAAATTGATGACATTGTTTTTGCTGCAAGCGGATTTTCAATTTATTCAGTTAACGAGCAAATTAAACGCGGTTTTTTGGTGATTGATGGCGGCATAAGAATTGGGATTTGTGGCGATGTTGTTATGGAAAATGGCGTGCTTAAAACAATTACAAATTTCACAAGTTTAAACATAAGAATTCCGCATGAAGTTAAAAACTGCTGTCTTGACGCATTTGGCGAAATTGTTTCTGACTTAACAATTAAAAATACACTTGTTGTTTCTCCGCCAGGAGCAGGAAAAACAACATTTATTAGGGATTTTGTTAACCAACTTTCAGAACAAAATTATTGCATTAATGTTTTGGTGATTGATGAGCGTGGAGAAATTTCTGGCGGTGGACAACTTAACCTTGGCAAATTTGCAGATGTGCTTTCTTTCACAAACAAATACGATGGTTTTATGCAAGGCATTAGGGCATTAAACCCAAACTTAATTGTCACAGACGAACTTGGCGGACAAGAAGATGTTGAAGCACTTATGTATGCCATGAATTGCGGTGTGAGTGTTTTGGCAACTGTTCATGCAGCAAACATGGAAGACTTAAAACAAAAAAGCGGTTTTAACAAACTTTTGCAAGAAAAATATTTTTCGCGTTTTGTGTTTTTGTCAAACAAGCAAGGCCCTGGCACAATTGAAGGCATTTACAACCAAAATCTTTCCAGAATTTCAACATGGAGTTAATTATGAAACTTGTTATGATTCTTGTTCTTGTTGTTGCATGCACTTATGTTGGCAGAGGGTTTTCAAACCACTATGTGTTAAGACACAGCTTTTTTAATGAGTTATTAATGTTTTTTAACAAACTTAATTTGGACATCAATTTCTCCCGCGAGAAACTTAAACCAATCATTGCCTCTTACACATCGCAGTCAAAAGAATTAAGCATAATTTTAAAAAACTTTTTGGAAGCAATTGAAGAAAAGAAAGTTGATGAAAACAAATTATTTAGCGGCACGCGTCTTTTAACACAGGACGAGAAAAACACCCTACTTGCTTTCTTTTCTTCGCTTGGTAGGTTTGACCTATTAGGGCAGACAAACCAAATTAACAACTTTGTTAAACAATTTGAAACCACAATTAAACAAACAAGCGCAGACAAGGAAAAATATGGCACGCTTTTTACAAAACTTGGGCTGATTATTGGCGTTGTTATTAGTTTGATTTTGCTTTAAACAAAAGGAGTGAATATGAACGTTGACATCATTTTAAAAATTGCAGCAGTGGGAATTTTAACAGCAATTGTGAACCAAATTTTAAAACACACAGGCAAAGACGAAATTGCAACAATAACAACTTTGGCAGGCCTTATAATTACACTTTTTATGATTATTGATATGATTTCCTCGCTTTTCACAGCAGTGAGAAGTTTATTTAATATTTAAACATTTAAGTTGCAAAAGGAGTTTTAATTTGGACATTCTTCAAATTGTTGGTATTGCACTTGTCACCACAGTTGCCGCGCTTTTGTTAAAGCAATTAAAACCTGAATATGCCGTGCTTGTGGGTGTGTGCGGCAGTGTTTTGCTTTTAATTATAACAGTTGACTATTTAACACAAATTATTGGTGTGTTTAATTTGCTTATGCAAAAAACTGGCATAAGTTCAAATTTGTTTTCCATTGTGATTAAAATTATTGGAATTGGCTATTTAATTGAATTCACGGCAAACTTGTGTGCAGACGCAGGAATGGGTGGTTTAAGTGAAAAAGTTTTGCTTGCAGGCAAACTTTTAATTTTTGCAATGAGCTTGCCAATTCTTTACAACATCATTGAAATTATTATGGAGTTATTGCCATGAAAAAACCCAAATTAAATTTAATTGTGTTTTCAGTGATGATTGTTGTATTTTTCACTTTTCCATTTTTTGGGGCAAATGTTTTGCGTTTGCCAAAAATTGAAAACAACAACTTATATATAAGCAAACAAACACATAATACCACAACTGAAAGTGTTTATTTGTTAGACCAAACACAATATATTGAAAAATTTGCATTTTCAAATAACACGCAAAATGGCTTTAATTCTGGCACTGGGCAAAAAAGTGAACTGGAAAAAGAACTTGAAAAGAACACAAGCGACCAACTTAATTTAATTGATGTCAGCGCAATGCAAGCTTTGATTGATGGTTTATCCGAAGAAAACAAAAACCTTTTTGGCAAGGCAAGTGCAACAGAAAAAATTAAGCAAATTCTTTCTGGCGATTTTAAAATGTTTGGCGACAATGCGTTTAAAGCAGTGATTAATATGGTGTTTTCAAGTTTTGCCGCACTAGTGCCACTTATGGCTTCCATTGTTGCAATTGGAGTGTTGTCTGGCATGCTTAACCAAATGCGCTCAAAACAAAATGGAAAAAGTTTGGGTGACATTATTCACTTTGTTTGTTATGGGTTAATTTTGGTTTTAATAACATCTTCTGTTTACAAACTTTTAAATTTGGCGTCCAGTTCACTGGCAACAATCAAGGGTTTAATTGATGCAATTTTTCCAATTTTGTTAACTCTTTTAACCGCTGTTGGTGGCAGTGTTTCTGCAAGTGTGTATCAGCCAGCAGTTGCACTTTTAAGTGGCTCTGTTTTGCAAGTATTTAATAATGTTTTGGTGCCAATTTTCATTTTTTCTTTTGTGTTTTCAATCATTTCAAATTTTAGTGTTGGCATTAAACTGGAAAAATTTACATCATTTTTTAATTCACTTTTCAAATGGATTGTGGGAAGTGTGTTCACTGTGTTTATGGCATTTATTACAATTCAAGGTTTAACCGCTGGCTCGTTTGACGGCATAAGCATTAAAACAGCCAAATTTGCCATGAAAAGTTCAATTCCAATTGTAGGTGGCTATCTTGCCGATGGCTTTAACTTAATTATTGCAAGCAGTGTTTTAATTAAGAATGCAATTGGTGTCAGTGGCTTAATTTTGCTTTTTTTAAACGTGCTTTCTCCAATTATTGCAATTGTTGTGTTTTCTTTGTTTTGCAAATTAACAGCAAGCATTTTAGAGCCATTAACCGATGGCAGAATTTCAAATTTTTTGTTTGGCGTTTCAAAAACACTCACGCAGTTATTGGCAATTTTAATTGCAGTCACTTTTATGTTTTTAATTTTAACTTCACTTGTTATGTTTAGTGCAAATTTCATTTAAGGAGGCATTATGACACTTTCTGGCTGGCTTTTGTCCATTGCAGGCGTGAGTTTACTTTCTGTTTTAATTGATGTTGTTTTGCCAAATGGACAAACAAATAAATACATTAAAGGCATTTTTTCTTTCATTATGGTGTTTGTGATAATTTCGCCAATCCCGTCGCTTTTGGTGGATGGGTTTAAACTGGACGCAATTTTTGCAGAAAACAGCGGCATTGTGATTGAGAAAGATTTCATATATCAAGTTAACCGCACAAAGTTAACTTTTTTGGAAAATCAAATTGAAACCGAACTTGAAAAACAAGGGCTTTTGAACGTGGAAGTTGTTGTTAATGGCGATATTTTTGATTTTTCAATGAAAATAAAAAATGTTTATGTCGATTTAAGTAATTTAGTTATTAATCCAAAAGACAAGCATATAGATATAAAGAAAACAGTTAGTCAAATTGTTTTGGATTTTGTAAGCCTGGAAAAGGAGAAGGTGATTTTCAATGAGTGATAACAAAAAGTGGTTTGAAAAAATTGACTTTTTTCAAAAATTGAAAAATATTAAACATATTGAAATTTTTGTTGCTGTCATTTTCGCTGTTGTCATTTTTATGATTTACCTTTCCACAACTGGCAGTAAAAGTTTGCTTTCAAGCAGTTCAAACAAAAATCAAACATCTTTTGAAAGCAGGCTTTCCGACATCTTGTCCGACATTGACGGAGCAGGCAATGTGACAGTTTTTGTTCATTCCGAGGAAGACAAAATTGTGGGCATCATTGTGGTGGCAAGCGGGGCGGACAATGTTGGCGTTAGGCTTAACATTTTAAAAGCAATTCAAACTGTTTTAAGTTCTCCCACTCCAAACATTCAAATTTTGGTGGGAAATAAATAAAAAATAAAAGGAGATAAAAATGAAAAAACGCACAAAAATTATTGTTCTTGCAGCTATGATTATGTTGCTTGGTGTGACAGGTTATTTGAATTTGAGTTTGAATAACAGGTTGGTGGATGCTGGCACAGGCACGGTTGTGAACACTTTTGAAGAGTATGCCGCAACGCGAGATGCAACTCATCAAAAACAAATTTTGCTTTTCGACAGCATTATTAACAGCGAAAGCACAACTCAAGAAGCCAAACAAAAAGCTCAAGAAGATAAACTTGCATTAATTGCTGTTTTAAAAACAGAAGTGACCATTGAAAATTTGCTTAAACCAACATTTCCACAAGTTTTGGTTAGCTATACCAATGGTTATGTTAATGTAATTGTTAAAGGTGATCTTGACAGGCCACAAGTTGCACAAATTGTTTCTGTTGTTAAACAACAAGTGGACGTTCATTCAGACTATATCACAATAACACCAGTTTAAAATTTATCTGCTTTTTTAATACAAATTAATGCAAGCAAAAATCATAGCCTTATTTGGTTATGATTTTTATTTAAAAATGTTTTCTTTAAAAAAGTTAACGTTTAATATTAATTGCATTACACTAAAATTATGTGTTATAATATTATTAATTTTTAAGGAGCGTTTAAAAGTGAAAGGTTTAAGCAATAAAGAGTTGAAACTTGAAAAAGGAAATTTAACTTGCGACAACAAAATTTTGGCTTCAATTGTAAGCATTGCAACAAAAGAAATCAATGGTGTTGCTTCATTGAGCGATGTTTTGTTAAATAAAGTGCAATCAGTTTTAACCAAAACAAATGTTCCTGGTGTTAACGTGCGCTTTACTGAAAATGGCGGGCTTATTGTTGATGTTTACATCACAATTTACAGCGGTTTTAGTGTGCCAGATGTTTCATACAGAATTCAAGAAAACGTTAAAAGCCAAGTTGCAGCAATGATTGATATTCCTGTTAAAAAAATTAATGTTAACATAACAGGGGTTGACTTTTCAAAACCAAAAAGCAATAATTAGAACTTAAACTAAAATTAAAAGAGAAAACAATGAGAAGAAATTCAAGAGACCTTAGCTTTAAATTAATTTACGAATCAATTTTTTCATCACAAAATGAACAAATTGATTTTTCATATCGCGAAGACGACTATGTTAACTACACAAAAGAAGAATTTGATTTTGCAATTGAGCTTTATCAAACTTTTTTTGCAAACAAGGAAAGTTTGCTTGCAAAAGTTGAAGGTGCAATTATTGGCTACACATTAAACAGAACATACAAAATTGACCTTGCACTTTTATTGCTTGCAATAACTGAACACGAATATTTTCAAACTCCACTTGCAATTGTCACAAATGAAGTTATTGAACTTGCCAAAATTTACTCAACAGAAAAAAGCCCAAAATTCATCAATGGCGTAATTTCAACAATATATGGAGAAAAAAATGCTTGATAAGGCTATAAGCGTTTCGCAATTCAACAATTACATTAAATCAATTTTTGAAAGCGAAGTTATGCTTCATGGCATTAAAATTTTTGGAGAGATTACTGACTGGCAGGTTGTTCGCGACATTGCCTATTTTTCCATTAAAGACGAAAATGCTTTGCTTTCTTGTGTGGCTTTTGGTGCAAGCAAATTTGGCAAAATTGAAAATGGGGCACAAGTTGTTTTAACCGGCTCGCCAAACTATTATGTTAAAGGTGGTCGTTTTAATTTTAGCGTTTCCAAAATTGAGCCTTATGGACAAGGGCTTCTTTACGCGCAATTCATTGCACTTAAAAACAAACTTGAAGCAGAAGGGTTGTTTAGTGAAAGTGCAAAAAAAACCTTGCCATTAAACATTAAAACAATTGGCGTTGTCACAAGTGAAACAGGGGCAGTTATTGAAGACATTATAAATGTTTCCACACGCAGAAACCCAAGCATAAACATTGTTGTGTATCCAGCAAAAGTGCAAGGCGAAGGGGCGGCAAAAACTGTTATTGAAGGCATTGAATTTTTTGACAATTACGACAAAGTTGACGTGATTGTTGTTGCTCGTGGCGGTGGCTCCATGGAAGACTTGTGGGCATTTAACGACGAACAACTTGCACGTGAAGTATTTGCTTGCAACAAGTTTGTTCTCAGCGCTGTTGGGCATGAAACTGACTTTACAATTATTGATTTTGTGGCAGATTTACGCACTCCAACACCATCAGCAGCGGCAGAACTGTTAACACAAGATAATAATGCTGTGCTTGATAAATTTTTAAGCCTTTCAAACAGAATGAACAATTCAATGCGCAATGTTTTAGCAAATAATGAAAACAAATTAAGGCTTTTGGACGCAAAATTTGAAAACGCGGGCACAAAATTTGTTTCCAATTTTGAAAACAAATTAAACTTGTTAAAACCAGCGCTTTTAAGAGCGGTTAATTCTTATATCAACCAAAAAGATTATGAACTTGGCTTTGTGGAAAAAAGCATTGTAAATTTAAACCCAAAAGCTGTGCTTCAAAGAGGGTTTGCAAAACTTGAGCAAAACAACAAAAGCATCACAAGCGTTAACTCACTTGAAAAAGACCAAAATTTCACTGTTATTTTAAGTGATGGACAAATAAGAGCAAAAAGTGTGGAGGAAAAACATGGATTTTGAAAAACAAATGAAAGAACTTGAAGAAATCATTGCAAAGCTTGATGGAAACCAAGTGACTTTAAACGAAGGCATTATGCTTTTTGAAAAGGGCAGCCAGCTTATTAAAGAAGCAAGCAAAACTTTAAAAGAAGCAAAAGGCAAAATTACAGTTATTAAAAATGCTTTGGAAGAAGACTTCAAAGATTAATTAAGGAGTTTTTATGAAAGATTATAAAAATCAATTCATTGAAATTTACAACAATAATATAAAGAGAGAGGGTGCAAAAGAACTTTTGGATTGGCTTTTATCAACCGATTTTTTCCGCGCGCCAGCAAGCAGCAAGTTTCATTCAAACCATGAGGGTGGGCTTTGCAAACACTCAATTAATGTTTACAACCGCTTTAAGCAAAATATTGAAAACGAGTTTGGCAAAAACCAAACAATTTTGTCCGAAGAATCCATTGCAATTTGCGGGCTTTTGCACGATGTTTGCAAAGCAGAGTTTTACAAACTTGAAATGCGCAATGTAAAAGTTGACGGAATTTGGGTGCAAAAACCATATTATTCAGTTGAAGAAAAACTTCCATTTGGACATGGAGAAAAATCTGTTTACATAATTAATGGCTTTTTAAGGTTAACACGTGAAGAGGCAATGATTATTAACTGGCACATGGGTGGGTTTGACGCAAGAGTGCTTGGTGGAAGCAATGCGTTATCAAATGCATACTACAAGTATCCAACTGCAGTGATTTTTCATATATCTGATATACAAGCAACTTATCTTGATGAAGAAGTAGAAAATAATTAATATTTTTAATATTTTATTGTAATATTCAAATAAGTGTGCTATAATTGTTTTAGTAGAAAAAAATTCAAAATAACAAGTAAATATAATTCTCATTAGTCAATTACATTTTAAATCAAGTTAATGTTTGAACGTATTTTTTCTAAAATTATAAGGAGGAAATCAAAGTGTCAGACATTACATTAGTTTGTAAAGATTGCGGAAATGACTTCGTTTTCACAACTGGTGAACAAGAGTTCTACAAAGCTCAAGGTTTTGAAAACCAACCAGTTAGATGCTACAACTGCAGAAAAGCAAAAAAAGCTAGAAACGGCCGCTAAAAAAAATTAAACAACCTTCAAAGGTTGTTTTTTTATTGCAATTTAATAATTAATCAGTTTGTTTTTTGTTATATTGATAAACAACTGCAATTTGTTTGATTTTGTGTTTTTTTTAACTTTCAAGTTTGCTTTTTTGTCTTTCTTTTGTGTTTTATTAAATTTTAAATGTTTAATTAAAATTAAAATTAAAATGCCATAAAAAGGCAAAATTTATGGCAAAATTAATAATTTGTTTTATTTATTAAAATAATAATTTTTCTGAAATTATTATTTTTTATTATTCAATATTAATTGAAATTTAATTTTCATTATGGTTTGAAAAATTTGTTATAAGGCTTTTGAAATCCTCTTCATAATCCACACTGAAACAAAGTGTTTGTTTTAAAATTGGGTGAGTGAAGCAAAGCGTTTTGCAAACAAGTGCTGTGTGATTAATAAGTTTTGATTCTGTGCCATAAATGTAATCGCCAACAAGTGGATGGCAAATGGAAGCAGAATGAACACGAATTTGATGTGTTCTGCCTTGATAAATTTTGGCTTCAACAAGTGTTTTGTCCCCAAGTTGTTTCAGTGGAGTTAAAATTGTTTTGGCTGGTTTGCCATTTTGGTGTATTACGCGCTTAATTTTAATTATGCCTTTTTCATCCTTTTCGTCCAGAATTGGGCTGTCAATAACAACTTGGTTAGTTAAAGAGCCTTCAACAATTGCGTGGTAAACTTTTTGATGGTTTTCAAACAAAAATTTATAGTTAACTGCGTCTTTTGAAATCATAATTAAACCTTGTGTGTCTTTATCTAGGCGGTTAATCATTCTAAGCACAAAATTTGGGTTTTTGTTTGCCATGTGCGCAACAATCATGCCTGCCAAATTGTTGTCGTAATGCGAGCGGTTTGGCATGCACGAAATTCCGCTTGGTTTGTTCACAACAAGCACATAATCATCTTCAAACACAACATCTAGTGGTTTATCAATTTGCATAATACAAGTTTTTGTTTTTGGATTTGGGTTGAGTTCAATAATGTCGCCATTTTTAATACTAACAATTATAAAAACTTCTTTGCCATTTAGTTTGATGTTGCTTGGGCTTTTGCGCAAATTTTTTAAATAATTTTCGCTGTATGAAAGCGACTTTAAGTATCTGTAAATTGTGTTGTTTTCGCCGCAGTTTTCAACTTGAATTTTAATGTAGTTTTCCATGATTTAATCCTAAATTATTTTAACAAAGAGTTTAGCATATTTAAAAATAAAACACAAAAGATAATATTAAAATAGTTAAGTATAATAAGTATTAACTTGACTTTTAACAAAAAAAATGTTAATTTTTGTATCGATATGATTTATTTAGATAATGCCGCAACAACTAAGCAAGATGAAAAGTCATTTGCTGTTATGAAACACTTTGCAATTGACAGTTTTTTTAATGCTTCAAGTGTTTATGCCATTGAAAACAGCAACATGCTTGAAAAGGCAAGAGAAGAAGTTAAAAAAGCACTTGGAGGAAGTTTTTCTTCCACAGTGGTTTTCACTTCTGGCGCAACTGAAGCAAACAACTTGGTTTTAAACTCTTTTAAAGATGAAATAATAGTTTCTGCAGCAGAACATGAATCTGTTTATCAATATTTTAAAAATTTTTCTGAAACCAAAAAAATTAAAATTTGCCCAATGCAAACAAATGGCGAACTTGACTATGAAGAATTGAAAAAACTTTTAACACCAGAAACAAAACTTGTGTCTTGCATTCATGTGTGCAGTGAAACTGGTGTTGTTAATAATTTAAAAAAAATTAAAGACATTATGTCTGAATTTGCTCCAAAAGCAGCGTTACACAGTGATGGTGTGCAAGCGTTTTTAAAACTTAATGTAAATGTGGAAGATTTAGGTGTAGATTTCTACACAGTTAGTTCTCACAAAGTGGGCGGGCCAAAAGGCGTTGGCGCTTTGTGGGTTGAAAACAAAAACAAACTAAAACCACAAATTCTTGGCGGTGGGCAAGAAGGCGGCTTCCGCTCGGGCACAGAAAACTTGCCAGCAATTATGGGTTTTTGTGAAGTTGTTAAAACAAGAAAACCAAATGTGGAATATGTTAAAACCTTAAAACAACTTTTTGTTGAAAATTTAACTGAAGAAGGCATTCAAGTTAATTTTAAAAACTCTTTTGCCTACATTTTGTCGTTAACACTTAAAAACGTTAATGGCGAAACAATTGTTAACGCATTAAAAGAAAAAGGCATTTATGTTTCAAGAGGAAGTGCTTGCTCGTCCAAAAAAGCAGGAAACCGCATTTTTGAAGGAATGAATTATTCATTAAATGACATTAAAGGGCTTTTAAGAATTAGTTTTTTTGAAACCAACACAGAAGATGAAGTTGTGTTTGCCGCAAAAACTCTTAACCAAGTTTACAAAGATATTAAACAAAGAACATCAAGATAAAAGGAAAAATATGAAAATAATATTACTACGCTATGGCGAACTTTACTTAAAAGGCGAAAACCAAAAGTTGTTCATCAAAGCATTAATTTCAAACATTAAAACAGCTTTGCATGGGCTTGAATATAAACTTGAACGCGCGCAAGCAAGATTGTTTGTTAAAACAACTGAAGATCATTTAAAAGCGGTTATGAAGAAACTTGAAAACGTTTTTGGGCTTTCGTCATATTCTGTTGTGGAAGAAGTGCAAGCGGATAAAGATGTCATTGAGGAATTTGTTGGGCAAATTACAACAAACAAAAAAACTTTTCGTGTTAATGTGAAAAGAGCAGACAAAAGCTTTCCAGTTAAGTCCATTGAATTTGAACGCCATTTGGGCGGAATTGTTTTAAAAAATAATCCAAACTTAAAAGTTGATTTAACCAAGCCAGAATTTGTTGTTAACATTGATATTAGAGAAAACAAAAAAGCCTACATTTATTTTGACTCAATTCCTGGCGCGGGTGGTTTGCCACTTGGAACAGCAGGCAAGGGTTTGCTTTTGTTGTCGGGCGGAATTGACAGCCCAGTTGCTGGCTATCAAATTGCAAAAAGAGGATTGGCTTTTGAAGGGCTTCATTTTCATTCATACCCATACACTTCAGACCAAGCAAAACAAAAAGTTATTTCTTTGGCAAAACTAATGAATAATTTTAACCCAAATTTCAAAGTGCATTTTGTCAGCATAACCAAATTGCAAGAGGAAATTAACAAAAACTGCAAAAGCGATTATATGATTACAATTATGCGCCGCTTTATGTTTAGAATTGCAGAAGAAATTGCGCAAAGACGCGGGCTTAAAGCAATTATCACAGGGGAAAACTTGGCGCAAGTTGCTTCACAAACTGTTGAAAGTTTAACAAGCACAAACAGTGTTTTAAAAAATGTGATTGCATTTAGACCACTTTTGACATTTGATAAAGAAGAAATTATTCAAATTGCAAACAAAATTGGCACTTACGAAACCTCAATTTTGCCTTATGAAGATTGCTGCACAGTGTTCTTGCCAAAAACTCCAATCATCAAACCAAAAATTGAAAGAATTGTTTACGAGGAAAATAAACTTGACCTTGAATCACTTTTGCAAGAAAGCTTGTCAAGTTTGGAAACAATTTCAATTAATGAATTGATTTAAGAAAATCATCACAAATTTAATTATTAAGTTTTTCAAAATATAAAAATAAAACACAATTTCAATGTTGTGTTTTTTTTGTTTGCAATTTGTTTG
>JBMNOM010000035.1:0-9739 GCA_050943075.1 Christensenellales bacterium | reverse complement strand
AGTATGAAAAGTATAGCTTATAACACAAATGGCTTTACATTGATGATAGTGATTGTTTTATGGATTTATAAAAAAGTTTATTTTGAAAATTATCACTTGAATAAGTGTGTCATTATCAAATGTGGTAACTTGATGTTGAGTTTATACTTAATTTGAAATAATAAAAGGAAAACAACTATGGAAATGAATGATAAATTGTATGGAATTGTTAAAGTTGGAGAAAAGGGGCAAATTGTAATTCCAAAAGATATGCGTGATATGTTTAACATTAAACCAGGCGACACTTTGCTTGCACTTGCAGACAAAGAACGCGGAATTGCCATTGTGAAGCCAGATGATTACATCAACTTTACAAATGAAATCTTTAAAAACGTTAAAGGGGAAAAACATGATTAAAATTGTTAATTTAACAAAAAATTATGGCAATTTGATTGCTGTTAATAATATAAATTTGGAAATTGCAGAAAACCAAATTTATGCACTTTTGGGGCTTAATGGTGCTGGAAAAACAACACTTATTAAAATGCTTTCTTGTTTAACAAGGCCAACAAGTGGCAATGCTTTCATTTTTGACAAAAGCATTTTAACGCACGCTCAAGAAATTAAACAGGAAATTAACATTGCTCCACAAGAAACGTCAGTTGCACCAAACTTAACAGTTTTTGAAAATTTGGTATTCATTGGACAAGTTTATGGGCTTAACAAACCAAATGCTTTGGAAAAAGCAGAAGAAATGATTAAACTTTTTGCCTTAACCGACAAGAAAAACACTTTGGCAAAGAATTTGTCTGGTGGGCAACAACGCAGGCTTGGAATTGCAATGGCAATTATATCAAACCCCAAAATTTTGTTTTTGGACGAGCCAACACTTGGGCTTGATGTTGTTGCAAGAAGAAGCTTATGGGAAATTATTAATAAAATTAAGAAAAACACAACGATTATTTTAACAACACATTATTTGGACGAAGTTGAGCATCTTGCAAACAAAGTGGGAATAATGAGCGGTGGAAAAATTGTGGCAAATGACACAGTTGAGCAAATTGTTGCCAGCACTTCAAGCAAAAACTTTGAAGAGGCTTTCATTAAATTAACGCAAGGAGGAGGTGCAAATGAATAAGAGTTTAATTTTTGCAAAACGCAATTTTAAAGAGCTTGCCAGAGATGTTTTAACCTTGGTTTTCACAATTTTGCTTCCGGTTGCTGTTTTTTTAATTATTTTGTTTTTAACAAAAAAAATAAGCATTCCAAACACTGCGTTTGAAATTCAATCATTCACACCGGCAACAATAATTTTTGCGTTTTCATTTTTAACATTGTTTTCATCAATGCTGCTTGCAAAAGATAGATCAAGTGCTTTTTTAACAAGATTGCTTGTTTCTCCACTTAAGCCAGTTCATTACATTTTGGGATACACACTTCCAATTATTGCAATTTCTTTAATTCAAAACATAATTGTGTTTGGAGTTGCACTCCTTTTTGGGCTTGGTTTTAGTTTTAATATTTTGCTTGTTATTCTTGCCACAATTCCAATTTCAATTTTGTTTTCCAGCCTTGGTTTAATTTTGGGTTCTGTGCTTTCTGACAAACAAGCAAGCGGTGTGACAAGTGTTTTAATTCAAATTGTCAGTTTCACAAACGGAATGTGGTTCGACCTTGAAATGATTGGCGGTGGATATAAAATTTTTAGCTACATTTTGCCTTTTGCACACTCTGTTGACTTGCTTAAACATTTACTTGCAGGCAATTTTTCTGCAATTTGGTTGCCACTAATTGTTGTTGTGGCTTATGCAATAATTTTCACTTTGCTTGCAATTTTCTTGTTCAAAAAAGTTGGCACAAAAAAATAAGTTTAATACCGCAATATGCATTTTTTGTATTGCCCCTAATGGCAAGAAAATTTGAATATTTTTTGCATTAAAAATAAGAAATTTGTGCTATGCAAAGTGAAAATTCTTTTTACAAAAAGTTTTAAATTAACATATATTAAACTGGGTCAAAAAACCCAGTTTTTTTGTTTGTTAAAGTGGCAAAGTGCATGAAAATTTGGCGGTTTTTAAAAAAAATTAGTCTTGACTAAGTTGCTAAAACTTGTTATAATTTATGCATAAAAGGGTGATGATATGAAATTTGAAACCAGCATTTTTTATGACGAAAGGGAATATCTCTTTAAAGTTAAATCAAGATCTGATGATAACGGCGCACTTAACTATGAGTTAAAAAGATCAAAACTTTCAAATGGCAAGGATTATGACTTATTACAATTTGTTCTTGCTGCTTTTAATGAACCAAACTTGTTGCCAGCAAAACAAAATTGTAAATATGCAAATTTTAAAGATATCATTAATTTCTTGCTTGATGGAAATTCAATTAAAATTCAAGCAGACACAAACGCAAAAAAAACAATAATTCAATTTTTCAATATTTTTGAAGCAGATAAAACATTTGTTTACAGCTATCAAACAGGAAGCAGAGGGCAAGCAATTGTGCGTGCTTTTGAAGCTTTTGGCGTTGACTATAAAAGAAAGTTGATTGAAGAATTTGAGCAATTTGAATAGTTAAACATATATTTAAATTATTTAAAATTTAAAAATATAATTGAAAGGGGAATAAAAATGCAAGCAATTAAAGAAAACGAATTATCAAAAACAACCATTGTTGACGTTCTTCACACTGCATCAGTTAACCAAGGAACAATTTATATTGTAAATTTAATTAATGAAGTTAATGGCGAAATGACTGCCAAAGTTTCCTACATATTTAAAAACCAAACAGGCAAAAAATTTTGGATTAGCAAAAAAGAATTTAAAGAAATGCTTAAAGGTGCAATTGAAGACAAAAACTTAAACCCAAACTTGCCAAAGAACGATATCGATTGGGTTAAGTAATAAAAACAATATTAAAACAAGTATTCATTTACCTGTTTTTATTTTAATGCAAAATTTCCAATTTTTTCCTAAGCATTGCAAATTAAATATTCAGTATGTTCTCGCAGCAAAGCTGCTTTTTATCAAATCATTAAGTATCTCTTGGCTATAACTTGTTATATTTTTATATTTTACATAAATATATTTACAAAATTATGCCTATATGTTAATATAAATTATATAAAAGAGGAGACATAAATGCCAAAATTGCAAATTGTTGATATATACACAAATAACGATTACATATTAGTTGATTTTGAGAATCAAAAAAAGTATAAATTGAACTTGCGTTTTTATGGGCTTGAAACTGCCCCAAAAATTGGCGACACACTTGGTTTTCACGACGAACTTTTGGACCCAAATTATGATGAATTTAGCACACATTATCAATTTGGACCACTTGATGAAGTTTATGGCAGAAAAATTGAAAGCAGCAAAGACATTGACTGCATCATGCTTTTAAAAAATGACAAAAAAACTTTTTTGAAAAGATTTTTCGGTTAAGAAAAGGGTTGGAAAATGAATAATCCAGATTTAAAAAAAATCAAAGAAGAATATGGCGAAAGGTTTGCGCCTTTTTGTCGCGATTCTTTTCCAACAATTTTGGAGGAAGAGGGTTTGCTTTACAACATAATTTCAAGCAAATTTGCTCCATCAAAAATGCTTTATGAAGATTTAGGCGCAAGCGTGAACATTAATAGCTTTAGGTTTTTTATATATGATCTTTACAACGCAATTAAAGTCAAGGAAAAACCAGCAGATCAAACTCCTTATAAAAGTCCTTTTGAACTTATAAAAGAAGCTGGCTACACACTTTATAAATGCGAAACACAAGAAGATATTGATTCTTTTAAAAAATATTGGAAGCCAGAGGAAGAACTTTGCACTTTCCGTGATGCAAACAGAATTAACACACATAGTGTGTTTTTTGCAGTTAAAGATGGTGCTGAAAATTTAGTTAGGGAAGATTTTAAAAATCCAGAGCGTCAAGATGAGTATGGAACATCAGTTATAAGCATTCAATTTGAAAGCCGAATTGCAAGCACTCTTTCAATTAAAAACAGATACAATCACACGGTTAAAAACCCAGATGCCACTTTTTCAAACAACCTTGACGAGATTGTTCCAGGTTTAAGGTACAGTTTTGTTCGTGAATATAGCATGCAGGAATCTAAAACTTTGGATTTTTTCATACATAATAATTACCGAACTGTGGATTCAAAGGCTTATAGAGCACTTGACACTAAATCATTGTTTTCTTTTTGTGAAAACAACATTTTAATTAGTAATCGTGATGTTGTAACTAAATTTGACCCAGCGACACGCATTTTAACCGATGGGTATTTAATTAAATTTGATTCTAAAGAAATTGAAGAAATTATAGTGGACGCATACCAAAAAAAGGACAGTTTTACTGATTATTTCAAAAACAACATTGAAAAAATTGAAGTAAGAAAAGAAAGAGATGAAAAAGTGTTAAATATAACCCCAAAAGATGGTGGTGAAATTGTTAGAATAACACTTGATAAATACAACAGATTTATTAAATATTCCAATCCAAATCTCACAAAGATTGAAGACAATTTTATGTGTTGCAACCATTTGGACTCGAACGCCAAACATTTAGTGGAGCTTGATTTACCAAACGTTAAATCTGTTGGTGATAATTTTTGCGCTGCTTCCACACACTTAGTAAAAGTAAATATGCCAGAGCTTGTGGAGGCGGGGCACAACTTTATGGCATCTTCACAAACAATTCAAAAAGTTGACTTTCCAAATCTTAAAACTGTTAAGAACAACTTTTTGGCTGATAACAAAGTGCTTAATGAACTTAATTTGCCAAATTTAAAACATTGTGGAAGTTTCTTTTTAAGTCAGAATGAAGATTTAGAAATGCTTTCTTTACCAAACTTGGAAACCGCAGAGAGTTTTTTTCTTCAATCAAACCAAAAATTATCAATTGTTGAACTTCCAAACTTACAAATTGCTGAAATTAACTTTATCAGCAATAATTCAAAAATTGAAAGGTTTTATGCGCCAGCGTTAAAAAGCGTTGGAAATAACTTTTTGGAACTTAATCAGGGCTTGAAATTCATTAATTTTCCAAATCTTGAACAAGTTGGAGATAGATTTATTGCCAGAAATCCAGACATTTTGAAGGTTAATTTACCACTTCTTAAAACACACGGCGACAATTTCCTTCAAGCATACAAAAATGCGCAAAATAATATTGTTAATGATCTTGGCATGTCGCAAGAGCTATAAACAGTGTATTAACAAAAAATTACATAATAAAAAAGAACTAAATCTTAATGAAATAGTTCTTTTTTTGTAAATTAATTGAGTTTTAATATTTCTTTTGCATGTAATTTTTAAATTAAAATCAGCATTATTAAATTTGTAAATTAACATTCGATGTTTTAACAATAACAAGATTTTTCAAAGAATTACTTTTTTGCAAGTTCGTTTTGAAATTGCTTTGAAACTTCCAAATAACTTTCAAGCACTTGCAAATAGTAATTTGTGTAATCTGCATTTTGAAGTTTTTTGCAGTTTGCTTCTTTCATTTGTGTTTCTCTTTCTGGCACAAAAATTGGCAAGCCAAGTTCTGTTTTAATTTTGTTAATTTCTTTAACAATGTCCATTCGCTTTTCAAACAATTTTAAAATTTCGTCATCAACAAAATTGATTTCTTTTCTTAATTCGTCCAAGTTTTTCATATTATCTCCTAAAAAATTAAAAGTGCAAAGTAATAAGCAAGAATTGAAATTACAATGCTTGCCACAGACAAAAGTGAGCCATATTTAAACACTTGGCTTGTGTTTGTGTATGGGCTGGAAGTTGTTAGGGCAATGTGTGGCATTGAAGGTGGAGTTGCAAAAGCATAGGCGCTAAGCATTCCAATTAAAACCACCAAAGCTGCCAAGTTGATGCTTGGGTTTGCAATTAAAACAATGATTGCCACGTTTGACACCACGGTTGATGTTACAATGTTTGAAGAAACATTTGTTTGCAAGGTTGCCCAAATTATAAAAATTGCCACTAAGGCTATAACAGGAAGACCACTGAGTTTTGGTGCAAGATTTGTTGTTAAAAAGCTGATTAAACCAATGCCATCGTTTGTTAATGCTGCACCAACTGCCAAAGTTGCACTGCACATAATTAAACTTGGCCAAGGCACACCATTTTTAAATGCATCGTTAATTTCAAGAAGTGGTTTTTTGTTAACTTTAATCACGCAAAGCACAACCACGCCAAGAAGGGCAGGAAGTGTTAAGCCCAAATTACTTAAAAATGTTGAAAAATCTGGCAACAAGTTTTTAATTAAACTTGGCAAAATCCAAATTAATATAACTGAAATAAATGTTGTTAATGTTATTATTTCCGCTTTTGTGATTTTTGGAAGGCCTTGTTTTAAAGGTGTTATATCAATGTTTTCAAGTTTTTTAACATCAGGGCGCATAATAAACCTGAAAAACAACATTAAAGCGGCAAAAGCCAAAAGCCCAACAGGAATTGCTACAAGCATATATGACAAATAGCCAATGTTTTGCCCAACTGCCTGAGCATAGTTGCTCATTGCGATGGCTGGGAAAACGTGTGCAATTGGTGTCATGCCAGATGAAATTGAAACAACAAAAGCAAAGCCAATCATAAGCATTGCACCTGTTTTTTCGCCTTTTTCAATGTTTGCCAATTTAATAATTTCTTCAATTAAAGGCAAAAGCACAATAAACAAAACAGAAGGTGACACAAAGCAACCAATAACCAAAATGCCAAAAAGAAGCATTGTGACAAAAAGCCAGCCGTTTTTGCGTGCAAATTTGTTTGAAACAAATGCAACAGCCACGCGTTTGATGATTGGTGTTTTGCTTAACGCATATGTTAAAACAAATGTGAAAAGTAAAAATGTGAAAGTGTCATTTCCAAATGCGGAAGACAAAACACTTTTATAGCCCAATGTTTTAATTGTGGCAAGGGCAAGAATGCTTAAAACACTTGTCCAGTCAATGCCAACAAAAAGCCACAAAATCAAACTGCCCAAAAACACTCCAAGAACAGCAAATGCATCTTTTGGAAGTGCTGTTCCAAAATCAAAAAGCCTAATTCCAAACATAAGAAAAACTGATATGGCAATTAGGGAATAATTAATAATTTCTTTTTTTAAACTTTTTTCCATTATTTTTCAGCTCTCTTTCTTAAAATTGAGTTTTGTTTTAAATTTAAGTTTGTTTTTAAATAAAGTTTTTCTTGAACGCCTTTTGCATCGTCAATTTCTGTTTGGTCTTCTTTCAAAATTTGTTCCACTTTGATTATTTGGTTAAAATTTTCATCTGGGGAAAGCACTTCAAGTTCGTCACCAAGTTTAAAGCGGTTTCTTTGTTCTACCAAACAATAGCCATTTTCTGCGTCTTGCAAAACAAGTGCAACAAATGTGTGAGTTTGAAGCCCGCCACTTTGCTTATAGTTTTGTTTGTTGTCTTCGCCAAAGTAAAAACCAGTTGTAAACTCACGGTTGCTTGTTTTTGCAAGTTCTTCTTTCCAATCAAATTTTGGCTCTTGCCTATTTTCAATTTCAATTAAACGGCGGTTGTAAGCATTAACAACAGTTGCAAGATAGTAAGGGGTTTTCATTCTGCCTTCAATTTTAAAACTTGTAATTCCAGCCTCGTAAAGCTCTTCCAAATGTTCCACCAAACACATGTCTTTGCTGTTTAAAATGTATGTGCCTCTTTCGTCTTCTTCAATTGGGTAGGACTTTTTATTTTCATTGTTAACTGGTGTGATTTGATATCCCCATCTGCAAGGTTGGGTGCAAAGCCCGCGGTTGCTGTCGCGTCCTGTGAAATAGTTGCTTAATAAGCATCTGCCAGAATAGGAAATGCACATTGAACCATGCACAAAAGTTTCAAGCGTAACATCCTCTGGAAGTGCTTGTTTGATTTGGCGAATTTCTTGCAAAGACAATTCTCTTGCCAAAACCAAACGTTTTGCGCCAAGTTTAACCCAAGCAAGGGCAGTGTGAATGTTTGTGATGCTTGCTTGTGTGCTTACGTGAAGTTCAAGGTTTGGAGCAACTTCTTTAACAAGTGATGCAATGCCAAGGTCGGCAATAATCACTGCATCTGCTTTAAGTTCTTCAAGTTCCTTAATGTAATCTGCAAGGCCAATGAAATCAGAATTGTGGGCAATAATGTTCACAGTGATATAACATTTCACGCCTTTTGAATGTGCAAATTCAATTGCTTCTTTAAGTTCGTTTTTGTCAAAGTTTGCAGAAAGCGCTCTTAAACCAAACCTTTTTCCAGCAAAATAAACCGCATCGGCGCCATATTCAATGGCTGTTTTAAGTTTTTCCATATCCCCAGCGGGGGCAAGAAGTTCAACATCTTTTCTTTTCATAATTTTCCCTTTTGTTTTTTTATTTTATTTTTTTTGAAATTGTAAATCCATCTTCAATTTCAAACAGCTTTGTTTCAAAATCATTATCTTGCATTAAGTTTTGCAAAAACGCACGCAACCCTAAAACAATTCTTCTTTCTTTGTGTTTTGGATACTCATCACTTAAAACCATGCCTCTGTAAAGCACATCGTCTGCAAATAGCACTCCATTTGGCTTAAGCAATTTTTTTAAAATTGGCAAATAGTTTGCATATTGTCCTTTTGGGCCGTCCAAAAAAATAAAGTCAAAACTGTTTTCTTTTTGCTGTGAAATTGCTTTAAATGCATCGTCAAAAATTTGTGTGACTTGGGAAGCAAAACCAACTTTTTCAAAATTTTGTTTTGCTTTTTCAAAACGCTTTTCAATTAATTCAATTGTTGTTAAATGAGTGCCTTCTTCACAATTTGAAAGCATCAAAATTCCGCTGTAGCCAATTGCTGTTCCAATTTCCAAAATTTGTTTTGGTTTTACATTTTGAATTGTTTGCACCAAATGTTTTTGCGTTTCTTCGCGCACAATGGGAACAAAATTTTCAGCGGCAAACTGCCTAATTTCGTCCATTATTTTTTTAGTGTTTTTTTCCATAACACAAATATAGCACAAATTATCTTAATAATCAAAATAAAACAAATTTTTAAAACATAAAATAATGTAATTATATTTAAGGTAAAAGGGCAGATGAAAACAAACAAAAACTTTAAAGGCAAACTCATTGTGTTTGAAGGGGTGGATGGCGCAGGCAAAACCACTCTTTTAAATGCGCTTAAAAAAGAACTTGAAAAGCACTTTGAAGTGAAAAAAGTGAAAATGCCCAGCATGAAAACCAAGCAAAACAAAATGTATAAAACAATTGAAAAAAACATTAATAATTACAAAACAAGTGATGAGTTTTTAAATTTAAACATCTTCATTTTAGGCGATAAACTTTTGCTTTTAAACAGCCAAGTTTTGCCAGCGCTTGTGCAAGGAAAAATTGTTTTGTGTGACAGATACGCTTTTACAAATATAGCCAGATGCCCAAACAAATTAACGCGCCAAATTGCAAAAAAATTTGTTAAACCACACTTAGTTGTTTTGTGTGACGCCAGCCCACAAAATTTAAAAACAAGAGTTTTAAGCCGTAAAAATGAAAAACATAAAAGTTATGACGACGAGTTTGTTTTGTTTCAAAAACAAAATTTTGAGGCGTTGAAAAAGCAATTTAACTTTTACAAATTAAACACAGATGGCAAAGTTAAAAGCACAAAAAAACAACTTTTTGAAATTGTGTGGCAGTTGCTAAATAAATGAAGTTTTTATAAAATTATTAAAAAATGATGAAAAAACATTAAAAAACAAGCAAAAAACACGTAAAATTAAGATAAAATGAATT
>JBMNOM010000034.1:0-9862 GCA_050943075.1 Christensenellales bacterium | reverse complement strand
GAAAAAAGAGATAAAGTGGTTTATAATCATTTCAAGGAAAGCTTAGATATGATTTTTAAAGAAACCGCATTTATTGACTTAACAAAAGAAGAAAATTTGAAGAAAATTAACATAAACCCAAAATTAATTCCAAGTTTTGTTTCTGTTATGCAAAAAATGCAAGATTTTTTTAACAAAAACAACTTAATGCAAGCCAACAATTATGCCATGCTTTTTGAAAAATATTTGCTTAATGATAACGAAGGCAAAAAACTTAAAATTAACCTTGCAGACTTTAAAGAAAGCAAAGATATGGGTTATTTTGTTGTTGCAGAAAAAAGAATTTTAATTAACAACAAAATTAAACCAGAGCAAATTGAACATGTGCTTTGCCATGAATTTATCCACTTTTTAATTATGGCAGAAAGGCCTTACATTGAAAATGAAAAAGGCGAGTTTGAACAAATTGAATTTAGACCTTTGAAAATGTTTGCGCAATATGGCACATTTTTAAACGAGGCTGTCACAGAGTTTATTAACAGCGAAATTAACACAAATTCAAGGCTTTACACCTATCATGTTAGAATGCTTAAATTTATGCAAAGCATTTTTGGAAACCAAAACAACCTTATTGCGTATTTAAGAGGATATATTCCACAAGATGAGCACGAATTGTTTGAAGAATTTAAAACTTTTGCAAACAAGTTTCAAAACAACTCAAAAATTAAAGGTGTGTCACACCAAGTTGTGTCACAAGACGAAAATTTTATTGGCGCATTAAACACATTAAACAAAATGTTTCTTGATATTATGACAAAAGAAATTGAAAGCGGCAAAATTAACAGTGTGATGGATTGTGTTAAAAGAGTTTATGGTGTCATTAAATCGCAACCAATTGAAACAAAAGATTTTGACAATGTTATGGCTGAAATTAACAACAAATTTTTAAGCATATACATAACCAGTTCACTTTCTCCTGTTCGCAAAAAATTGTATTTGGAAAAACTTGCAAATTGTTTTTCAAATTACAACAAATATGTCAGTGGCATAATTGTTCAGCACAAAATTCCTTTAAATTTTTCCACACTTGAATTTGAAATTTATAATGACAAAATTGGCGTGGTTTTTGGAAACGGAACAAAATATTTTTCAAGAGAGGATTTTAATAATAGCAAAATCATTTCTTTTCAATCATGCAATGAAAAAGGCGAAGAATGTGAAGTTGATATGATGCTTAATATTTACCAAGAAAGCATTGAAATTAGGTTATCTGAACCATACAACAAAGAATATGTTTTTGATTGCGAAGCAAAGAAAATGAAATATATTGAAATAAACAACTTCATCAATTTGAAAAACGACATTAAATTTTTGGAAGAGAAAAAAGAATACCATCAAAATGTTTTGCTTACAAAAGAAATTATGGCTTAAAAAACAAGCATTTAATTGAAGAATTTAAAATTAAAAACAACACAGAAATGTGTTGTTTTTTTATTATTTTCGGCAAAAATTTGCGTTTATTTAAATGCTAAATGTGTTTTTAAAGGGCTTAATTATATGGTATAATATATATAGTTCTTTTGAACTTTAAATAAAATGATAAAAATGGTTTTTAATTAAACTTGGGAGAGATAATATGATTAAATTAGTTGTTGACAGCACTTTTGGCTTATCAAAAGACTTCATTGAAAAACATGACATTCAAGTTGTGAGTTTGTCGCTTTTACTTGATGACCAAACTTTTGTGGAAAAAACAGCAGACACTTGGCACGAGTTTTTTGAAAAGCTTGCCTCAAGCAAAAACTTTCCAAAAACATCACAACCAAGCCCAGAAGCATTCATTGATGCAATTAACAAGGTGTATGAAAAAACGCCAGACGCTGAAGTTATAATTATGACAATTTCGGAAACTTTAAGTGGCACAATCAACTCCGCAAAATTGGCGGCAAAAAATTTTGAAGGTAAGCGCATTGCAGCAATAGACGCTCGTCAAGCAACTGTTGGCTCAAGAGTTGTTTTGGAAAGTGTTTTGGAAGAAATTGCAGCAGGAAAAACTTTTGAACAAATTTTGAAGCACATTGAAGATGTGCAAGAAAAAGTTGACCTTTACTTTGTGCCAGACACAATGGAATATTTGAAACGCGGTGGCAGAATTGGAAAACTTTCTGCAACACTTGCAAGCGTGTTAAGCATTAAACCAATTTTCTATTTTAAAAATGGTGAAATCAGTGTGCCAAAAAAAGTTTTGGGGCTTTCAAGGTCAATTAATGAGATGATTCAATGTTTGCCAAAAAACCTTAAAAAAGTTTATATATGCTACATTTACAACAATGCACACGTGGAAGAAATTAAAGCAAAACTTAAAAGCAGTTTAAACATTGAAAACATTGAGGTTATGCCAGTTTGTCCAGTGTTTGGCGCACATGTTGGAATTGGTGCAATTGGGCTTGCAAGCATTTCATATTAATTTTTAATGAAAAATGCAGTTAAAAGCGTAAAAGCAACTTAATTTGCCCTATTTTAAAAACAATAAAACTTAATGTATAAGCAAAAATTAATGAATATAACCAAAAATTAATGAATATAACCAAAAATTAATAAAAATTGCTTTTATTTAACAACTTCAAACTTTATTACAAAACAAAAAAGACTTGAATTTCAAGTCTTTTTATTTTTATTTCAATTTAACTGTGAAGTTAATATTAATAATCCATATTATTTGGTGTTCTGTGATATGGAATTACGTCACGAATATTATTCACGCCGCTGACAAACATGATAAGCCTTTCAAAGCCCATTCCAAAACCAGAGTGAACGCCGCCGCCAAAACGTCTTAAATTTATATACCAATCAAGGCTGTCGGTTGGGATGTGAAGTTCTTTCATTCTGCTGACTAAAACATCATAGCGTTCTTCACGTTGGCTTCCGCCCATAAGTTCGCCAGATGTTGGCACAATTAAGTCCACCGCTGCAACAGTTTTGTTGTCTGGGTTTGTGCGCATATAGAACGCTTTTGCTTCTTTTGGCCAGTCTTTAATGAACACAGGTGATTTGAAGTGTTCTTCTGTTAAGAACTTTTCGTGTTCTCTGCCAATGTCACCGCCGTGTTCTGCTTTTAATGTGAACTTGTCGTTATGTTTAATAAGCAATTCAATTGCGTCGTTGTAGCTAATAATAGGGAAGTTGCCTTTAATTGTTTGGTTAAGCCTTTCCCATGTTCCATTGTCAACAAATTTGTCAAAGAAATCAATTTCATCTTTGGCTGTCACCATAACTTCTTTCAAAACTCCCACCAAAAAGTCTTCTTCAATTTTCATAAGGCCGTCTAAATCGCAAAATGCAATTTCAGGTTCAATCATCCAAAATTCTGCCGCGTGTGTTTTTGTGTTTGAGTTTTCAGCACGGAATGTTGGGCCAAAGGTGTAAATCTTTTTAAGTGCAAGTGCAAAAGTTTCCCCTTCAAGTTGTCCAGTCACGGCAAGGAAAGCCTTTTTGCCAAAAAAGTCTTTGGAATAGTCAAGTTCTTTTGGAATGCCATTGTTTAAAAGTGTTGTCACTTGAAAAGTGTTTCCAGCGCCTTCACCGTCATTTCCTGTTAAAATTGGAGTGTGAACATAAGTGAAGCCACGTTTATTAAAATAGTTGTGAATTGCAAACGCAAGTTTGCTTCTAAGCCTGAAAACTGCTTGAAAAAGGTTTGTGCGTGGGCGCAAATAGGCCATTTCTCTTAAAAATTCAACACTGTGTTTTTTTGGTTGAATTGGAAAGTCATCATCGCAATCTGCAAGCAATTCTGCTTCTTCAAGTTGCATTTCAAGTTTGTTTTCGTCTTTAAAACCTTTTGTAATAACACCAGTCACGCTTACAGCACTGCCAATTTTAAAAGCAGAAATTGTTTCATAGCCTTTAACTGTGTTTGCGTATATAACCTGCAAAACGCCAAATTTTGTGCCGTCATAAACATCCAAAAAGCCAAAGTCTTTTTGTTTTCTGTGATTTTTAACCCAACCCAGCAAAGTGATTGTTTGGCCAACATGTTCGGCTTTCAAGTCTTTTAAGTCAATTGTCATACATTTACTCCTCAAATATAAGATTATCTTAACACCTTGATTAAAAAATTGCAATTAATTAAATAAATTAACACAAAAAAAGCACAAAAAAAGCAGCTTTGTAAGCTGCCTTTGTTATTTGTTTTGTTGGCTTTCGTCTTTTTTGTCTTTAACTTCTGGTGTTGTTTCTTTGTTTGAGTTTTCAAGTGCTTGTCTAAATTTTTCAAGTTGAGTTTTAATTTCTTGCTTTTCTTGTTCGGTTTGGCTGTCGTTATAAACGTTTTTAAGCCTTAAAATTGCATGAATTAATTTTGAAGAGAAGTCGTTAACATTAATTTCTTCTTTATTTTCAAAAACTTGTGGGTTAAGTGTGAGTTGATGAGAAATCATTTCGCAGAAAGCATTTTTGAAACCTTTGCCAATTTCTGGGTAGGTGTGGTTTTTCTCAATGTATTCGTTTCTGACATTTTTGCCTGTTTTATACATAACTGTTAAAAGTTCTTTATAAGAAAGTTCTTTGTTTTCAGTTAATACTTTTGTTGCTGCTTCAAATTTTTTGGCGTGAATGTTAAGTTCTTTTGCTGTTATAACTTGTTCTGGGTGGTCAGTGAACAAAATGTTGTCAATGCTAAAACCATAATGTGGAATCACGCTTCTGTAAAAGCCTGAGTCAAGTTGTTCTTTAAGCATGGCTTTCTTTTCAAGCTGATAAATGCCAATTGTTTTAATTGTGTTTTCAAAAACAAATTTTGCTTTTAAGTAGTTGTTTAATGCTTTTTTAAACAATTCTTTGTTTTCACGCTTTGAAACAGTTGTGAATTGAGGAGTATAGCCTTCTTTTTTCAAACTCTTAAGCAATTTTCTTGCCAAGTTGTATCTGTTTGGTTTATTAAGCTCTCTCTCTTCTTTTTTGCCAACATGAGGGTAAAGCGCTTTTGGTTTAATTTTCATTTTTATGCGGCGCTCGTTTTCTTCTTTGCCAAGATTATAAAATTCACTTGCAAAAAGTTTTGAATTATAGCCAAATTTTGAAAGTGTTCTTAAAGAATAAGCGGCATCGTTCATTGCGTGAATGTTCATCAAAATTTCATCACGTGACATAAAGTTTGCAATTGGCCTGTTGTATGGAATTCCTCTTTCTTTTCTTAACCTTAAAACTGTTCTGTCTTGAAAATTAAAGCCTTCTTGTGGATAGTAAAGCCCACTATATAATGCGTTGTGCATGTTTGCACATGTCATATCTTTGTCAGTTCCATGGTGTTTAATTGCTTTTTTGAAATTATTGTTTTCAAGCACATACCAATATCTGTAAATTGCTTCGTCTTTTAAATAATTTGTCCAAACTATTTTTTTTGCCATTATTGGCCTCCTTTTAATTAAAAGTTGTAATTTTAATTGCGAATTTTTAATTAATTAATTTTATCATAATATTATTATATTTGCAAGGGCTTTTTAATTATAATGAATTTTGGCAATAATCCATGGCAAAAAAACAACAAAAATTTGCACGAAAAAGCTTAATTTAAAAAATTAGTTTTTGATTTTTTAAATTTTGTGTGCTACAATACTTCTACAAATATTTTTTGTAAATTTTAAATTTAAATTTTTAGAGGAATAATGATTAAATTATCAGCTGAGGAAAAACGCATTTTAGATGGCGACTTTGGCCCTGAACGAAAAAAGATTTTGGAAAGCTTAATCATTTTTTCTGATTTTTATGGGGCAAAAGATTTCATTAACATAACAGGGCCAGGGCATTTGGCACTTGGTTTTGGAACAAAAGGCTTTGAAGTTGTTTCAAACATTTTTGATTCACTTATATCACAAAACTTAAAAACAAAATATCCATTCACAATTTCAAGTTGGCTTTATTCTTATTTGGAATCCACAGAAACATGGTCCAAAATTTTTCACAGAAAACGAAGTGTTAAATCTCATCAAGAAGTTTTGGAAAAAAAACTCATCAGTTTGGGCTTAAACCCAGATTTTCGATATTTAGATGCAATCAGTTTGGCAAAAAGTGACACAGTGCAATATGGCGATGTTTTGTGCTGGTCTGACTCGGCTTTAATCACTTTTGCAAACTCTGCTTTGGGTGCGCGTGTTAATTCTTGCGGCCCAGTGATTGACTTGTTTTGCAATATTTTGGGCAAAGTGCCAAATTATGGGCTTGTGACAAAAGAGGGCAGAAAAGCAAATGTGATTATTAAAATTGAAACAGCCACCTTGCCAGACGCTGGACTTTTGGGTGTTGCTGTTGCACAAAAAGCAAAAGACCAAATCCCATACATTTATGGGCTTGAAAAACTTTTAAAAGCAAAATATGATGAAAAAACTCTTGCGTTTTTAAAAGATTTTTCTGCTGGTTTTTCCTCTGAAGGTGCTTTGAGGATTTTCCACATTAATGGCATCACACCAGACGCAAAAAAACTTAAGAAAGAGTTAATTAACCCTCAGGCGCAAACAATTTCAATTAATGAACAAGAAATTGAAAGAGTGAAAGAAAACTTTGAACTTTTTTGGAAAAATTTGGACGCAAAACCTTCCTTGTGCTTCATTGGACAACCAGATTTAAGCCTTTATCAACTTGTTTACTGGACAAATGAAATTGGTTGGGAATTAAAGCAAAACAAACGAAAAAAATTAAAAATTAAAACAGTGTTTTTAACAAACAAAGAAGTTTTGAAAGCATTTAAACAACTTCCGGAATATAAAGAACTTAAAAGTTATGGGGCAGTCATTAAAACAATGTCACCATTTAACAACATTGTTGCAAGCAAAAAAGTTAAAAAGAAAATTATTACAAACTCAAACGAAATTAGGTCGCATGCAAATGTGAAATTTTGCAAAGAAGATGAAATTTTAAAAATCATAACTAGCAGAAAATAGGAGAGAAAAGTGATTGAATTTAAAGGCAGGGTTTTAATAAGCGGGCAAGGCTTTGGCGAAGCAGTTGTTGCAAGAAAAACTGTGTCGCAAATTAAAGCATTTGGAAAACGTGCAGAAAACACCAGCAAAAAACTTTTGTTTGCCGACAGGCATTTTAAGGACATTTACAAAAAGAATTTAACAGGCAAAGTTTTTGTTTTGCCTTCTTTTAAAGCGTCCGACATTAATTCCATGGTGCTTTTATCAATGGCAAAAAAGAAAATTGAACCAAAATGCTTTTTGTTCAGCCAAAAACTTGATGCCGCAACTGTGGCGGCTTTCACTCTTGCAAAAACTTATTTAAACTCTGAAGTTGTTGTGATTGACAGTTTGGGTGATGAATTTTTGCAAACAGTTGAAACTGGCGACCAAATTTCATTTGCTGATGAATATGTTGTGTTAAATTTATAATTGAAAAGGTAAAATTTTGAACAAATGATTGATAAACAAATTTAACTTGAAATTGACCAACTTTTCAAATTCGGAAAATACAATTTTCAATTATTTCATTTATTATTCTTTCAAACAATATTAAAGATAATTTAAAAGACAATCTTGCATTAAAGGCAAGATTTTTAATTTGAGTGGGTGTTTTTGTTTGTTAAAAAAACAAGCAAAATTTAAAGCAGTTATTTATTTTATATTGTTGACTTTAAACCCTTAATGTGCTATAATTCCTCTCGGTGCCGCATATAAAAGGTTTTTTAAGTGTTTTTAACAAACCACCTTGTTGTAGCGAGATTAGTTAAGGAGGAAATTAAATGTTTGCAGTAATTCAAACAGGTGGCAAACAATATAAGGTTGCCCCAGAAACAGAACTTAAAGTTGAAAAACTTGAAGCAAATGTTGGTGACGTAGTTGAATTTGAAGCTCTTTTAGTTGAAAATGATGGCAATGTGACAGTTGGAAGTCCAGTTGTTAACGGAGTTAAGGTTAAAGCAGAAGTTTTAGAGCACGGAAAAGCTGAAAAAATTGTTGTGTTTAAATACATTTCAAAGAAAAGACGCAGATCTAAAAATGGACATCGTCAACCTTATACAAAAATTAAAATTACACAAATTGGTTAATTATGACAAAAATAGTTTTTTATAAAAAAAATGATTTGTTTGTTGGTTTCAAACTAACAGGACACACCAATTTTGCTGCCCATGGCGAAGATGTTTTATGTGCTGGCATATCTGCCATTTCACAATCAACATGCTTGGGCATTGAAAAAGTTTTGCGCATTAAAGCAAAATTTAAAAAAGACGACAACAAAGGTTTTTTGAAACTTGACTTAAACAAAAATTCTAAAGAAGAAATTGAAAAAGCACAAGTTTTAATTCAAACCATGTATCAAAGTCTTTTAGATATTTCCATTGGAAATGAAAAATATATGAATGTGGAGGTTTATGATGAAATTTATTAATTTACAACTTTTCGCCTCAAAAAAAGGTGGCGGTAGTACAAAAAACGGTCGTGACTCCCAAGCCAAAAGATTAGGCGTTAAAGCTGCTGACGGTCAATTCGTTAAAGCTGGTTCAATTGTTGTTAGACAAAGAGGAACAAAGTTTTATCCAGGAATCAACGCTGGGCTTGGAAAAGACCATACAGTGTTTGCACTTGTTGATGGTAAAGTTTCTTTCCAACAAAGAGGCTCAAAGAAATTCGTTAACATTGTTGCTTAAAAATAAAAAAACAAAACAAAAGTCTGCTTTTAAAGCAGATTTTTTTGTTTTAAAAATTTAATTCTCAACTTGTTTTTTGTAGGAATTTTTTGTTAATTTAACTTAATTTTGCTTGTGGTTTTGGTGCTAAATTATGTTAGAACCACACACAAAAAATGCAAATGAAACATTTAAGTTTTAAGTTAAATTTTTTGCTTATTTTTATTGCTGTTTTGTCCCAAATTTTATGGGGATTATACACTTTTTGTTTAATGCAATTTTGTTTAAAATTTACTTTAAATAAAGGCAAAAGTTGCTTGTTAAAAAGGGCTTTTTGGTGTATAATTTAAGCATGAAATATATAACAGAAAACAACAAAATTGTAATCACTGATAAAAGTGAATTTAACCCTTTGCATATAATGGAATGTGGGCAAGTTTTCACTTATGAAAAAGCAGAAGATGTTTATCGCGTTTTTTCAAAAAACAAACTTGCAGTTGTTAAAGAATTTGATGATAAAGTTGAAATTTTAACTGATGACGTGCCTTATTTTGAAAATTATTTTGACTTAAAAACAGATTATTTTCAAATTAAACAATCTTTAAGAAACGCTTTTCCACAAATGATTGAAATGCTTGAATTTGGCAATGGAATTAGAATTTTAAAACAAGACATTTTGGAAACTGTTGTGGGTTTTATAATTTCCGCAAACAACAACATTTCAAGAATTAAAAATTCCATGGCATACATAAGAAAAAATTTGGGGCAAAATATGGGGGATTTTTACGCTTTTCCAACCCTTGAAGTTTTGGCACAACAAGATGAAGAATTTTTCGTTAAGGCAGGGCTTGGCTACAGGGCAAAACAAATTGTTAAAGCATTTAAGCAAATGCAAGAAATTAACTTTGAGGAATTAAGAAACCTGCCAACCAAAGAGCTTAAAGAAAAACTTTTAACAATTAATGGAATTGGCTCAAAAGTGGCAGACTGCATTTTGCTTTTTGCCTATGGAAAACAAGATGTTTTTCCAGTTGACACTTGGATTGAAAAAATTTTTAAAAGATATTTTGACCAAAGCGAAACCGACCGCGAAAAAATGCGTTTTAAACTGCTTGAAACTTTTGGAAATCAAGCGGGGTATGCTCAACAATATATGTTTTATTTTATAAGAAAATAGCAATAAAATTTCGTTTTGAATAGTTAAAAATTTGCTTGTATTACAAAAACATAAACAATTTGAAAATATAAAAAAACATTAAA
>JBMNOM010000001.1:0-48550 GCA_050943075.1 Christensenellales bacterium | reverse complement strand
TTTATTTAATTTGACTTGAAAGCGCCTTTTTATTATACTCTCTACATAGAGAGTATATATTTATAAAAATTCTCTAAAATAAATTTATATATAATATGCCTTTTCAGAACAGTTTTTGTTTACATTTGGAGGAAATATGGTGAGTGAAAAAATGTATAAATCAAAAAAAGTTGTTTTAACTTTGTTAATGACTTTATTGGTTTTATTTTCCGGAATTTTGGCAGCGTGTGGCGACCAAACAAAAAATTTAGTTTTTACAGCTTCAAAAAATGAAGTTGAAATTTTTCTTGGAAAAACAGAAAACAATTTAGAAAAAGTTGTGATACAGGCAAAAGGGGCAAGCGAAGATATCTTGTCTGATATTTACATATCTGTTGAAAATCAAAACATCTCCATTTACAAACAAACCTACCTTGGAAATGGAAAAACTGAACTCACAATTAAAGCCATCACAAAAGGCACATCATACGTGACTGTTTCCTCAAAACAAAACATAAACAAAAAAACAATGTTCACAGTTAAGGTTATTGAACCTGTTAGACAAATTCTTGCAAAACAATCAAATTTCAAAAACTTTGTTTTGCGTGGCGGACAAACTGTCGTTGATAACAGCCTTGTGGAATTTGTTCCAGAACACACAGACCAAAAAAATGTGACATTTGAAATTGAAAACAATCCAGCGCCAGAATTCATCACTTTGCAAAATGGCGTTTTGCGTGTTGCTGAAGGCACACCAGTTTCAATTAAAACAATTTCTGTTAAAGCAATGTCCGACCAAGAAGATGTTAATTCTGTTTCACTTACTTTTGACATTTTAACTCCAATCACAAAAGAAATGTACACATTAACAAATTCACTTGAACAAACTTTGCAAAAAGAAGAAAACAATTTTGCAAGAGTTTACGTGGCAACAAATGCTCCTGCAACTGGCCCTGGCTCAAGCTTTGCAAATGAAACTGTTAAAATTCAACTTGACAAATTGAACATTGACAAAGACGTGACAATTAGTTATGTTCTTGAAGATAGTTCACTTACAACAGACTTTGTTCAAGTTGTTTCCACAAATTACAAAAAAGCTGATAAATATTTAAGTGTTGACTTGAAAGCTGCAAAACAAAGTGGGCTTTCACGTTTGTATTTTAAAATATCTTACGACGGCTACAACTATTCTTACTCCACAGAAGAAAACCGTGTTGAAATTTTGTCTTACGACATAATTGAAAACATTTACATAAACAACCAAATGGCAGAGGATGCTCAAACATACACACTTTTCACAAACTATGCACTTGAAGAAGGTTTGTCATTGAAGTTTGGAATTTCTCCAAGCACTGTTGCGGAAGAATATAAAACATTCTTCTTAAAAACAACAGATTACTCACCAGAAACTCCAAATGAAAACAACATCAATATTTATGTGCGTCAATCTGCAAGCCGTTTAGTTTTGCTTGCATTAAACAGTGATGGTGAACTTGAAGTTAAAGAAAACCAAGAAATTTTCATTGTTGCAAACGCAAGCAAAAATGTTTCTGATGCACAAATTATTGTTGAAACACGTTTTGGCGCAAAATACTATAACAATGGCGAAAACAAAAAAGAAGCAATTATTAACTTTAGTGTGAAAAAAGGCGTGTCGCAAGCAGAGTTTGTTGGTTTTGAAAACCCAGAAAATGCAAACACGTATTTCGACAGCAGCAAAGTTGAAACACAAAGGCTTTACTTCAAAGTTTATCCTGCTGATGCAGAAGTTGCAAACTTCATCAGCTTTACAAATGGCGACAACATTATTGTTAACAAAAACACATTAAGAGAAGAAGAAGTTGCAGACGAATTTAAAATTTACTCTGTTCAAGTTTCTTCAAAAGCAAATAATGAAGTTGCAACCTCGATTTTGGGAATTAGTTTTGGTAATGGCAGAGCAATTAGTTTGAAAGTTCACACTCTTGTGCCTTTCAAAGCAAATGTTCAAATTTCTTCAGTTGCTAGCAATCAATCTTCCTCTGTTGGTGAATATGTTGTCAACAAACTTCCAGGCATTGACTTTAAACTTGCAATTAAAAATGGCTCAACCGTGAGTTTCTTAACAAATTTATTAAAAAACACATATAACGTTGAATTTAGTTTTATTGACTATGATATTAAATTGGCAGATGAAGACATTGAACTTGTTTCATATGCTGATAACACAGGCGTAATAAGAGCAACCGACTTAAAATCGTTTGGATTAATCACAGCGCTTAAAGTTGGCAAAGTTTTGGTTAGGGCAAGTTTTGGCGGCCAAGTTTTCCAAATGTCGGAAAATGGAATGTATCAAGAATTAAGGTCAACAACTCAAGAGGAAAGTGTTGTTAAATTCTTCTTAGTTGAAGTTTATGAACCTGTGACAAGCTTTGAAATCAGTTCAGGCGCACTTGATTTATACTCACTTGAAACAGTTGGTTTTTACAACAAAGCTTATGCACAAGCAACATTAAAACTTTCTGTAAACTTTGGAAAAACACCAGCAACATACAGCGAAATTTTGCAAACTTCAAACAATTTGGCAGTTTCAACAAGCATTAACGACAAAAATGTTCACGTTTCTGTTCACAAACAAGAAGGCAAAGAAGGCGAATATTTAGTGACTGCTTTGCGCACATCAACCGACCCAGAAACTGTAATTGATAAATACACTGGCGGACAAATTTTGTTCCAAATTCGTGAATTTAACAAAGTCATCACTCTTAAAGTTGAAATGACAATTAGAAGTGCGGTTAAAGTTTCTTCAGTTGAAGTTTATAATGTTAACGAGGAAAATGGAATTTATCTTAATGTTAACAAAAATGAAGACAGAAGTTTCTTCATTGCAGCTGCTGCTGGAAATCAAAACGCATTTAACAAAAAATTGAAATATTTCTTTGAGCCAGACACTGGCACAAATTCAAACATTTTAAGCATTGATGAAAACACTGGTTTAATTAACTTGAACACAGAATTAAAAACTGGCGGAACTGGAATTATTAAAATTATTCCACAAGACGCGTTTATAATTAACTCTTTAAATCAACCTGAAATCATTCAAGACAACAAAGTTTATAAAACATTCAAAATAATTGTGGCAGATGGAAAAAGCCAAAGCACATCATTTAGAATTGAATCTTTGGAAGAAATTGAAGATTTCACTGCACACTACACCTTGAAAAATGACGTTGTTGTTCCAGCAAACTGGGAAGCAAAAGATTTCAGCGGTGGGCTTTATGGAAAAGAAGAAGGCACAACAGAAAAACATGTTATAAACTTCACAAACAACAATTTAACTCCATTAAAAACAACACTTTTTGCTTCTCTTTCACAAAATGCAATTGTTAAAGACTTGATTATTGTTGGTGAAATTGAAGTTGCTAATGGCGGTTTTGTTGCGCTTACAAACAGCGGAACAATCACAGGGGTGATAGTTGACACCTTCCTTAAAGGTGGAAAATATGCTCCAAGCAAAATTCAAATGATTAGCGGCGGAGAAACAATTGGCGGGCTTGTTGGCACAAACAACGCAACAGGCAAAATTTTAAACAGTGCTTTCTTTGGTTTAATTAACGCAAGCACAGGTTTTGTTGGCGGAATTGCAGCATACAACAATGGTGAAATTAATGGCGCAGCGGTTGAGTTTTACAGATATGAAAACGACAACACAGACAACGAAGTTTATGGCGGAATTTTAACAAGCAACTCAATTGTTGGTGGAATTAGTGCTGTGACAAGTGGCGTAATTTTAAACTCTTATGTATATTCATATCACAACAAAACTGCCTTAAGTGGCGTGGCTGTGGGTGCAATTGCATACAACGCATTGTCAAACGCAAGGTTTGAAAAAGTGTTTGCAAGAATTAATGGCATTAACGCTTTAGCAAGTGTTTTACTTGTTTCACAATATAATGGAAGTGTGCTTGCTTACACTGGCACTTTAAGTTTAAATATTAAAAATTCATACATTTTAACATACCTTCCAGACCAAGCAAATTCAGAAATTTACTCGTTTATCAACGATAACAAACAATATTATTCAAATGGTTTATCTCTCTTTAACGCAGACAGACAAACTGTTATTAGGTTTTATTCTGACAGAGGTGTTGTCATTTCAACAAGTTCACCATGGGCAATTGGTTTTGAAAATAATGGCGGATATCCTTACTTAAAAGAAATTAAAAACGACGAAGTTGATTCACAAATTATTTACGACTTGGGCTTCATTAATTCAGAAAATGTGCTTGTTTCAGAAAACAAATTAAACGCAATTTTCTTCATGTATGAGCCTTTAAGTTCAGTTGGTTTAACAACAGCAGAAAGCGCGCAAATTAAAGCATGGAACACACTTGGTTTCCAAACTCTTTTTGGAACAAGCAGTAAAAACATTAAAGTTAAAATTGCAAATGGTTCAAACTCGGCATCTGTTAATTCAAACTCATTGGAAATGTTAAAAACAGGTGAATTGACACTTGATGTGTTCTTAAAATATGACTTTTCTGCTAGAAAGACAGTTCAAGTTTACATTATTCACAAAATTAATGAAGTTGGACTTCTTTATAATGGCGAAGCGCTTGGTTTAAACCCACAAATCACTGTTAAAAAAGGCACAACACAAGTTATTTCAACCGATGTTTCTGTGACAAGAGTTGTGACAGACAGATTAATTGAATTTAAACAAAACAACAATTTGAAAATTGTGCTCGAGCCAATTAATAGTGCTGAAGACATTGTTTCTTCAACAAATTCAAGCATATTCTCAATTGATACATCAAAAATTGATGGTTTGGTTAATTTCAGGGCATATCCACTTATTTTGGATGCAAATGAAACATACAATTACATTTTGTTCTCAAAATTAATTAAATCATTCTCAATTAAAACATACACTGGTGCTTTCAGCATTGAAACAAACATTAAAGACATTGTTAGAATTCAACCAAAAGATGTCATCACAGTTAATGTTGAAGTGCTAACAGACGCACCAAACGAACTTCTTGACGTTAAAGTTTTTGACCAAACATCTTCATTGACATTCACTTTTAGAGGCAGAACATACGCTTATGAAGAAATGTTTGTTGGCGACAGCAAACAACTTGTTTTAAACCTTGTTAGACAAACAACTGAAGGTGACAAAACAAGAAACTTCTACACCTTAAAACTTGAAATTGCAGACGAATTTAAAGACTATAACTTCAATGGATTAAAATTGTCATTTGAAATTTCACCAGTGGAACATCCAAACGTGTTTGGCGTGTTTAATGTTGAAATTGACTCTCAAGTTATTGAATTTGTTGGAGTTAGAAGCAGAGAATTTAACTACTTTTACATGACTGAAGGTTATGTTTTCAAATCAGAACCAACAAACTTAATCACTCCTGGAAAATCAGCGCTTTTAAGCATTGATCTTTTCCCAGCCTATGCTTACTATGACAGCCTTGAAATTACAAGCGATGTTGTTGATGGCAACAGCGTTCTTTTGGATTTAATGAAATTTGAAAATGCAAAATTCTTCAAGGCAACAACTGGCTTTAGAGCGGTTGAAAATGGAATTGCAATTTCAAAATCAAGCTTGCAAGCAATGGAACAAATAGCACAAAGCAACTTGGCAAATCTTTACATTTTTGCAAGTATTCCACAAAATGTAAAAAAAGACGTTGTTTTCACAATTACAATTAAGGCGTATGACTCAAACAAAGAAGAATTGTTCAGCACAAACTACATTCTTTCAACTCAAGCATTACAAAGTGCAGAAATTAAAATTAATGGAAAAGAAAGCGAAGTTGTGGCTCGTGGAACTTCAGCAACATTGGAAGTTAAAGTTGCAGCCGACCAAACTTTGGACAGCTTGACCATTTCTCCAAACGATGGCGACAGCGGTGCAATCATCACTGGAATTGAATTTGGCGGTGTGACAGAAACTGTTGACAATGCGCTTAACACAAAAACATACACAATTTCACTTTATGTTTCAGAACTTGCAAGATTCATCAGTGCAACTTCACCAACATTTAGAGTTGTTGCAAAAGTTAAACGCGAAATTGGAAACGTGCAAGAAGTTGCAACAAGTGAAGTTAAAGTGACAGTTGTGGACTTCTTAATTGACAAAGAAAGCTTTAGATTAAAAACAGATTCATTTAACACAAATGTTTTGAATATTTACATTGGCATTTCAAAATTGCTTGAATTTGATTTTGACACAACAGAGTGGCGAGATTACAGCGCAACAATGCCAGAATTTAATGAGGCTGTTAGCGCTTTAAGAGCACAAGTTGAAAAATTTAGAAAATATAATTACTTGTATAATGTTGAACCAGCAAATTCAACTTTGCCTTACATTTTGAACTATCATGAAGGCGACACAAATTCATACGTTTACAAAAACTTCTTAAACAATTTGTATTACGTTAATGCAAATGGCTCAACAACAAAAGTGCTTTCTGCAAACGGACAAGTGATTAAATCAGGAATTGTGGACTTTGACTTTATTGATGATGGCGCTTCAACCCCTGCTTCTTCTGTGTCAGAAGGTGCAAGTGCTCCAAACACATTAAGTGTGATTGGTGCAAGAACAGGGCAACAAAAAATGCGCTTGTTGTTCACATATAAAACACCAGATGGAATGGTGAGAGAATTTACTTATGACTTCACAATTAATGTGACAGCATACACAGATGAAGATAATCCAACTCAAATTCACACAGCACAAGAATTTTTGGACATTCAAAACCAAGATGTTTCACAAGACTACATTTTGATGGAAAATATTGAACTTTACAATTATGTTCCATTTGACACTTCAAAAATTAAAAGCTTTGACGGAAATAATAAAGTTATTTCAATTATGAGTTTTGATTTAATGGAAGAACAAGAAGTTTCAAGTTTATCGCTTGCACTTTTCAGAAATGTCACATCTTCAACAACAATTAAAAACGTTATTGTTAACTATTACCATTTAAACACAATAACAATTAACACAGCAAAATTTAAAACAATTAACATTGCGGGCTTTGCCATTGAAAACAATGGTATAATCACAAATTCTCATGTTTTGGCTTACAAGATGAACAACTTAATGCCAAATGTTGCAAACCCAACACCAGGAATTTATGTGCTTTATGCCACAGGAACAACTGGCACAAGCATTCCAAGCAATGTGACAAGCAATATTGCAGGCTTTGTTTTAAACAACAATGGCTCGGGTTATATCACAAACTCACGCGTGGGCGGAACAGAGTTTAAAGTTGTTCAAAACTCATACTTGCAAACAATTACAAACCCACTTCAAATTTTCACACTTTCAGCACAAGGAAACATCAATGGTTTTGTTGGAACAAACTCTGGCTTTATTGCAAGCTCGTTCACAAACAACATTGAAATTCAAAATGCAACAACAGTTGGACGTCAAACAACAACAGCTGGTTTTGCAGGCACAAACACTGGTAAAATAAGCCTTTCATATTCAAAAGGTGCTTACAACACAAGATATCCAAACGAAATTAGAACAACAGGTTCAGGCATTTCAACTTCAAGTGTTGGTGCTGGTTTTGTGTTCTTAAACACTGGGGAAATTTCCGACAGCTACAGCAATATCATGATTAAAGATAGAGCGGGCAATGCGGGGAGTTATAGCGCTGGTTTTGTTTACAACAACCAAGGTTTAATTCAAAGAACATTTTCATCAAGCGTGATTGAAAACAGCAAGTCAACTCAAATGAGTTTCACAGGGGTTGACTCACACTCCAACTTGCTTAACACAGGCACAATTACAAACAGCTATTATTACGCTCCACTTAACACAACAACTGGAAGTGGCGACACTGAAGAACTTTACGATTCAGGTGCTTTAAGAGTTGACAGTTTAACAAACACAGAACTTTTCTATGGTTTCTCATTTGCAAATGCAAACACAAAAGATGGTGTTTGGTTTATGACAACATCAAAAGGAATTGACTTGATTAGTGCAAATGACATTGCAATTTCAAGCAGACATGTTGAAGGACAAGGAAATGCAAACTTGGTTTATGCAGATGGCTATGCTTATGGCTCATCTTCAAACCCAATTTTAATTAGAAATGCAAAAGAGTTTAACGATGTATTTGGCCTTTCAAAATCAACTCCAATTCAACAATATTTCAACCTTGAACAAAAAGCAGTGTTTGGAAATTACAGAATTCTTGCAAACATTAATCTTTATGATTTAACTTCTTCACAAGGCGAAGATTACAAATTGTCATCTTCAGAAATGCGTTTAACAAATGCAGCAATTGTGGATGGAAACAACTTCACAATTTCAAACATAGAACTTGTTTCAAGTGTGAATAACACTCAAAAATTCTATGGTATGTTTGCATATCTTGAAAAGAACTCCATCATTAAAAACTTGAACATTGGTTTGCTTGGAATTAATGCTTCAAACATAACACACGTTGGTGCAGTTGCTGGTGCAATTAATAATTCCAAAATTGTAAACATCAATCTCTTTGCACAAAACAACTCACAAACTGCGCTTGTTTTAGGACAAAACATTGTGGGCGGAATTGTGGGGTTGGTGACAGGTAATTCAGAAATCATCAGTTTAACCACAACAAATGTTTCTGTGACAGCAGACTTCTTTAACAAAACCTCGTTTGAAAGACAAACATATATAAGAAAAGAAAACCTTGCGTTAATGAATAACCAAACATTAAGCTATGCTGGTGGCATTGCTGGTGTTGTTGACATTTTCACAGAAGACAAACTTGGACAAAAATTCTACTTTAAAGACAGAGTGATGTCTTATTCAGCTTCTGCAAACCTTAAAGTGTTTGGCATGAATCAAATAAGAGCAGCAACTGTTGGTGGTGTTTTGGGCTATTCTGGGCTTAACACTTTCTTGCGTGATTTATCGTATGAAGTTGTTGCAAACACACAAACCGCAACTCAAAAAATCATTTCATATAAATATGCAGCGGGCGGACTTGTGGGCGAATTGTTTGGCAATTTAACACAATCCAAAATTGAACACACAGCAGTGTTGCAAAAAACAATTGAAAACAACATTGCAAACTACTACAACACAAACTTGACATTCACAAGAGGAAATGAAACATTATTCATTGAAGCAAATGCAGACTACGAGCCACTTTTCGTGGGTGGGCTTGTTGGTCAAGTGTTCTCTGGTGAACTTTCAAATTCCTATGCAAAAGTTAACGTAATTGGCACAAACGCTCGTTTTGTTGGCGGACTTATTGGCGCAATTGGCGACTTTAAAGTTGACACAGAATACAGAAATCTTAAACCAATTGGCACAGTTTTAATTCAAGAACTTTACCACTTTGGCGATTTGAAATCTGCTTCATCAAAAGAAAAAATTGTGGGTGTGCAAGAAGAGTTTGCAGCTGGTGCAGGTGGTGCATTTGGTTTTGTTGAATTTGTTGCACCAAGCACATTTAATGATTATGAAGAGGTGTTCATAATTATTGATGGTCTTAATACAATTACATATTTAAACAAAACACAACCAACAATTTTGGGTGCAAACAACAAAATTGAAACAAAAGACATTTACGACTTGTATGCATACACATACGACACAAAAGCAAAACAATTCATTGCTTCAATAAATTATTCAGCTCATTCAGTTGCAAGAACAAGTGACTCACCAAATTCACTCATTTCAGATCTCTTCATGATTCCTGAAACATACAATGGATTGTTAACGCCAAAAATTTACACAACAAATTATTTCATCAAAGCAAATGAAAACTATTATTTGCAAAAATCTATCATTGGCGGAACTCAAAATGATCCAAAAACAATCACAGACAAGGTTGTTCCATTAAACGAAATTAGAGATGTTGCAGTTGACGCTGTTCAAATGGACATCATTTTCAGAAATAATGACTGGGATGAAAACAACTGGGAAAGAAAAACAGGCAACTTGTTGCCAAGCATTGTGTTCACAGTTTCATCTTCAATCATCTACATTAGAACAGCTGCAGATTTTGCATTAATGGCAACTTATCCAGACAAAACATTCATCATCATTGCAGGCGGGCCAGATTCTCAAAATAAAATTATTGATTTAAGCAGTTTAACTGATGAAACATTTAAACAAATTCAATCATTTAGTGGTGTTTTGAAAGGCTATACACCAGAAAATGAAGAACTTGTAGGAAAACCAGTTCCAGAATATGGCTTTAGTGGTTATGCTCTTAAAGAAGCATTAATTGGGATTGCAACAAATGGTGCTGTGTTCAGCGATTTTGTAATTCAAGATTCAGGCTATCACAATGATATTGACATTATGAAAGGCTCGGCACTTTTGGTGGAACAATCAAGCGTTGCAATTTTCAAAAATATTATAATTAACAACTCAAGAATTGTCACAGAATCTCGCAATGCGGCATTGCTTGTTGGGCATGCAATTAACTCAACGTTTGAAAACCTTGAAGTAAATTACACAACAACAAAGAAAATTATGATGCAATATGTGACAAGCCAAGCAGTAAATAAAGATGCAAACTTCTATGCGGGTTTAATCACTGCAAAAGCAACAAGTGACATTAAAACAACATTCAAAAACATTAAAATTAATGTTAATAATAGAAACGGAATTAACATTGATGGCTCTTCAATCACAGCAAATGATCCATCAGTTTCAATTGTTAAAAACATTAATGTTGGTGGAATAATTGGTGCGGTTGTTCAAGGAAGCGTTGAGTTTTCAAGAGACACTTTGGGCTTTACAAATCGTGGCCCAGCAGCAATCATTCAAAACCTCTTCATCTCTTTAACTGGAAGTAGTTTAGAAAGCGATTATTACACACTTAAAGCAGGTGGTTTGGCAGGTTTTGTTGGCAATGCTTCAATTATGTTGCTTGAGCCAGCAAAAGAAGTTGCCACAACAGTAAGCTTTGATTTTGCTGCCAAATTTAAGGCAGGGGACAACAATGCTGCAAGCAGTGCAAGCATTGGTGGTTTGTTTGGTTTTGCAGGTGGCAATGTGCACACAGCATTCACAGAAAACACAAAACTTAACATCAAACCATCAGTTGCATTCCAAAATCAATTGCCAACTCAAACTGAAAATTACTCAAATGTTCACATTGGTGGTGTTGTGGGTAATGTTAAAGGGCTTTTAAAAATTGATAACGTTGTTGTTGGTAAGGGTGAAGAAAGTGATGATTTAAGAAGCATTCCAACTTCATTTGACATTAGAGCAAACCAAAACAATTTGTATGTTGGTGGTATTGCAGGCGAAGCAAACAACACTGTGACAATTTCATCAAACCTTGTTGGAAAATTGTTTAACCCAAAAATTTCAAACAATTCAACAAATTCTGGTTCAGCCTTTGTTCGATTTGGTGGAATTATTGGAAGCCTTAATTCTTCATCAAATGAATCCAACATTTTCAAAAACAACACAAATCAAGTTGTTAAAATTGAAAATTCAAAACAAGTTGATGCTGGCGGATTGGTTGGCTATCTTGATGTTTTGGATGCTAAAGTTAACGATTTAACACCATCATATTCATTAAAAACAATTGATGGCAGAACAACAACAGACAGAACAGGAAACATTGTTAACACTTCTTTTGACATTGTTCGCCATGACAATTCTTCAATTAATGCGGGTGGATTAATTGGAAGAATTAAAGTTCCAACAAATGTTGAAACAAGTTCAAGCACAATTTATTCCAAACAAGTTCTTTTGGAAGGCAACATTGCGTTTGGTGATATTAACTTAATTTATCAACCACTAGCAAGCGTGGCAGAAACAAAATCAAGTTATATTGGTGGGCTTGTTGGAACATCTTCAAACAATACACTTGTTAAAAACAATAAAATTTTAACAACACTTTACACAAACAGAATTAATGAAAAAGTTTGGCTAGATGCTGTTGCAGGAAACAAAACATTAAGTGCAGCAAACACTGAACAAGGTTCAAACAACTATTATTCAAGCCAAATCAACTTAACAACTCATTCAAGCTTATTCCTCACAAGTGAAAAAATATTTGCAGAAAACTTAACTTATGAAGAATTGCTTAATGAAATGGGCGAGTCATTAATTAGAACAATTTTGTCAGCAGAAAATTCACTATTTGCTGTTGATGGAGATGGTAAACTTGTTAAGAATGGACATAAATTAAACCCTTATGAAATTAACTCTTCAAGCGAATTTTCTTCAACTTCATTGTCAGCAAGAACATTAAGAAAAGATTTTAGAACATATTTTACACTTGGTGACATTCAAACATTTAACCAACCTGCAATTAAACTTGGCGAAACTTCTATCAGCAACATTGCAATTATTGGAAATGGAAAACAAATTCAGCTTAAGAACACAGAAAAACGCGTGTTTAATGAAATTGATGAAAAATCATTCATTTCTGGGCTTAATTTAACACTTGATATTGAACAAAACTATGTTTATCCAGAAGGATATTCAGGTTATCTTTACAAATATGGCCAAAGCGTTTATTCCTACCCATTCACAATTTATGGAGCACTTTCAGCAGTTAACCATGGTGTAATTTACGCAAGTGCTGTTAAAGGAAAAGAATATGTTTCACAAGATTTTGCGACATACAGCAATGAATTTTACGCAAAACTTTTAATTACAAACACAAACCTTGTTGGTGGCATTGTTGGGTTGAATAAAGGTTTTATTGCCGATAGTTTAACAAACATTGAAATTAACAATATTACTGATGTTAAAACAACATCAAACACAGCAATTAACAACAATTTGTTTGTGGAACAAGACTTTGCAGATTTCATTCAAATTAATGGTAGTTCATTCACAATTAGACCAATAACTTCTGGTTTTGTTGGAATTAACGAAGGCGACATCAAAACATCAATTTCAAGCGGATATATTAAAACACCATTTGGAATTGCATATTCATTTGGTGCTGATAATCAAAATGTTGCATTTTTGAATAACAATAATGCAGGCCCAAGTGTTAGAAATTCATTTGCTTACACAAATGCAGTTAACGCATTTAACAAAGAAAGTGAAACAAAAGCACTCACATCACTTAACAATGTGTTTGGTTACAGTGCAAACGACACAAATGCTTATGACATTTATGCAACTGGTGTTGAAAGCAAAGCTGGAACAGCACAAAAATTAATCACAAAACAATTATTTTCAATGCAACCAAGTGTTAACACAAACTTTGAATTTAAGGTAAATTACAACTTTGGTTATTTAACATTTGGCAGAAATTATAATTCTTCAAGTTTTGATTACATGAGAGTTTTAACTTCAATAGACAAAGATTACTTAATTTCAAACTTGGGAATTTTAAAACAAAAAGATGATTTGTTACAAATTAGTGTTAATAAAAATGTTTACTTAACAAATGACATTATCATAACAGACGCAATGGGTAGGTTTGATGATGGAGATACATTCAGTGCACTTGATGAACAATCAAGCTGGAACTGGAATTCAATGTCATTAAACAAACTTAAACTTTTTGGTAATGATTTCACAATTTCTGGTTTTAGAGTTTTATCAAACCAAGAAAACCAAAAAACAAACAATGGTTTCTTCTCAACAATTAACGAAACCGAAATTCACAACCTCACTTTGGCAAACGGACAAGTTGTTATGGATAATCCAGACAAATTTGGCACAGGTGTTGTTGGTGCATTTGCAGGGCTTGCAACAAACAGCTTAATTGAAAATTCCAAAAATCTTGGTGTTTCAGTTGTTTCAAATTACTATGGCTATGCAGGTGGAATTGTTGGAAAACTTAATGGCGGTTCAATTAAATCAACAATCAACACAGGAAATGTTATTGTTCGTTTAATCAACCCAAGTTTATCTGAAAACGACGCAACAATTAATGCAGGTGGAATTGCAGCAACATTCTTAAATGTAAGCAGTTCTAACGACATTTACGGCAACGAAAACTATGGCTTTGTTTACTCATCTCATATTGAGAATGAAAATGCTGAATTGCTTGAAAACAACACCTATGGAATTGGTTACCGCCCAAGTCAAAACAGCCAAGCTGCAAACTATAATCATGGTCTTGTTAGAAAAGAATTTGTTACTGAAAATAACGAAATTGTGGTTGATGAATCAGTTTACACTTTGTTTAACAAAACACTTCAAGATGTTAAACAAACACCAAGTAATCGCGCATTGCCACAAGATGTTACTACTTTACAAGGTAATGGAACAAAAGAAAAACCTTACTTAATTTACAATCTTGCTGAATTGAAAACAGCTTTAAGCAGATATAGAAATGAAGTTACAAGCACATTTAGTATTATTTTAATGAATAATATTGATATATCAGATTATTACAACAGCAGCATGGTAAAAATGTTCATTGATTCATTCGATGGAATAATCTATGGTAATAACAAATTGTTAAGTTACAAGTTTAACAGTGATACAATAAAACAATTTTTAATTAACAGCGTAAGTGCTGATTCCACAATCACAAACTTAAATGTGTTGGGAACAATAAGTAAATCATATTATTACAACTCATTGTTTGTAAATAAAAACTATGGTTTATTGCAAAACATCAATGTATATGGTTCAATTATAAAAAATGGTGAATTGCTTAATGAAGACGTGACAGATAGTAAAAACAATCTTTCTGGTTTGGCAATTAACAATTTTGCAAAAATTAAATCTGTTAACAATTTTGCTGTTATCACTTCAAATGATGGACAAAATGCAAGATATCAAGATATCGAAAGTATCATACATAGAACGAACTCAATATCTGCATCAAAAATTGGTGGAATTGTTGCAATTAACAACGAAAATGCTGAAATTATTGATGGCAATAACTTTGGTGCATTAATTGCAGGAAATGGTGGACAAGGTTATGGTAGAGACAATGCATTATTGGATAAGTTAATACAACAATCTGACATAGACACAAAGACTGGTGGATTATATTTAACACAAGAAGAAAAAACATTCATTAAGTATTTCTATACAGTGGTTGCCTATACAGATTCAGAAATTTATGAAGTTGAAAACGAACAATATTTGGGAATTGGAAGAACAGACGCCAATAATGATGAATCAGAGGGTCTTACAACACTTGAAAACCTAGGACAAACATTTATAAATTTATATAATGAATATGTTGAAAGGTTTATTAATAATCCAAGTTTATTATATAAATTTAAATTAATAACAATTGTAAATGGTTATTATCGTTTTGACTCAACTGAATTGGTAAGAGACATTTATAAATACTTTTACAACAAAGGTTTTTATTCATCAGAAGCAATGAATTTATATCAAACCTTGCTTAATAACATTTATTTAAAATATAAGCAAAAAAGCATACAACTTTACAAAGATCCTCTTCCATTAGATAGACTTATGATTATTTGGAGATATGCCGCATTGTCGGACTATATCGATGAATTAGTGGCTGATGATGGCACAACTTCATATGAAACAGTTGGTATCATTGGTAAAAAACTATATTCAATTAGTATCAATTCACCAACAATTGTAGATGGCGGCGGTGGACTTAATGCTGTGGATAGTCCTGATACAGATTACGGGCTTCCAGGTGAAAATGGAAAAGATGGACTTCCTGGTGGCAATGCAAGCATAATTGGCGGCGTTGCTTCAAAATCAATAAGCTCAGAAAGCTATGTAACAGGAAACAATTTTGGCATTATTATTGGCGGCCATGGTGGAACTGGTGGCGATGGTGGATATGGCGGAGATGGTGGACATGGAAATAGAGAAAAGGCCTCAATTGAATTTTTTAAATTCTTTGATAGATTGAGTGAACTTAAAAACGATCGTTTCCATGGCGGAAACGGCGGAAATGGCGGAGACGGTGGAAATGGTGGAAGTTCAATAATTGCTCATTATATAGGAATTGGAAATTCAAAAATTGCTCAATCAAACGCAAAATCATTAATTCAGCCAATTGCAATTGCAGGACTTGAAGGCAGAGGTGGATATGGTGGTAAAGGTGGAATTGGCGGACATGGTGTTTTAGGAAAATCCCTAGCTGAACTAGATTTTCAAAATGTGAACCCCTGGTTTGCCTTATATGATGCTGTATATAGCTTTGGTGGACATGGTGGAACTGGCGGAAATGCAGGATTCAACGGCAATTCTTATGAATTATTAGATGTTGCACTTGAATTATATAGTTTTGATGATATTTCATTACAAAATAGTGATTTAAGAAAAGGAAAAGCATCATATTTTACATATAAAAATCTTGGAAATATAAAAATTATTTATCAAACAGCATTATTATTTTATAATGATTATTACACAACTCCAGGAGGCATAGGTGGCAGTCCTTATGAAATTGAAAAAGTTACAACTGTGCCTAATGTTGGCGGATCAAAGGTTAATGTTGATGCAAATGGAAACTTTATAATTAATGATTGGAGCGACCTTAGAAGAGCCATATTTATTAATAATACATATCAAAACGATAATGTTATATACTATCTAACCAGAGATTTTAGGTTTGCAAAAACGCCATCTGGTCATGCTAAACCTGAAGATTATGCAGCCGATGTTTATGAGCCTCTTCCAAGTTTTTACGGAACAATAAACGGAAAAATCAGTGATACTAGAAATGCAAAAATTATAATTAATGGTTCTTATCCAAGCTTGTCACTATTATCTGGACGAGGAAAAATTGAAAATCTTAATATTAGATTAGCAATCGATAATTATAGTGAAAAATTTGACAGTATTAATCAAATTCTTTTCAATAATAAGGGGACAGATAATCATCAAAGTGGAATTAATTTTGATGCAGGAAGCACAATTTCATATAACCAAACAAAAGATCAATATATTTTGATTAATAGCGATGAAAATGGTCAAGCACAACTTCCAAGTGCAACAAACATAACATTTAATTTCATTAGCTCGACATTCTCCAGTGTTAATGCACAAGGATTATTGCTACCAGATAACAATGAAATTAAAACCAAAGCACAATTCGCAGAGTTTGTTCTTCTTGCTAATTTGGGCTCTGACAAAGACTTTATCTTAGATTACGATATTTCAATCCCTGTTGAAAATATGACAGAAAATAAAACAGTAATTAATGTTTTCAATGGAAGTTTAAGAAGTATGACTTCTAAAAAAATAACATTGCAAAATTCAGTTGATGAAGAACAATCTGTTCTATATAAATCGTTCATCTTCGATAATAGAGGAACAATTACTGGAATTGGATTTGATGGATTTTTCTCACTTTCTGGTGTTGCAATTAACAATAATGGCTTAATTGACAATGTAAGAATTGGAAGCGCAAGCGATGTTAAAACCATAATTGCAAACGATGAAATTTATGGAATTTCTGTTAATAATAACGGCACAATTTCAAATGTTTTAAACTTCTACAACTTAACATCTAAAAGCGGCAATGCTGCTGGTATTGTTGGTGTTAACCAAAGGCTAATTACTGGCGCTAAAAACTTTGGCGACATCAAAGCAGGCAAAGAAACTCAAGAAAACGATGGTATTATCATTGAAGCAACCAAAGGTGGCGACGCTGCCGGAATTGCAATTTACAATGGTTCAAACGATAGTAGTAGCCCAGCTTATGATGAAAATGGTAACTTGTTAAGAGGTATCACAAAATCTGAAAACACTGGTAATATTACCGCTGGCAATGGCGCAACAGGACAACCTGGTGGAAATGCAGCCGGCATTGTGGTTTACAACTTCTACACTGAAGATTATGTTGACGAAGATGGAGATCCTCAAATTAATATTTACTATGGCGTTTTAATGAGTTTTGAAAGCAACAGATTGAATATGGGGCTCATTTCAAACACAGGCGAAATTATTGCTGGAAATGGCTCAAATGGAGAAAATGGCGGAAGCGCAGGCTTAATTATTGCTGTTAACTCAATAACAATTGAGGGAAACACAATTGAAGGCTATTACAACAACGAAGAAGCAGAAGATGCTTTTTACAATCAAGGTGGAACTGTTGTGCTTGGTTTACCAAATGGAACACTCTTCACACTTACAATAATTCCAATTCCTGAGGAATAGGAAGTAAAACAAAAACAAACTTTTACACATTGCAAAAAGGCAAGGAGAAACACTATGAAAAAGTTTTTAAAATCCTTAATATTCACATTAATAATGGCAAGCTCGCTGCTTTTAACAGCGTGCGGGCTTACCTTAAAGGATATTAAAATAACAGCAAGCTACGAGGGGGATACTTCTGGTGTTCTTTCCATGTTTGTTGGAGAAGAAAAAACAATTTCTTTCACTGTTTCTTCCTTGCCAAAAAATGCAAGTGGAAGGTTGTTTTTCACAACAGATTCAAACTCAATTTCACAAGTTGAAGTGCTGAGTTTCAGTAATCAAACAAATAAAACAACAGTTAAATTTAAAGCATTAAAAGCTGATGCACTTGTTAATCTTAAAGCAATTGCAGAAGGTGGAAACAATTTAACAGTTAAAATTACAATTGCAGAAAAAGTTGAAAGTTTTGCACTCAAAGCATCAGCTCTTTATGCAGTTAGAGGGGAAAAATATTCAAAACCATTAATTTTAAATTCCAATCTTTTTGAATTTTACCCATCAACAACATTACAAAAAACATTAATTTTCAAAAATGAAAAAGGTGAAGAAATTACAAAAGTTGACGCAAACAGCGAAGAATACGCTGGCAAAACAAGCGCAAAAATTTATGTTTCTTCCCCATACATAACGCAAGTTCAAGAATATGTTGTTGAATTTGTTAACGAAATTGAAGAAGTTAAAGTTCTTAAAGGGCTTGGAGAACTTGTTTCAATTGAACAAGGCACACAAACAACACAAGCAGACAAACTCATTCTTGTTTCAAACAGGTCAGACCTATCTTCAATTGAACTTAATGTTGCAGCGTTCACAACATCACCATTAATTGCTGTTAAAGCAATTGTTGAAAATGACATTGCAGCAATTTTGCAAACAAATGTGGACAATTACAAAACTATCACAGAGAACGCAACAATTTTTCATTTTAACTTGCAAGCAATCAAACCAAATTTAACAACAAGAATTAAATTTGTTGCTTACTATAAAGACTATGAAGATTTGGATTATGAAATTGTAAGAACTTTTGATGTGGAAATTTTGGAATATCCAGACAACATTTTAATTAACAACAAACTTGAAAATGAGGCGGAAACAAATATTCTTTTATCAGGTGTTAATTCAGCCGTTAATTTGCAAGCGTTAATTTCAATTTTTCCATTAAACGCAAACTTTGACAAAATTGAAGTTTCTTACAATAAATCAAGTGGTTTAAGTGGTGAAGTTAAAGACTACATTGAGTTTACATACGACAAAAAACCACTTCCAGAAACAATCACAGACATAACAAAACCAATTGTTGCACGCGGCGTTGCATCAACAAATGAGTTTATAATTAGTTTAAATTTAAAAATGTTTTATGGAAGTGAATTAGAACTTGATGAAAACACAAGTTTTAAAACATATCAACTTAACTTTGTTGTTAAAAAAGGTGCAGAATCATTATCTATTGATGAAGAATGGAGAGATGGCAGATTGTTCTTGGAAAAAACACAAGGACAAAAACTTTTCCGCGGATTTTATGTTAACAGCATTGATGCCTACACAGGCAATGTGCAAATTGGGGCAAAAACGCAAGATGCCTCACTTTTTGCACGTGTTGAAGTTGAAAGCACAGAAGAAATTTACAATGGCAAAAAATATATTGTTTTAAAAATTACTCCACTTTCTGTTGGAAGCGGAAGATGGAATATTCGCGTTGGCAATGTTTCGCGTGATTTCACAGTTGATGTTGTGGACAGTGTGACTTCGGTTGAACTTGATTTTGACCCATTAAAATCTTCAACAACTTCAAAACGCACATACAACCCAAATAATGGTCTTGAAAAAATTGGGGTTGAATTGGTTAGAGATGCTTTAACAAATCCAACACTTCAATACAAGGCAAATTTACAATTAATTTTCAAAATCACACCTGGCAATTTTAACTTAAAGAACACTTTGCTTTACACACTTAGTGTTTTGCCAACAAATTCAACAACTTCACTTGTGGAGTTTTCAGAAAGCACAAAAATGCTTTCAATCAGAACAGATGAAAACGGCTTTGACCGACAAGTTTTCACACTTATTTTTAAAATGAAAAAAGTTGAAAACTTTTCGTTAAAAGAAGTTGAGGAAACAGACGCAGATTACGAAAACTATGTTTTTGAAAGAAATCTTGCAGTTAACGCATACATTCCACTTGAAAGAATTATGTTTAATCAAACAAGTGTTGATTTATACAGTGATAATGAACTTGGTTATTACTATAAAAACTTGTCAAGGGCTAATCTTGTTTTGCAAACTCAACCAATCAGTTTGCAATCCAAAATTGAACTTAAAGCAGAAAACTTTACTTCAACTGTGGACATAAGCGTTGACCCAAACAACAACAAATTGCTTGTTTTAAAAGAACGCGGAACTTACAACATTGAAACAGGTGAGTTTACACTCAATTTAACAAACGACATTTATTCATCGTTTAGAATTAACTTCACAGTTAATTACAACGACAGAATTTATTCCGCATATTTCCAAATTAATCCTGTTAGATATGAAGCACCAAAAAATGTTAGGCTTTCAGCTCCGGTTAATTTAATTTATCTTGACCCAGCAAACCCAACATTTGACTTGATGCCTTATGTTTTGCCAGACACAGCAGTGCACCAAGAATTGCAATATCAATTTTTGGCAGATACAGGTGTTTCAGGTGAACTTGTTAAACTTGAAACTTTGCCAAATGGTGGAGCAAGAGTTAGATACAACGAAAATGGCGCTTATATTAATGAAAACATTAGACAAACAGGAAAATTAATTATTGTTGCAAAAGCAGCAATAACAATTGCATCCACAATGCCTGGCGCAAGTTTGCAAATTGACATAAGAATTGGAACTGGTGGAATTAATAATCCTTTTATAATTTCAACAGCAGAGCAATTTAAAAACATTTCAATTTTAGGGCTTGATAAACACTATGAAATTAGAACAGTAATTGACTTTTCTGGTGTTCAATTTGTTAATCTTGGCGTGTTTACAGGAAGCATTAGAGGTGGTTTGGGTGCAGCAATTACAGGGATTTCTGTGACAAATTTCACAACTGCAGATTCCAAAGCGTATGCAGGGCTTTTTGCAAGTATTGAGCCTCAAAGAGATTCACAAAACCAAGCAAAACCAGGCACAGGTGTTATTGAAAACTTGGCAATTTGGGGACAAATTAACGTTCAAGTTAAAGATGACCTTGATGTAAATTCAGTTTACATTGGTTTGCTTAGTGCAAGAATTGGGGCGGAAGCAGTTATTAAAAATGTTTCTGTCAAATTGAGCGAAAGCCAAGTTCACATTAAAAAACAAGTGCCAATTTATGTTGGTGGTGTTGCTGGTGAAAACAGCGGTAAAATTGTTAATGAAGTTGGCTATAAATATGAAAACCAAACTGGAATTCAACAAAGTTTTTACAACCAAAACGTTTCAGCACTAACAATGCTTGGCAAATTTACAATGTATAATTACTTCTCAACAGCATCACTTTCAGCACAAAGTTATTTTGGTGGCATAACAGGTCACAACACAACAGCTGGCGAAATTGTTAGAAGAAATTACATTTCAAATTACAAACTATACGGCAAAGACATTTACTTTGCTTATGCAGAAATGACCTTGAAACCAGCGGGCGAAAGCGGTTCTGAATCTGCCTTTAACTTCTATATTGGCGCTCTTGCTGGGCAAAATGCTGGGCAAATTCACACACAAAATGCTTTAAACATTGGCGACTTACAAGCAGAGTTTTCAAACAAAAAATTTGACAACTTGCTTAAAGTTGGCGGCAAAATTGAATTTGCACAAGCATACAACGTTGTTGGTGGTCTTGTTGGACAAAACATTGGAACACAATTCTTAAAATTAATTGTGTCCAGAGTTAAAGTTCATGGAAGAAATAGAGGTGAAACAACTGCTTACTTTGGTGGATTATTTGGCATAAACAATGGCTCAACAACAGAATATCTTGCACTTCAAGCAATTGAAGATGGCACATCACTTGGAAAAGATGCCTCACAACTTTATTCAGGTAGTTTTGGTGCAGTTGCAGCAGATGAAAACAATGTTAACGTTTTTGGGTTTGATGCAACAGCGCAAAAAGGAATTGAAATTAACGACACTCTTGCAGCGCAAAAACACTTCCTTGCACAAACTTATGTTGGTGTTAGCGTTCCAGATGGACAACCTTTGCCAACAGGCAAACGCAGATTTGTTGACTTTAACATTTCTCCAAGTTTAACAAACTATTATGGCGATATGTTGATTGGAGAAATTGGGCAAGTGTTTGAAGAAGCGCTTGCAACATTAAGTGCAACACCACTTGAGGAAAATGTTCTTGCAAGTGAAGAAGGAAGCGTTTCAATGGCGTATTTATACTATTATGAAGCGCTTAACAAACAAGACCAAGCTTTGCTTAACACAATTAATACATACTCATTGCCATTTGTCACAGAAGGCGAAGTGTCAATTTATTCATTTAACCCAAACACAATCACAGTTTTAAGCAGCAGTCAATTAAGAATTATGCAAACAGGCTTTGCACAAATTAGAATTACAAGTATGCTAAACCAAAGGATTTACAAAGATGTTGTAATTTACATTGCAAACGCTGCAAGCAACTTTGCACTTTATAAAGATGGCTCAAAAGAACTTATTATTGCAGACAGCATTAATGTTGGTGCGGCAGGCAGTTTAATTAACATTAACACTTTGAACAATGTTGTTCTAACATCTGTGTTTTATGAAACTTTGGATGCCAATGATTTTGGTGGATATGATATTCCACTTGTTAATTCAAACGACTTCACGCTTTACGCAACAGATTACAGTTATGACGCAATTCAAACTGTTTTGTTTGAGAAAAATAATGCAACTTATCAATTAAGAGCAATTAATTCAACTGGACGAACAACAATTGAAATTAAAGCAAAACTTGAAGTTGTTTATTCTGACGGAAATGTTTATTCATCTACATTCTTAAAAAATGAAGAAGTGGACACTTCTGTTAATATTCCTGTTATGCATTTAATTGGCGCAAGCAAAATTGAAAGCAACATTTCAAGCGTTAAAGCCGAGCCAATTGATAACTTTGACTATGAAGTTAAATTAACAACAGATGATTTTTCTGACAATTTGAATTTAACACAATTTAAAGTGATTAATTCAGACATGGTTGCAGGAAATTATTTCACAATTACAAACATAAATAAAATTTATAACATTTCAGTTGCAAACTTCTTACCAGAAAATTTCTTTAAAAACCAAGAAGAAAACTTGGAAAATAAGAAAATTGCCATTGAAATTACAAAACACGTTGGGCAAAACACCCAAACAAAACAAATTATAATTGAAATTAATCCCATCACAAAAATGTTAAGGTTTGAAAATGGGGCATTTAGCCAAAGCTTAAATCTTGACACAAACACAGTTTTCACTCTTGACGAAAGAATTGATGTGACATATTCATTCGAACTTTTCTTAAAAAATGAAAACAGCAGTGAGTATGATGTTAAAGATGAAAATTATGATTTAACAAGTTTTATTAAATTGAATTACATAGCACAAAGATTTAATGCAAGTTTAACAATTAAAGAAGACTCTGCAAGCATTGCAAATTACAATTTTAGATATCAAGATGAAAAAGCACAAATAAGTTTGAACATTGAAGTGCAAATTTTAACACAGCAAATTGCAAACATAATTGTGCAATCTTTTGAAGGTTCAACTTCTCAAGACATTGAAGCTGGAAAAGAAGAAAACAATTTTGTTGACCCACAAGCAACAAATCCAAACCACTTCAAAGTGCAAGTTTACCCAGTGTTTTCACAATTTGATTACTTGGATGTTGTTCTCTTAAACGACAATTTAAGTGCAATCATTTCCTTAATTGACCAAAGCGGAAACACAGTTAGAGGTGCAGTTCTTTTAGACAAAGGTTTAAGAGTTGACAAAAGTTTAATCACAAGTGACATCTACATAAAATATGCTTTAAGCCAAGCAGGAGCAACAAATGGACAAACTGTCAACTTTGCTTTCAAGGCTTACAAAGGCAACCAAATTGCATTTGAAACAGTTAAAACTGTTAATGTTAAATTTAAAAAAGATGTGACTATTAATATAAATAATAATTATAAAGATCAAAATGAAAACTTCTATCTTGCAAGAGGAAAAAATTATTCCTTCACAATTCAATCTAATGGATATCTTGAAAGCGAAATTTTCTTAACTACAACAAATGCTGAATATTTAGCAATTTCAAAAGCAAACAGAACAATTTCTGTAAGCCAAGTAATAAGCACATATCCTGAAAACAATATTGCAGGAACAATTAGTGTTTATGGGCAAAAAATTATTAATGGACAAGCATTAAGAAGTGAAATACACACAATTAACTTTGTGATTGTTGACTTTATTGTGCTTAAAAACAACGAATATTCCATTATTAAGGATGGCTCAAATGGAATTGTCAGTGTTCCAATTGGCGACACATACACATTTAAAACAGAGTTTTTAAATGGCTTAACTGCTGAATACAACTCTTCAATTTTAACTGTTGTTGAAGGCGTTAAAGCATTTGAAAACAACTTGGCAAACAGCGGCATTTGGCGCTATCAAATGGCAACCCCAACTGGTGATGGTGGTTATGAGTTCTTGGAAGACAGTGCTAACTGGCGAACAATTAACAACAATACTTCAATTCCAAATGGCACAACACTTGTTTCATTAAATGACACAAATGGTTATTTCACAATTGTGAAGTCAAGGGGCAATTTGGTTTTCACACCTTACAAAATTGTTTCTGACAAAAACCCAATGTATAAATTTGGTTTTGAATATGGTTATGATTACAAACAAGGCAAGGCAGAATATTCCACAACACAAAACATCACACAAGTGGAATTTGTGATGAATATTTATCAAATAAGTTCAATGGACACTCCAACACCAGTTGCAAGTTATGAAGAACTTATTGCCATGAATCCAAATTCTTACTACATTTTAACAAATGACATAATTATTCCACACGACCACACACCAATCACAACTGCAATTGCAGGGCTTGATGGTAATAGTTATAAATTTGTTTTGGCAAGTAATCTTTCATTTAATGCAGATTCTCAATATATGGGCATATTTGCAAGCATTCCAGAAAAAACTTTACTAAGAAACTTAAAAATTGAAGTTGTGCAATCTGCAATTGTCACATTAACACAAGCAGAGAGTGCAAAAACAATTTACTTTGGACTTCTTGCGGGAATTAACAGAGGCATTGTTTCAAATGTTGAAGTTGTCACAGCGGGAAATACATCTGTTAAAGTTCTCTTCAGCCAAAACCAAGTTGTTTCAAATTATGTTGCAGGTTTGGTGGGCTTTAACCAAGGGTATATAACAAACTCACGTGTTAAAATGACAATTTCTGCTGCTGCAAACTTAAGCGGTTTTGTTGGATATAACATTGGCAAAATTTCAAGCAGTTATGTTGCAGAATCATTAATTATAAACACAGCAAGTGTTAATGAATCGCAAAACAAAACAGCAGGATTTGTTGTTTACAATGGGCAATATTCAGAAAGTGGCGGACAAATTATAATGTCTTATGTTTCTGGGAAACACACAGGGCTTTTCATGTTGCCAATTTATGCAAACGACACATCAAAAGTCATTTTATCATCAACCGAGGCGGCGGGCTTTGTGTTTGAAAACAATGGTTTGGTGCAAGATTCTTACTCCAATATTCCACTTCAAACATCTTCAAAAGCGGCAGGTTTTGTGTTCTATAACAAAGGTGAAGTTGTTAGGGCATATTCAACATCAATGCTTAAAAACAATGCAGTTGAAACAAGTTTTGGTTTTGTTTACATCGACGACATCACCTCAATGGGAATAATTAAAGACAGCTTCTATTTGCGTGATATAACAGCAAATATAAACGCTTCAATTAACACCACAAACTCAATGGTTAACCCAGAATTCTTAAAACCATTAACAATTCAAGAATTCACAGATTCAAACTCATCATTCTTTAAAAACTATAATTTCACAAACTCAACAGCGGTTTCTCATGGTGTTTGGTTTAGACCAACTATGACACAAGAAAGCCAATTCAACAACAATTCAAAAGTGTTCATTTTGGGCAAACCAGAACTTGTTAGTCCAAACTTAATTGCAGAAAGCAAGATGGAAATTGATATGGACAGAACTGTTGAAAACAAAGAAACAGGTGAAATAACATATTACTACACAAATGTGGGCGAACACGCACAAGGCAGTTTGCACAATCCAACACTAATAATTTCTGCACAAGAACTTGAATTTAGAATTCTTTCTTCAAACAGCGGAAGCTTTAACACAAAATATTACAGAATTGTTTCCGACATTAATTATGACAGTGTAAATCCAGTTTCACGTCTTTACAACACAATTTTAGTTGGTGATATTGAAGGAAATGGAATGATTATTTCTGGGTTTGTTGTGGACAGCGCGGCAACATTTGCCTCAGGTGGATTGTTTGCAAAAATTGGCAATGGTTCATCTTCACAAGGTTCTGTTAAAAACTTAAGCGTAAAACCACTTTCAATTAACTTGCCAAACGTCAATGTTGTTGGTGGGCTTGCAGGAACACTTGACGCAGGTGTGATATTCAACATTAAAGTTGAAAACGCATCATCAAGTGACAACACAAATGTCATAATTGGAAAAAACATTGTTGGTGGAATAATTGGAAGAGCAACTGCAAACTATGTAATTCACACAGTTAAATCAAGTGTTTCTGTTAATGCAATTTTCAGAAGCAACAAAACACTTAATCCAAACGAAATTTTAACAGATGGAATTGGAAGCTACTTCTTGTTTAGAAATCATCAAACAACACTTCTTTCAAAACTTTCTTACGCAGCCCCAGTTGTGGCGGTTGCAGGTGGCACAGGAACAATTTCAAGTGTGACATCAAACGGGCAAATTGTTGCAATGGCAGAATGGGCATCACTTGTGTTTGGTGGCGTTGGCAACGGCGTTAAAATTAACAATGTTCGCCTTGAAGTTGAAACTGGACAATTTGTTCAAGGTGCAACATATTCAGCACTTGTTGCAGCCGAGTTTTATGGACAAATGACAGATGTTTATGTGAATTCAAATTCACAAAACGCACACACAACCTTGTTCAGAACTTCACCTTACAATCCTTATGGGGTTGGCGGTGTGGTTGGCTTAATGGGAAGCAAAGGCAACTTGCAAAACAGCGAACTTGCTGCAGGTGGCTTGCTTAAAAATGTTGTAATCAACATCAGATTTGAAGCCCCAACAGTTAACCGCGTTGGCGGTGTTGTGGCTGAAATGATTGGTGGAAAACTTGAAAGTGTCACATTTAACGGTAGTGTTAAAGGTAAAATAATTGTTGGTGGGCTTGTTGGTGCAATAACTCAAAAAGCAACCGCTCCAATTAAACTTAATGAAGCAACTTTGGTTTCAAATGGTTTTGCAGACGCAAACATAATTGTAAACTCAATTTCAAAAGGCGGCACAATTGGGCTTGAAAACATTGATAACAAAGGCACAGCATTCATTGGTGGGCTTGTTGGTTTAATCAGCAAAGCAAAAGATGGTGTTGCATTAAATGTTAGAATTATAGGTTCAAAATCTGAAAGTGAAGTTAGAGTTAAATACGACACATACAATGTGGCATTTGACGAGCTTTACGCAGGCGGACTTGTTGGTTTTGTGTTTAACGATTCCGATGTTGCCGACAGCTTAACACTTTCATTTGATTCAAATTCAGGTTTCACTGGAAGAATTGTGCTTTACTTGCGCATTCTTCAACAAATTGGCGAAGGACCAACACATTATATAAGTTGGGGGCACATTGTTGGATATATGAACAAAGGTTCAGTTGACCAACCAACTGGTTTTGTTCCAACTTATAAGGCAAACCAAGTTGTTTACAACGCAGAAAGCGTGGCACAAGACGGTAAAGACTACATTCTTTTAAGAATATTTAATTCTTCAACTGGTGTTTTTGAAAGCATGGCACAAACTTTCTGGGAAAACAGATACAATCAAGTTGGCACTCAAGCAACAGTATAAATAAAGACAAAAAAATAGGTTTTAAAAAGCCTATTTTTTTTGTCGAAAAACAAAATAATATTAATTTTTTGTAATGATTTGTTTATAATTGGAATAAGATGTTAATTATTTAGTTTAGTTATTTTTTTATATAAAATTTAATTATTTTTTATATAAAATTTAATTAAAAGCATTGACAATGAAAGTCTTTGGTGTTAAACTTAATTAGTTATAAGTGCGAAAAGTGGTAATTTCAAAACAACTAACAAATTAAATATTTTTAGATAAAGGGCGAAGTGAAGGTTGCTTTGTCGTTTTTTTGTTTTTATTATCATTCGCAAAGACAGACATTTTATTTAAGGAGTGCGTTCAGAATGCAAGAAAGTCCATACTTTAAAAAAATCAAATCTGGCAAAATCACAAGATATTCTTTTGGCAAGCTTAAAGAAATTTTACCTGTACCAGATTTACTCGAAATCCAAAAAAATGCCTACCAAGAATTTTTGGACACTGGGATACAAAAAGTTCTTGACGAGTTTTCACCAATCAGCGATTACAGCGGAAAGGCAAAACTCTATCTTTTGGGAACAGATTTAACCACAAAACCAAAATACTCAATTAAGGAATGTAAAAGAAGAGGCGCTTCTTACTCAATTCCTTTAAAAGTTAAAGCAAGGTTTGTTGTTGAAGAAACAGGCGAAGCTGTTGACCAAGATGTTTTCCTTGGGGACATTCCTCTCATGACACATGAGGGTTCTTTTGTGTTCAACGGAATTGAAAGAGTTGTTGTTTCACAAATCGTGCGTTCACCAAGTGCATACTTCACAAGGGAAAAAAACGACAATTCAACATTGCGCTCTCAATTAATTCCAACACGTGGTATGTGGATTGAAATTGAACAGGCTGCAAATGAAGTTTTGAAAGTTGTTCTTGACAGAGGCAGCAAAATCACACTTGGCGTTTTCTTAAAATGTTTTGGTTTCACAAATGAAGAAATTTTAAAACTTTACGGAAATAACGATTACATCAAAAACGTTCTTGACAGAGAACCTCAAACAACACAAGAAGAAGCGTTGCTTGAATTTGCAAGAAAAACAAGACCAACTGATGTTCCATCAGCAGAAAGCACAAGAAACTACTTAAACTTGTTCTTCTTCTCTGACCAATATTACAACCTTGCAAAAGTTGGTAGATACAAACTTAACAAAAAACTTTCCATTGCAAACAGAATTAAAGGCCAAAAAGCAGCAGAAAACATTGCAATTGAAGATGAAATTGTTGTTAAAGAAGGAGAAGTGATTTCTGCAGAAGTTGCAAGAAGAATTCAAGACGCTGGAATTAACGAAGTTTTGCTTTCAATTCATGGCAAAAAACACTTGGTTAGAGGTAATAATCGTGTTCGTCTTGCAAACGTTTTGGGTGTTGATGAAGCAGAACTTGGAATCACAGAAGAAGTTTACTTCCCAACATTGCAACAAATTTTGAAAGAAAACAAAACAAAACAAGCAAGATTGCAAGCAATTAAAGACAATGCTAAAAACCTCATCATCACAACACTTACAATGGATGATATTTTGGCAACAATCAGCTATTATCTTGACTTGTTGGTAGGCATTGGACAAATTGACAACATTGACCACTTGTCAAACAGAAGAATTGCCACAGTTGGCGAACTTCTTTCAAATGCTTTCCGCTCAGGTATTAACAAACTTGCAGCAAACATTAAAGAAACATTGCAAGGAAAAGAATTTTCAGAAATTACCCCTGCACAAATCATAAACCCACGCCCAATCAACAAAGCACTTAAAGATTTTATTGTATCCAGCCAGTTGTCACAACTTATGGATCAAATTAACCCACTTTCAGGGTTAACTCAAAAGAGAAAAATCTCTGCAGTTGGTCCAGGCGGTGTTAAAAAAGAACGAGCAAGTGCAGAAGTGCGTGATATTCACTATACACACTATGGCAGAATTTGCGTTATTGAAACACCAGAAGGTCAAAGCATTGGTCTTATAAGCACACTTGCAAACTACTCAAAAGTTAACGAATATGGTTTCCTTGAAACACCATATCGTCCAGTTGATAAAGCAACAGGCAGAGTGCTTGACACTTATGAATATCACATGGCAGACATTGAAGACGAAGCATACATTGCCCAAGCCACAGAACCACTTGACGAAGAAGGCAAATTTGTTAACAAGAGAATTATTTGCCGTCACAAAGACACAATTATGGAAGTTCCAGCTTCAAAAATTACACACATGGACGTTGCTCCAAAACAATTCATTTCAGCTGCAACTTCACTTATTCCATTTGTTGGAAACGACGACTCTTCTCGTGCTCTTATGGGTGCGAACATGCAACGTCAAGCAGTTCCTCTTTTAAGACCATCCGCTCCAATTGTTGGAACAGGTATGGAAGCCATGATTGCCCATGATGGTGGCGCAGTTATCTTGGCTAAAAACGATGGTGTTGTTTCTTACGTAAGCAGCACAGAAGTTAGAGTTAAAGCAGATAATGGTCAAGTTGACTATTACTACTTAACAAAATTTGCAAAAACAAACGCAGACACTTGCGTTAACCAAAAACCATGCGTAGTTAAAGGTGAAAGAGTTAAGAAAGGCGAAGTTATTGTTGACGGATACTCCATTGAAAATGGTGAACTTGCTCTTGGTAAAAACGTGCTTATCGGTTATATGAACTGGGAAGGCTACAACTACGAAGACGCGATTCTTATCAGTGAAAGAATTGTTAAAGAAGATATTTACACTTCAATTACATTAAGAGTTGAAGAAATTAAATGTCGTGCAACCAAACTTGGCGATGAAGAAATTACAAGAGATATTCCAAACCTTGGCGAAGAAGCACTTAAAAACCTTGACGAAAACGGAATTGTTAGAGTGGGTGCTGAAGTTAGAGCAGGAGATATCTTAGTTGGTAAAGTGACACCAAAAGGTGAAACTGAATTAACACCAGAAGAAAGACTTTTAAGAGCAATCTTTGGTGAAAAAGCAAGAGAAGTTAGAGATACATCATTAAGAGTTCAACACGGCCGTGGCGGTGTTGTGGTTGATGTTCAAGTGTTCTCAAAGAAAAACAAAGACGATCTTGAGCCAGGCGTTAACATGATGGTTAAAGTTTACGTTGCTCAAAGAAGAAAACTTTCTGTGGGTGACAAAATGGCTGGACGTCACGGTAATAAAGGTGTTGTTTCCAGAGTGTTGCCAGAAGCAGATATGCCATTCATGGCAAATGGTCAACCACTTGACATTGTGCTTAACCCACTTGGTATTCCATCACGTATGAACGTGGGACAAGTGTTGGAAGTGCACTTAGGGCTTGTGGCTGGTTCACTTGGTTGGAAAGTTGCAACTCCTGTGTTTGACGGAGCTGAAATTGACGTTATTAAGAAACTTCTTGTTGAAAACAATTTCCCGGAAAATGGTAAAGTTCAGCTTTACGATGGAAGAACAGGAGAAAAATTTGCAAACACAGCAACAGTTGGTTATAAGTATATGCTTAAACTTGACCACATGGTTGACTCTAAGATGCACGCAAGAAGCATTGGACCTTACTCACTTGTCACACAACAACCACTTGGCGGTAAAGCTATGTTTGGTGGACAAAGATTTGGTGAAATGGAAGTTTGGGCTCTTGAAGCTTATGGCGCTTCCAGCATATTGCAAGAAATTTTAACAGTTAAATCCGACGACGTTGTTGGTAGAGTTAAAACATTTGAAGCAATTGTTAAAGGACAACCAATTGCAGAACCTGGAATTCCAGAATCATTTAAAGTTTTAATCAAAGAATTGCAAGCTCTTGGACTTGACATCAAGATTTTAACTGAAAATAAACAAGAAATTTCAATTCAAGAATTATCATACGACGAACAAGACATCTCTCTCTCAAGAGAAGTTGAAGAAGAACTCAAAGACATCACACTTGACTTTGACATCACACCAGCTTCAAACAAAGCACTTGAAAGTGAAATTGAAGAAAACAAACGCGACGAAGAAAATGCTGGATTGTTTGAAGACGACGACTTGCCAGTGTTTGATTCCAGTGGAATGTTTGATGATTTTGTAGATTTTGATAATGAATAATAGGAGCAAACAAGATGTTTGAATTAAACAATTTTGATTCCATAAAAATTGGAATCGCATCACCAGAAAAAATAAGAGAATGGTCTCATGGTGAAGTCACAAAACCAGAAACAATCAATTACAGAACACAAAAGCCTGAAAAAGACGGGCTTTTCTGTGAAAGAATTTTCGGGCCAAGAAAAAACTGGGAATGTCATTGTGGAAAATACAAACGCATCAGATATAAAGGTGTGATTTGTGACAAATGTGGCGTTGAAGTGACAGTAAGCAAGGTTAGAAGAGAAAGAATGGGACACATTGAACTTGCTGCTTCAGTCACACATATTTGGTTCTTAAGAAGCATTCCTTCAAGAATTGGAACATTGCTTGACATCAGCCCAAAAATTCTTGAACAAGTTGTGTATTATGTTAACTACATCGTGATTGATCCAAAAAACACAGATTTTGTGTATAAACAAATTATTACAGATAAAGAATATCGTGAAGCAATTGAAAAATTTGGTCCAAACAGCTTTGTTGCTGGCATGGGTGCTGAAGCTATGAAAAAATTGCTTTCACAAGTTGACTTGGAAAAAGAAAGCAAAGAGCTTAAAGAACAACTTTTAACCGCAAAAGGTCAAAAGAGAGTTAAAGCAATTAAAAAACTTGACGTTGTTGAAGCGTTCTTAATCAGCAAAAACAAACCAGAATGGATGGTGCTTGACGTTATTCCAGTTTTACCACCAGAATTACGTCCAATGGTGCAACTTGATGGTGGCAGATTTGCAACAAGCGACTTAAACGACTTATACAGAAGAGTTATTAATAGAAATAACCGCCTTAAAAAACTTATCGAACTTGGAGCACCTGATGTTATCATTAGAAACGAAAAGCGAATGCTTCAAGAAGCAGTTGATGCTTTAATTGATAATGGTAAAAGAGGTAAAGCTGTTCAAGGCTCAAAAGCAAGAGATTTGAAATCATTAACAGCAATGCTTGTTGGTAAACAAGGTAGATTCCGTCAAAACTTGCTTGGTAAAAGAGTTGACTATTCAGGCCGTTCAGTTATCGTTGTTGGTCCAGAACTAAAAATCTACCAATGCGGTGTGCCAAAAGAAATGGCGCTTGAACTCTTCAAACCTTTCATTATTAAACGCCTTGTGGAACTTAACCAATCACACAACATTAAAAGTGCAAAACGTTTAATTGAAAGAGAAAAACCAATTGTTTGGGACGTTTTGGCAGAAGTGATTAAAGATCACCCAGTGCTTTTAAACCGTGCTCCAACACTTCACAGACTTTCTGTGCAAGCGTTTGAACCAGTGCTTGTTGAAGGTAAGGCAATTAAACTTCACCCATCTGTGTGTGCGGGCTTTAACGCTGACTTCGACGGTGACCAAATGCCAATCCATATTCCGCTTAGCATTGATGCAAGAACAGAAGCAAGAACATTAATGCTTGCAAGCAACAACATTTTGAAGTTGTCTGATGGTGAACCAATCATTACACCAGCGCAAGATATCGTTATTGGATGTTATTATTTAACAATGTCCAAAAAAGATGCTCTTGGTGCAGGAAGCATTTACGCAAATGAACAAGAAGCAATGATTGCATACCAAACTGGCGAACTTGATCTTCAAGCTGAAATTATGGTTAGAGTTGAAAAAGAAATTGATGGCAAAGTGTATTCAAAACGCTTGCAAACAACTCTTGGAAGAATTATTTTCAATAAAGCTTTCCCACAAGACCTTGGTTTCACAGACAGATCAAAACCAGAAAATATGTTAGATCTTGAAATTAACATGCCAGTTAAAAAAAGCGAACTTAAGAAAATTACAAGTTTAACATTTGACAAACACGGCACAACAGAGTGCGCCATCGTGGTTGACAAACTTAAAGAACTTGGTTATAAATATTCAACACTTGGCGTTATCACAATTAACGCATTCGATATGGCTGAGCCACCAAAGAAACAAGTAGTGTTGAAAGCAACTGAAGAAAAAGTTATGGAAAACGAAAAACTTCTTCAAAGAGGGCTCATTACAAACGACGAAAAATTAACAGCGAACATTCAACTTTGGAATGCTGCAACAAAACAAGTGCAAGACTTAGTGTTTGAACACTTGGAAGATGCAAACCCAATTAAGATGATGATTTCATCACAAGCCAGAGGTAATGCGGTGCAATTAAATAGTATTGCGGGAATGCGTGGTATTATGAGCAACACATCAGGCCAAAAAGTTGATATTCCTGTTAGATCAAACTTCTCTAAAGGTCTTACTCCACTTGAATACTTCTTGTCATCTCGTGGTGGCAGAAAAGGTCTTGCAGATACAGCGCTTAAAACAGCTGACTCAGGTTATTTAACAAGAAGACTTGTTGACATCTCACACGAAGTTGTTGTAAACGAAGAAGACTGCTTTGAAACAAGAGGGGAAAAAGTTAAAGGTGCATTTATTTCAGATCTTGTTATTGACGGCTCTGTAATTGAAACACTTGAAGAAAGAATTGTTGGCAGATTTGCAGTTGACAAAGTTATCGATCCAAAAACAAAAGAAACCATTGTTGAAGCAAACACAATGATTTCCCCAGTGCAAGCAAAACAAATTACAGCTGCTGGGATTAAAACAGTTGCAATTAGAACACTTTTAACTTGCCGTGCAAAAAGCGGTGTTTGTGCTAAATGTTATGGCAGAAACATGGCAGGCAAAGATGTTGTTCCAGTTGGTGAAGCAGTTGGTGTTATTGCCGCTCAAAGTATTGGTGAACCAGGTACACAGCTTACAATGAGAACTTTCCACACTGGTGGTGTGGCGGTTGCTGCCGATATCACAAAAGGTCTTCCTCGTGTTGAAGAAATTTTTGAAGCAAGAAGACCAAAAGGTGAAGCAATCATTTCAGAAGTTGCTGGAACAGTTAAAGTTAAAGAAGAAGCAAAAGAATTTGTTGTGACAATTTTAACAGACAACGACCCAGTTGAATTATCAATTAAAAAACCTGCTTTCTTAAAAGTTAAAACAGGCGATACAGTTGAACCTGGCACACAAATTACAGATGGTTCAATCAACCCTTCAGAACTCTTAAGAATTAAAGGTGTGCGTGGTCTTCAAGACTATCTTCTTAAAGAAGTTATCTCAGTTTATAGAGCACAAGACGTTAAAATTAACGACAAACACATTGAAGTTATCATTCGTCAAATGCTTAAGAAAGTTAAAGTTGAAAGTTCAGGCGACACAAACTTGCTTCCAGGCGAAATTTGTGACATCATGGTTTATGAAGCTGAAAACGAAAGAATTTTGCAAGAAGGAAAAGTTCCTGCAATGGCAAAGAGAATTCTCTTGGGAATTACAAAAGCGTCATTAAGCACAGAATCATTCCTTTCAGCAGCATCATTCCAAGAAACCTCAAGAGTTTTAACAGATGCAGCAATCAAAGGTAAAACAGACAACTTAACTGGTCTTAAAGAAAACATCATCATTGGTAAACTCATCCCAGCAGGAACAGGGCTCAAAAAATACAGAGCAATTATGCCTGTGGAAGTTGAACTTAAAAATGCAGATAACGCATAATCAATAAAAATGATTAAAAAATAAAATTTAAAAAAAGTGAAGTAAAATTCACTTTTTTTTATGTTTTTAAGCGTTTTTTATATGTTTTTTATTAAATTATTAAAAAAATTAATTATTTTAAGTTAAAATTTAAAATAACAAAGTTAGTAAATGTAAATTAAAATTTGAAAAATTAAAAGCAATATTGCAAAACAAAAACAAAATGTTTAACACAAAAAAACAACTTGGAATCAACCAAGTTGTTTTTGTTTTAATTTTTTAAGCGATTAAAAGCCTACTTCATTTTGAATTGTGTTGTCTTCAATCAAATTATCATTAGTTTTTGTTTTATCAAAAGCAGCTTTAATTCTTGGATTATGTCTTAAAACAGTTGCAGTTAACATTTTTTTGTTTGTGTTAAAGAAGATAATTGCGCGTTTTTTGTGTTTGTCTGCAAATTTAAAACCAGTTGTGTTTTCAAATTTTCCAATTTCTTTTTCAAAATCAAAATTTGCGTAAGCGATAAATGCTTTTTCCAAAACAGGGTTTTTTCCAATTTCAAAAGCAAGTTCATGTAAAATTCTGTAATGTTGGCCGTGGTCATGTTCTTCTCTTGAAAGTGTCATAAAATAGTATAAGTCATTAACAGCAAGTTCTGGTCTTTTTTCAACAAGCACGTTGGAAATATACATAATTCCAAGCGCGCCATCAACTTTGTTAAAAAGGCTAATGCTTTTGTCAAACGTAGGCAACAAGGAAATTGTTTTAACGCCATTTTCATCAGTTGTAATTGCAAATTCAATGTTAGATGAATTAAAATCTTGTTGGCCAATTGCAAAGTTGTAAAAGGCAAGCAGTTTCAAATCGTTAACAAGATTAGCGTCAATTGTCAATTTATTGTTTTTCGCAAATTCTTTAACAGCGCTCATTATGTATTCCACGCTTTGAATAACATAAACTTTGTTGTGGTCTGTAATAATTTTGGTGTAGGGAACAACTTCTGTGTTTTTTCTGTCTTTAACAAAATCAGGGGAAAGAATGCCATCGAAAACCGCGCCGTCTTTGTCTGTGAAAGTTGCAAGTAAAGGTTTGCTAATTTTTGTGTTAAGTGGTTTTCCAGCAATGGTTGCAAGCACTTCTTTTTGGTCTTCAGTGTAAAGCCCGTTGGCTTTAAAATAAAAAACTTTGCCACCAAACTCAAACAAAAAGTTAAGCTTGCCGCCAGTGTAGTTAAACCTAGAAGTTTCTTTAAAAGTGTCTGCAATATCAGTGTATTTCACTTCAATTCTGCCATCTTTGTTAAATGAAAGCACCTACAATTCTCCTATGTTACAATTATAAAACAAAACAAACACAATTGCAATACCAAGTTAAAAATTAAGTGTCTTATTAAACCAAAATTTGCAAATTTGCTAAAATTAAAAACATTTTAATTTAATACAAATCTTCATTTTATGGTATAATTAACATATTAAAAAACAATTTTGGAGGGCGAAATTGGAAAGGCTTGACAACTTTTTAAAAACCAAAGGTTTTTTTGAAAGCAGAGAAAAAGCGCAAAAAGCAATTAAAGATGGTGTTATTTTGGTTAATGGCAATGTTGTAAAAAAAGCGTCATTTCTTTGTAATCCAGCCGACCAAATCACAATTCAAGGCGAAGTGACCAAATATGTTTCAAGGGGCGCATATAAACTTGAAAAAGCACTTGATTTTTTTGGCGTGGATGTGGAGGGCAAAAATGCAGTTGACATTGGTTCATCCACAGGCGGCTTTTCCGATGTGCTTTTGCAAAGAAATGTTGGCAAAATTGTTTGCATTGATGTTGGCAAAGACCAACTTCACAAAAAAATTAAAGAAAACAAAAAAGTTGCTCTTTACGAGCAAACAGATTTTAGAAACATTGCCCCACAAATTATTGAGGACGCTCAAATTATTGTAATTGACGTTTCGTTTATTTCAACTAAGTTATTGATGGAAAAATTAAAACAAACCTATCAAAACAAAAATGTTCAAATCATCAGTTTGGTTAAACCACAGTTTGAGTGTGGAGCGATCATTGCCAAAAAATTTAAAGGCATAATAAACAACAAAAAAGTGCATTATGATGTGCTTTATGAAGTGATTAAAAAATGGAACGAACACAATTTTTATGTTAATAATCTCACGCATTCACCAATTGTTGGTGGAGATGGCAATGTTGAATATTTGCTTTTATTAAGTTGCGAAAACACAAATTTCAAGCCGGATTTGCAAAATGTAATCGAGCAAGCGTTTAAACAATTAAAATAATTAATTAAAATTTGTTTGCAAATTTGCTGTTATTCATTTAACAAATTAATTTTAATGTGTTATATAATTAACAAAGAATTAAATATATAAATAAGGAAAAAGGAAGTTTGAATGATAAAAAGAAATAAATTTTTCAGTTTTTCAAATTGGAAATTTGTTGTTTCATTGGTGGGTGCTGTTTTGGCAATGGCATCAGTTGTTTTTTTTGCCACAACTGATGAGTTTAAATATGGCACTGGAACGCAGCAAAACCCCTACAAAATTTACACAGTTGATGATTTTGACAGGGCGCTTCAAAAGGAAAATGCTTACATAAAACTTATGCGAAACATTGATTTCACTGCAGCACAAACAATTTCTTCATTTTCTTCTCATTTCAACTTAAATGGACGCACAATAACAACAAACAAACCAATTTTCAACCATGTAAACCAAAATGCCGTAATTAAAAATGGTAATATTAAAGTTAATTATGATTCAATTGTTTCAACAAGCAATTTTGGTTTTGTGGCGCAAGAAAATTTTGGAATTATAAAACATATTGATTTGTTTATCACAAACATAAACATAACTTTTGACTCTGAAAACACACATTTTGGCTTATTGGTGGGCGAAAACAATAATATTGTCAAAGATGTAAAAATAAGTTCTTTAAACAAAGCTTTAAATGAAATCACATTCTCATCTTTAAACATTGAATCAACGCACTTCATTGGCGGCATTGTTGGTTTTAACAGTGGCAGGGTTGAAGATGGCAAAAATTTTGTTAATTTAACTGCAGTTAATCAAGATGTTGGCGGAATTTGTGGCTTTAATGACCAAAATGGTTTAATTAAAAATTGCATCAATAAAGCTAATTTATCTGTGACAAATGAAAGGCTTAACTGGGTGTTAATGGCAGGCGGAATTTCATACGAGAGCAAAGGTATAATTTACAAATCAAAAAACTTTGGGTTGATTACAGCACACTCCACAAACAGCAGAGTTTGGGCGGGTGGAATTGTTGGTCATTTACTATCAAACGCACTTGTGGATGGCACAATTAATAAAGGCAATGTCAATTTAACTGGGCTAGACACAATAAGTGGCGGAGGCATTGTTGGGCAAGCACAAACAAACACATTGGTTAAATTCAGCATTAACGATGGTGACATAAAAAGCCACTCTCAAACTGCTTCTGCTTATGCAGGCGGAATTTCTGGTTTTGGTTTTGGATACATTGAAAATTGCTTAAGTTTTGAAAACACAATAATTGCAATAACAGAACAAAACCCAAACAATTACATTTCTTCAAATGGCGGAATTGCTGCAACTTCAAATGGAAACATTAAAAACAGCATTTCAATGGCAATTTGCCAACAAGCAGAGCTTACTGGCGGTATTATTGGGAACTATTTTAGCGGAACAGCTGAATATGAAAACAATTACTGGGTGAAACAAAATGCCTTTATGCAATTTGCGGCGGCAACAAATGAAGATGATTCAATTGCAACTTTAATTGAAATAACAGACATTTACAATCTTGAATTATACAAAACAATAATAAATTATGTGAATTAGTTTTAAAGTTTAAAAAAGCCACACAAAATTTGTGTGGCCTTTTTTTAATTTCTGGTGTTTTTTTTATAAATTAAAAAAAGAAATATAAATACAGCAAACCTTAAAAATTTAATTCAAGTTTTCTTGCTTAATCAAGCTTTTAATTAACTTGCTTTTTATTTTGTTCTTCCGCTTAAATTTAAGTTTTTTGACATGGGAATAGTTTTGCGCGTATGTTTTAGACCTCATTTTTTGCTTAAAATCAAATATTTCTCAGTGGGTTAATCATTAAATTACAAGCGCGATAATACAACCAAAGTTTCAACATGGCTTGTTTGAGGGAACATTTCAAACAAGGTGATTTTGTCAATTTTATAATAAGTTTTAAAAAAACTTAAATCTCTTGCAAGAGTGGCTGGATCGCATGAAATGTAAACAATTTTCTTTGCTTTGTTTTCAATAATTTGCAAAACTTCTTTTTCACAGCCCGCTCGCGGTGGGTCCAAAATAACAACTGGATTGCTTGTTTTTTCAATGCATTCACCAAGTTTCTCCTTAACATCTGCGCAGTAAATTGTTAAGTTGTTAATGTTGTTTCTTTCAACCAAGTTTTTTGCGCTTTCACACGCACTTTTGTTAATTTCAATTGCACTCACTGTTTTGCATTTTTTTGAAATTATAGCAGACATAAGCCCCGCGCCGCTGTATGCGTCAATCACAATATCATTGTTTTCAATTTGCTCCAGAACACTTTTGTAAAGTAAAGTTTTAATTTCATTGTTAACTTGCAAAAAACCTCTGTTATCAATGGAATATTTAATCCCAAACTCTTCAAGTTCAATTGCTTCAATTCCAGCAATGTGCACATATTTTCCCGACATAATATCTTTGTTGTCACTAACAACAATTGACAAGCCAACAGCATCAAAATTGCTTTTTAAAATGGCATAAAGGTTGTCAAAATTAATTTTTCTTGTGCAAACAAGTGTTAACAAAATTTGATTGCTAATATGACGTAAAACAAAATATTTAACATCGCCTTTCAAAGTTTTTTCATTAAACCCAACAAGGTTTGAATTAAGCAAATAGTTTTTAATAATTTTAAAAGCTTCAACAATTTTGTTGTCTGCAATCAAGCAATTTTCAATCTCAACAACTTGGTGGCTTTGTTTTTTAAATAAGCCAATAACAGTTTTTCCGTCTTGAAACCTAACTGGAAAAACAACTTTGTTTCTGTAATTATAACTGTTTGCGCTAATAATTTCTTTAATATCAAAGTCAATTTTTGCAATCTTTTTAAGGCAGTCTTGCACTTTAAGTTTTTTAAATTCAAGTTGGTAAGAAAAATACATGTGTTGCACATCACAACCACCGCAAACGCCAAAATAAGGGCATGGAGCAGCCACTCTGTGCTTGGAAGGCTTTTCCACACTTTCTAATTTAACCCTACAAAATTTTGCTTTGTTTTGGTAAATTGTGCCTTCAATAACTTCGCCAGGCAAAGCGTATTCAACAAATCCAATTTTGCCGTCATTAAGGCTTGCAATTCCTTCGCCATTAATTCCCAATCTTTCAATTTTAATTTTCATATCAACTCAATTATATCACAATTTTTCCAATATTTATCACAAAAAACATAATTGTATAACTGCAAAATATAAACTAATAAGCGCACTTGAAATCATTTTTAAAAGACATAAAATTACCTTTCGACTATATTCGCGCTTTAAAAAAAATCGGTTGTTATTCTAGTGTAATTTTTTAGTTAACATTGTTTTAAATTTGTGATACAATATATTTGTTGATAAACAAAACCATACAAACAAAAGTTGATTGTAATAATTAATGTTTTGTTTTTTTTAATAAAAATAAATATACTATATTTTGACAAAGAAGGAATTAACATGAAAAAAATCATGATTGTGACCGTGACAGCTGGTGAAGGGCACAACTCAATTGCAAAAGCGATAAAATCACTTTTGGAACAAAATCCTAACAACAAAGTTAAAGTTATTGACTTATTTAAAAAATATTCGCCTTTACTTAAACAAAAAGTGATAAACGAAGGCTATATGGCAGCATGTAAATATGCAATGCCAATTTACAACATGTTTTACAGGGCGTTTCAAAAAACCGACCCAGAAAAACGCAACAAAGTGGCGGCACAAAGCACAATTCTTAAGGAATCTGCTGGGCTTTTACAAGATATATATCTTTTTGAACCTGATGTGATTATATGCACTCATTTTTTTGGTTCGATTATAATATCAAATTTAAGAAAAATTTACCCAATCCCTGCCAAAACAATTTCAATTGTCACAGATTATGCTGTGCATCCATTTTGGGAGGCATCAATTGGCATTGATAAAGTAATTTCGCCAACAGAATTGATGTATGAAGATTTAATTTATAAAGGGTTTAAGCCAGAGCAAATTATTACAATTGGGTTGCCAGTTAAAAAAGAGTTTAGTGAATACTTTTCAAAAAGCCAAGCCAGAGAAGAACTTGGGCTTGCTCAAAACATGTTTACTGTTCTTTTAATGTTTGGCGGTGGCGGTTTTGGACAAAATGTTAAAATTTTCAAAAAACTTCTCAAAGTTAAGCGTCCACTTCAAATTGTGGTTGTGAATGGTAAAGACACTCAAAGCAAAAAGAAAATTGATTCACTTTTAAAAGCAGCCAAAACAAAACACAAAGTGTTTAACTATGGCTTTATTGACTTTGTTTCAAAAGTTATGAGCGCTGCGGACATTTTGGTGGGTAAAGCAGGCGGAATTTCCGTGACAGAAAGCTTAAACAAAGGGATTCCAATGCTTTTGCCAGTTAACTTGGCAGAACAAGAAAAAGCAAATATGAAGTTTTTGGTGCAAAGTGGAGCAGCGTTAAATTACAGCACAAAAAAACCACTTCAAAAAACTTTAACAGATTTATACGACAACAATTACAAACTTGAAGAATTAAAACAAGGTGCACTTAAAGTGCGTAAACCAAACGCAATTTTTGAAGTTGGAAATTTGGTTGAAACAGCAGAAAATGTGGTTTACACAAAGGCCGAGCCTTTAAACAAAACAGAAGCCTCACAACTTGTTAAACAAATTAAAAAAATGCTTGCAAATAGCGACAAACAGCTTGAAAAACTTGCAATCAAAAAAGCAGAAAAATCAAACCGTAAGATGGCAAAACCACCAAAAGCCGAAAAGAAAATCAAAGCAAAAAAGCCAAAGGCTGAAAAGAAAATTAAAGCAAATAAATAATAATATATGAAAAAACACAACCCTAAAGTTGTGTTTTTTGTAATTATTTGGAAAGTAAACGCTGATAGGCTCCATTTGCAGACAAAAAATGTCTGCACTTTTGCTTAAAGATAAGCAAAGGAAAAAAGCCCCCAAAGGGGCTTTTTAATGGAGCTGATGACGGGATTTGAACCCGTGACCTCATCCTTACCAAGGATGTGCGCTACCGACTGCGCCACATCAGCATTTAATGCTGCAAAAAGCAAAAGTATTATATAAATTTTTGCCCTTTTTGTCAATCATTAATTGATATTTATTTATGATTGTTTTTCTAACTAAATTTTTGTTTTTACTATGTTTTTTTCTATTTTATGCTTATTAAAAGTTTAATTAGTGCAAATTTTTAAATTTTGGACGAATTAAGAAAATTTTTAAATTTTTTGAATAATTTAATTTTGACTGCACATATTAAAAGTGTAAAGATCAACCCAAAAGGGTTTCTTTACTTAAAACAAGGCGGGAAGAACCCGCCTTGTTTTTGTTGATGAAGCAACCCAAACCAGCAACCCAAACCAGAGCAATATTTAATATAAATAAAAACAGAAAATAAAAAAATAAAGCACTTTACACAAAATGCAAGCTAAATTAATTCTTAAGAAGCGAATTTGTTTTATATGTGTTATTATTAAAGTATTAAATGAAGTGGCGGGTTATTGTTTTTGAAAAGAAGCATAAAGTTTTCAAAAAATTGTTTTTTTGTTTTAAAAAAGCCTTGACTCTCCCCTTAGAGCATAGAATAAACTTTAGTCAGCGAGGTTAAAAATGTATAAAATTGGTGAGTTTTCCGCTCTTGCAAAGACAACGGTTAAAACATTAAGATACTACGAAAAAGAAAAAATTTTGTTGCCGTCTTATGTGGATGTTAATGGTTATCGCTATTATGATTCAAGCAAATTATTGGAACTTTCAAAAGTGATTTCATTAAGGCAAATTGGTTTTTCAATTGAGGAAATTAAGGAAATTATGCAAGGAAATGATTTTAACGCTTCTTTAAACAGAAAAAAGCAAGATTTGCAAAAGGCACTTAATGAATACAATGTAAAGCTCGCAAAAATTAATTATTTATTGGGAGATGAAAAAATGAAATATGAAGTTGTTGTTAAGCAGTTGCCAGAAGTTGTTGTGTATTATAAAGAAGGGGTTTTGGAAGACTTTTCAAAACTAACCGAATTTATTTTGCAAAGCGCACAAGAATGTTTTGCATTAAACCCAAACATTAAATGCATTGAACCTGATTATTGTTTTTCAGAATATCTTGATGGTGAATATCGTGACAAAAACATTAAATATCGTTATTCTCAAGCGGTAATTGAAGAAGGAAAGTCTAACGATGTAATTAAGTTTAAAAAACTTGATGCTGTGAGTAGTGTGTGCATTTATCACAAGGGAAGTTATTCTAGCATTGGCCAGGCGTATGCTTTTGTTTTGGAATACATTAAGAAAAATGGATATGAAATTATTGACCATCCAAGAGAAAGATATATAGACGGCGTTTGGAACAAAGAAAGTGAAGAGGAATTTTTAACTGAAATTCAAGTACCTGTGAAATAGTGTTTTTTATGATTTTATTATAAAAAAACAAAAAAATTAAAGAAAAACACGCAAAAAACACTGTTCTTTTGTTAAAAAATTAAAAGATGCAATAAAAATTGCATCTTTTTTTATTGTTAAATATTTTAAAATTACTTCAAAAGCCTTTCAAGCGAAAGCGCCAAAGTTTGTTTTGATCTTCTTCTTTTGCGTAAGAAATGCCAATGCGTTTTTCTGTTATAACGTTTTTTGGATTAACAATAAAGCCATCATCTTCAAGCCAAAGCTCATCACTTGTTGTTATGTTTTGAAAGTTTAAACTTAAATTTGCGTGCAAAATTTTGCCCACTTTTCCGCTTCCAAAAGTGTTGTCTAAACCGCGCAACATAATGCCTTGGGCGTTGCCATTTTCCCCTGTGACAATGTTTACAATATTGTGCAAACCATAACAAAGATAAACATAAATTGTGCCAGCGTCTCCAAAAAGAGGTGCATTTCTTTTTGTTTTGCCTTTGAAAGCATGGCAAGCGGAATCGTCTTGTTTGTAAACTTCAACTTCGGTTATTCTTTTTCTAATTATATCATTATTTATCTTACGCACAATAATTTTGCCAAGTAAAAAATAAACTGCTTGCAGGGCGTCTTGCTGTAATAACAATGTGTTTGAAATTCTTTTTTCTTCCATAATTTTATTATATCATATTTAAAATTTGTTATCATTTTTTTGTTTACTTAACAAATATAAGCTATTTTTCAAACTTATATTGTTTTGCTGTTAAAAGTATTTTTTAATTTTTTTAATGAAAAAACCGCATTTTTTTGCGGGTTTTTATTGTTTTTATTAAAGTTTTCTTAAATCATATGAAATCGTGGCCTTGTTTTAGTTTTCCAAATCAATTTTTTTCAAGTTTTCAAATGCAGGGTTGTTAAGCACTTTGCCGCTGGTGTTAAAGCGTGAGCCATGGCAAGGACAGTCAAAACTTGTTTCATCTTTGTTCCATTTTAATGCACAACCAAGGTGTGTGCAAGTTGCACTTACACAATGAAGTTTGTTATTTTTATCACGGTAAATTCCAACGCGTTTTCCTTTAATTTTAACAGTTGCACCTTGGCCTTTTTTAATTCTTGCAATTTTTTTGTTGTCAAAACTAATTAAGTTTTCACCCCAGCCTGCAATGTCGACATCCAAGTTTTTAACTGTTTGAATTATTGATGCAAAGAAGTTGTTTCTGTCTGGTGCATATATGTTTTTTGTTCCACTTATTTTTTTTGTTATCATATTGCAAACCACGCTTGAGGTTATATATGAATTTGTTATTCCCCATTTATTAAAACCTGTCAAAACATAAACATTGTTTAAAAAATTGCTGTAAAGGCCGGCATAGGGAAGTTGGTCTGCAGTGATGCAATCTTGCGCGCTGAAACGTGTGATTTCCTTATATTCTGAAAAATCCTCTTTTAAATGCTCTTCAATAATTCTATATTTGCTGTGATATGTTTTTTTGCCAGTGCGCACGTCTGGACCCAAACACAAAATGTTTTTTCCCACTCTGCGATATTCAAAGCCATTTTTGTCAATACACTCGTAAGTTGTGTTCAGTGCAAAACTTTCTTGTTTTTGTGAGGGTTTAAACACAATTGTATAATTTTGGCTTTGATACAATTTTAAAAAGTAAAACCCAGGAAAATTAATGAAAGGGTAATGAGTTGCCACAATGAAGTTTTTGGCATGGATTGTATTGTTGTCAATTTTTAAAATTTTGCCATCTGGTTGGCTTGTCACAAAAGTTTGTTCAAAAATTTGTGCGCCATTTTTAACCAAATAATCCACAAGGCCGGCCATTAGTTTTAAGGGGTCAAGCAAAAATGAGCCTTTTGCAAGAAGGGCTTTTTTGGATTGATGGGGCAGTTCTGTTAAACTTACAAAATCCAAATTCAACTCAAGTGTTTCAAAAGCCTTTTTTTCTTTAACAATTTTTTTTGCCCCACACAATTTTGTGCTGTATAAAACAAAATTTGTTTCTTGCAAATCGCAATTAATTTTTTCTTCTTTCACAACTTGCACAATTTCTTTAATTGCTTTTTGTGTGTCGGATAAATATTGCTTTGCGGTGTCTGTTCCGTGCTTATTAATTAATGTGTTATACAAAAGTTCTTGCGCAAAGGTTAAAATTGAAGAAGAACCAGCTGTCACCCCGCTTCCAATTCTGTTCGCTTACAAAACGCACACCTTTTGCCCAGCTTTTGTTAATTTATAAGCACACCAAATTCCAGCAATTCCGCCACCAATGATAAGGGTGTCGCAAGAAATGTTTTGATTAAGCTTATCAAATTTTTTAATTTTGTTTTCCCAAATTGTTTTCATGGTGTTAATTTTTGACACGCACAAAAGGTTTTATACATTAATAATGTTTTTATTTACAATTAGCATAACTTTATGCTGCTGTAATTCATAAAATGAAGTGTGACACCCTTTGTTTTTTTTGCCCTTCTTTTGATGGTGTCATTTAATAGGAGAGAAAGATGTTTTGTATTAATAGATGCAATGTTTGCAACAGAGATTTTAACCATTGCCGTTGTCATAAATTTAAACCTTGTGAAGACAAAATTAAAACACCATGTCAAGACTGCATAATTTGTCCAACAGGGCCAACTGGTCCAACAGGGCCAACTGGATTTGGAATTACAGGCCCAACCGGGCCAACCGGAAGCACTGGAGCAATTGGTGCCACAGGTGCAACTGGAGCAACTGGAGCCACAGGTGCAACCGGAAGCACTGGTGCAACTGGGGAAAGCGCTTGTCCATTTTTGGGAAACCTTGTTGTTAATGGTGGAATGGAATTATTTACAGGAGATATTCCAACAGGTTGGACTTCAACAACGCCAGCTGCAATTTCACAAGTGACTCAGCAAGGCAGAGTGCACACTGGAGAATCAGCAGTTAACGTTGAAGATGATGGAATTTTAACACAAGTTATTGAAGACATCACGCCAGGATGTATTTATGAATTTTCATTTTTTGCTCATGGTGAAGGAGCGCAAGTTGGCTTTGTGGCAACTGTAAACTTTTTAACCCCAGGTGGAGATGTTCTTGGGGCGGAGATTATGGTTAGGCAGCAAGACTTGTCTGATAGCGACAGAAGTTTTCAGTTTTTCACCATATACACCACGCCTGCGCCAATTGATGCAACAGGTGTGAGAATTGACTTTGTTGTTGATGCTGAAGGCGAGCAATCCATGGACTTGGACAACGTAAGTTTTGCTTAAAAATGAAACAACAAAAAACAAATATCATTAATTGTGATATTTGTTTTTTTAAAGTTTTTGATTAATTTTCAAATGATAAGGATTAAATTAAAAAATTTTTATTAATTGTCATTTTTGCTTAATTAATTGCAAGAAAAAAACAGCAAGTGATTTGCTGTTTGGTTAATGTTTTTTATTTTGTTTGTTCCTTATTATGTTCTTTCAAAATGAATTTAACAAAACAATCAACAAGTTTTGGGTCGAATTGAGTGCCTGCGCATCTTTGCAATTCTTTAAGTGCTTCTTCAACTGAAACAGCGGGTTTATAAACTTTTCCACTTGTTAAAACTTCGTAGGTGTCAACAATGGAAATAATTCTTGCAAGCAGAGGAATTTCCTCTCCTCTAAGGTTGTTTGGATAGCCATTTCCATTGTATCTTTCATGATGACAAAGTGCACCTTCTGCAACTTCTTTCATAAAGTTAAGTGGTTTCAAAATGTTGTAGGAATGAATTGGGTGTTTTTTAATAATTTCCCATTCTTCTTGTGTTAATTTTCCCGGTTTGTTCAAAATTTCTTTGTCCACATTAATTTTGCCAATGTCGTGATATTTTGCAAGCAAAATTAAATTTCTTCTGTCTTGAATGTTAAGTTTAAGTTCGGTTGCAAAACGTGCTGCAATGCGCGCACTGTTTTGAAAGTGTTGAGCTTGTTCGTGTGAATGCTTATCAATGATATTATTAATTGCATATAAAATTAAGCCACCACTGTTTTTATGATTATTAAAATCTTCTTCTTTAATTGACTTGTCAAACTTAATAAGTTTGTAATATTCAGTTAAAACTTCTTGTAAGTTTGATCCGGTAATCTCGTTTAAAATTTCCTTAG
>JBMNOM010000033.1:0-10343 GCA_050943075.1 Christensenellales bacterium | reverse complement strand
TGTTCTTTTTTTATTTAAAGCAAGAGGCAAACATTTTAAGTTATTTTACAATTTGTTTCAGCATAAAATTATATGTAATAATTAATTTAATTTTCAGGGGGTTTTGGTTGTTTAATTTTTTTGAAAGTTTGAAAAAAGAATTTAATTTAAGTCAAGACCGCAAAAAAAACTTTAATGTTGTTTTAATGGGCAACGAGTTTTTGTATGTTGAAGGACATAAAGGGCTTTTAAAACTCTCTGAAGAAAATGTCAGTTTAAAAGTTAAGGGTGGTGTGCTTGTTGTTTTGGGTGAAGCCCTTGCACTTAAAGAACTCACTCAAAACACTGTGGCAATTTGTGGCAAAATTAAAACTTTTGAGGTGCTTTAATGATTTGGGGTGGAGTTAAATTTAAAATTAAAAGCGTTAATCAGGAAAGGCTTTTTTCTTCTTTGGCAAAGGAAGAAAAAATTTTTAATATATCCAGAAAAAGCCACACAGAATCCACTTTTATAATAAATTTTAAAACAGAAAAGAAAATTGAAAAATTTTTGAAAAACAACAACATTGAAATTTTGGAAAAACAGCAATTTGGGTTGTTATCAAAAATTTTGCTTGTTTTAAAAAACTGGGGAGTTATTTTTGGGCTTTTTTGTGGTTTACTTGGTGTGTTAATTACATCCAACTTCATTTTAGACACGCAAATTTTGGGGCTTGAAAAACTTGAAAAAAGCCAAATTGAAAGTGTTTTAAAGCAAAACAATGTTTCTTTTTTTTCTAACAAAAAAAGCATAAAGACAAAACAAATTGAAGAGAATATAATGAAGAGTTTTGACCAAGTTGGTTTGGTTAGTGTCATCATTAAAGGCAACACACTAATTGTCAGCATCAAAGAAAAAATGAGCGCGGGTGAATATGACAATCCGCAAGACTTAAAACCTTTAATTGCACTTCAAAGCGGGCAAATTACAAGCATTGAACTTATTGAAGGCACGCCAATGGTTAAAGTGGGCGACATTGTTAAAGCAGGCGATGTTTTGGTGCAGCCATATATCATTGATTCTTCAGGCAACAAAAAAATTGTTAAAGCCAATGCTGTCATCACGGCAAAAGTGTGGCTTGTGGGCAGAGAGGTGCATTATGAAAACAGATTTGAAACAGTTAAAACAGGAAAAAAATATACGCACACAAATTTATTTTTTTTAAACATAAATTTAATGCCCCAAATGCCAGAAAATGTTTTTACAAGTTATGAAGTGACCAAAACACGAGTTAATATTTCAAACAACAATTTCTTGCCAATAATCAGGGAAAAAATTGTTTTGGAAGAAACTGTCAGCGTGCAAGTGAAGGAAAGTTTTGAAAGCGTTAAAGACAAAATTTTTGCAAAAGCAAAGCAAAAGGCTTTACACTTGGTGGAAGAATATGACATAATAAACAAAGAGTATTTCACAGTCACTTCAAACAGCGGAATCACGCATGTGGAATATGTTTTTGAAGTGATTAAAAATATTGCTTAAAGGAAGAAACTACAACTTATGAAAATTAATTTTATTAACATGAAAGGCATTTGGCTTAAACATAAAATTAAAAAAGCTTACAAAGAAATTTTTAAAGATTTGAAAATTAATGACGAAAATATAACAATTAACTTGGGCTATGTGAACGAAAGCGCAATGCAAAAATTGAACCATGAAAAACGTGGAATTGACAAAGTGACAGATGTTTTGTCTTTCCCACTTATTGACTTTGAACTTGGCGTTTGGTTAACACCAGAAATCATTGAAGCGGAAAAACACCCACAAACAGGTATGGTGGAAATTGGCGATGTGATTATTTGTGAAAACATTGCAAGAATGCAAGCAACAAGATATGGACACTCTTTTTTAAGAGAAGTTTCATTTCTTTCTGTGCATGGGCTTTTGCATGTTTTGGGCTTTGACCACCAAACAAAAGAAGATGAAGAAAAAATGACAGCACTTTGCGAAAAAGTGCTTGAAAAAATTGGAGTGACAAGATGACAAATGAATTTAAAGGCAGTGTGAGTGTTTCCATTGTTGGAAAAACAAATGCAGGAAAAAGCACATTGTTAAATGCTTTAATTGGCGAAAAGGTTTCCATTGTGACACCAAAAAAACAAACAACACGTGAAAACATTTTGGGAATTTTAAATGAAGAAGATTTTCAAATTGTTTTTGTGGACACCCCGGGAATTCACAAAACAAAAGACGACCTTGGCAAAGCCATGATGAAAAGCGTTCGCAGTGCAATGAGTGAAGCAGATTTGGTGCTTTACATGGTTGACGCAACAAGGCCTTTTGACAAAGAAGAATTTGAAACAATTGAGAAAAAAGCACAAGAAATGAATGTTATTTTAGTGCTTTCAAAAATTGACCTTGCTGGCTTTGACAAAACATATCCTTTAATTGACAAGTTTAACGCAATTAAAGAACTTAAAATGATTTTGCCAATTTCTTCAAGAAAAAATCAAAACCTTGATGTTTTGGTGGAAGAAATTAAAAAATATTTAATTCCAATGAAAGAAGACGAACTTTACTACGATCGCGAAACATACACAGACAAAACTGTTAGGTTTTTGGCAGAAGAAATCATCAGAGAAAAAGCTTTGCTTTTGCTTAATGAAGAAGTTCCACACGGCATTTTCATTCAAATTACAAACTTTAAAGAAGGCAAGGGTATTGTTAAAATTGATGCCGACATCAGTGTTAAAAAGAATTCTCACAAAGCTATTGTGATTGGTAAAGGTGGAGAAATGCTTAAAAACATTGCCACAAAAAGCAGAATTGATATTGAAAAAATGCTTGGCCAAAAAGTGCTTTTAAATGTTTATGTGAAATCAAGAGATTTATAAAATTTAACCAAACAACAATAAAAAATTAAAAAACCCTTTAAAAGTTGAAAAAAACACTTAATAAGGGTTGTTTTTTTTAATTTTTAAAGAAATTGTGCTTTATTAATTTCAAATTTTAAATAAATTATATAAAATATAGTCAAATAAACAATAATAGCAATAAAACATCAACATAGGAGAAGAGATGAAACACTTTCACACACTAACTGCAAATCAAGCTTTTGAAAAATTGAATTCTTCGCATAATGGACTGTCGCAAGAAGAGGCGCAAAAAAGAAACCAGCTTTATGGTTTGAATGAATTTGCAAAACAAGAAAAAGTTAGTAAGTTTAAAAAATTTTTTTCACATTTTAAAGATTTGATGATAATTATTCTTTTGGTTTCTGCTGCAATTTCTTTGGTCATCACTTTAATTGAAGGAAATTATTCCGACCTTGTTGATGTTGTTTTAATTGTGGGCATTGTGTTTTTGAACGCAACAATGAGTTATATTCAAGAAGCAAAAGCAGAAGCTTCGCTTGAAAAACTTAAAAATTTGTCACAAAGTGAATGTTTTGTTTTGCGTGATGGGGAAATTGTTAAAATTAAAACAAGCCTTTTAGCAATTGGTGATGTCATTTTGTTAGAGTCTGGCGACATTGTGCCTGCTGATGCACTTTTAATTGAAGGTATCAACCTTGTTGTGGAAGAAGCTGCACTCACTGGAGAAAGCACTGGGGTTTACAAAGAAGCAAAAGCAATCAAAGAAGAAAATGTTGCCTTGGCCGACAGAAAAAATATGCTTTTTAAAGGCACTTTAATTTCAAATGGCAGGGCAAAAGCCTTAGTTGTTAAAATTGGCAACGACACAGAAATTGGCAAAATTGCAACACTTGTGACAACAAACAAAAAAGAACTTTCACATCTTGAAAAAAACATGGAAAAAGTGGGCAAGGTTATCACATATTCTGTTTTGGTTGTTGCTGCGTTAACTTTTGTGCTTGAACTCTTTTTGCACCCAGAACAAAAACTGACTGAAAAATTTTTAATTGCTGTTGCACTTTGCGTGGCAGCAATTCCTGAAAGTTTGCCAGCTGTAATCACAGTTATTTCAAGCTTTGGAGTTTCTCTTCTTGCCAAAAACAATGTCATTGTTAAAAAACTGCAAGCAGTGGAAACACTTGGCGCGTGCGAAGTGATTTGTTCAGACAAAACTGGCACAATAACACAAAACAAAATGACTGTCACAAATCTTTACTTAAACAACAAAATTTACCAAACAGAGTTTGTGGAGAATAACAAAGCATTTGAAAGTTTAACAAAAATTGCAATGCTTTGCAACGACACAAAACAAAGTGGAAACGCACTTATTGGCGACTCCACAGAAACAGCACTTGTTTCATTTTTTCAAGAAAAGGGTTTTCAAAAACATTTAATTGAAAAAGAGAATATGCGTGTGGCTGAAATTTCTTTCAATTCAAACCGCAAGCTAATGACAACATTAAATGTTAAAAAAGACAAATACACACTTTATTCCAAAGGCGCAATTAACTCTGTTTTAAAAATTTGTTCCAAAATTTTAATTGACAACAAAATTTTGCCACTTGATGATGAAGAAAAAAAACAAATTGAAAAAGCAAACAACAAGTTTGGTCGTGACGCTTTGCGAGTGCTTGCATTTTGCTTTAAGGACATTTCAAAAGAGCAAACCTCAAACACCGACAACTGGGAAGAAGATATGGTGTTTGTTGGCCTTATTGGAATGATTGACCCACCAAGAAAAGAAGTTGCAGAAGCAATTGAAAAGTGCAAAAAAGCCGGCATTCGTCCAGTTATGATTACAGGCGATCATTCTGTGACAGCGTTTGCAATTGCAAAACAAACTGGAATTGTGGAAAAAGAAAGCCAAGTTTTAACTGGTGTTGAAATTGACAAAATGAATGATGAAGAGTTTTTGGAAAAACTTAAAACAATTAATGTTTTTGCGCGTGTCAGCCCAGAAAACAAAGTGAGAATTGTGCAAGGCTTTAAAACACTTGGAAAAGTGACAGCAATGACAGGTGATGGTGTGAATGACGCGCCAAGCTTAAAACAAGCGTCAATTGGCGTGGGAATGGGCATAACTGGCACAGAAATAACAAAAGACGTGGCCGACATTGTCATTGCGGACGACAACTTTGCAACAATTGTTATTGCGGTTGAAGAGGGCAGAAAGATTTTTGCAAACATCACAAAAACAATAAGATTTTTGTTCAGTGCAAATCTTGCGGAAATTATTGCAATTTTTTTTGCAAACATTTTCTTCCCAAAACTTGTATTTTTGTTGCCAATTCAAATTTTGTTTGTCAACTTAATCACAGACACTTTGCCTTCAATCAGTTTAAGTTTTGAACCAGCCGAGAAAAACATTATGGAAAAACAAGAAAAACCAGCAATTTTTTCAAAAATTAATGTTTTAACAATTCTTTTCTCTGGTTTGTCGCAAGGAATTTTGGTTTTGGGTGCGTTTTTCTTTGCAGCCAAGCTTTTCCCAGGACAAAATGTTGTTGCTTCAACCATGGCATTTGTTTGCCTTAATATGATTCAACTTTTCTATATTTACTCTGCAAAATACAACACTTCGTTTGTTTCAAATAACCCATTTAAAAACAAGTTTGGAAACCTTGCCTTCATTGTTGGCGTTTTGCTTTTAGTTGCTGTTGTTGCAACACCAATTAATCAAATTTTAAAATTCACCTCACTCAGTTTGTATCAATGGGCAATTTCAATTTCATTTGCATTTTTAATTTTGCCAATAAGTGAAATTATTAAGTTTGTTTTAAACAAAACACACAATAAAAAGCAAAAAAAATTAAACGCAAAAACCGCTGAAAATAATCAAATGTAATGCAAATTTAAACGCATAAAACTTCTGCTTTTGAGAAAACTATCAATAAAAAGCAGGAGTTTTTTCATGAACGTTAATTTGCTTGTGCTTGGCACACTTTTCATTTTAATTGCGTTTGGCGTTGGAGAAAGCGTTTTAAAAACATTAAAAATAAATAAGCTTGCTTGTCTTTTAATTATTGCTGGGTTTATTGTTGGTGTTTTTTTGCCACCAGTTGCAATTTTTAACACAGAAGTTTACTTTGACAAGACAGTTTTTCCTTTGTTTCTTAGCGTTGTTTTGCTTTTTAAAATTAAAAACTTTTCAAGGTTTGTTTTTTCCTTGTTATTATCAACTTTAGTCACACTTCTTTACAGCCTTGGGCAATTTGACACCTACACATTTGTCATCAGTCCATTCATCTTTTTGGCTGTTTCTTTAGGGGCGGTGGTTGGGCTTAATTCAAACAATTTTCAAACAGCATTTTCTTCCTTGTTTTTTGGAATTAATTTGGGAAACATAATTTTCCATTTGGTTAAATTTGAAACTTTGGAATCAGCTTTTTTGGAGTTTAATATTTTTTCTGCCTGTTTAATTGCATGGCTTGTTTCAGCACTTATTGTGTTTTCAAAACAAAAAATTAGTTTGCAATTTTCACCAAAAAACATAGATTATGAAACTTTTTATTATGATAAATAAAACTTGTTAGAATAAAATTAAATTCAACAAAACAATGCAATATGTGATAAATTTTTATAAAAAATGGCAAAAAATACAGAATTTTTGCCATTTTTTGATATTTAATTGCCTAAAAACCCCAATTTTGCTAAACTAATTTTAATTAATGAAGGCGTTTTATACAGTTTTAATTTTTTGCTTGATCGGTGCTCTTTGTGTTGGAGTGATATATCTTGCTTTGCGCCCAGAAGATGCCGCAAACTATCACACAAACCCAGAAGTTGTTGCTGATGAAAGAGAGGAAATAACATTAACAGTTCCTCAAGCCTTAACACTTGTTGAGGGTGAGGAAAAACTTTTTTATGCTTTTTGTAATTATGAAAATGCCGTAATTACAACAACCCTTCCAAAAAATGATGTTGTTGCTGTTAGCAATTTCACACTCACAGCGCTTTCAAGCGGAAGTGTTGTTTGTTATGTCAAAGCGGAGTATGATGGGTTATCAATTGAAAAGCAAATTCACATAACTGTTTCAAAAGCGTTTATTGCTTTTAATATGCTTGAGTTTGATGAAGGTGTTTTTTATTCTGGGCTTAATGCTGGAGGTAATTACAAAAATTATAAATTGCAGGTGAGTACAAACTTCAGTTTGTTAAACAAAAATTTTGTGGCAACTGAAAATGTTCACATTGTTTCTGCTGTTGTTAGTGGGCAAGACAACACACAAGCAGTTATTGAATTTAATTTGCTTGAAAGTGGTGTTTTTAAAATTCAAGTTGGCTCGTTAACTTATTCAAACACTTCGCAAGCTTTTAACAACAATTTAGATGTTAATTTTGAAAAAGCTTTTATGTTTGAAAATGACATTTTAACTTTGAACCTTTTAAGCAACGCAAAACAAGAAGCGTATGAAAACATGATTTTTGACACAGCAAGAATTTTAAATTTTAATTCCGACTGGCAAGTTGTTTTGTCAAATGACAATGTCACACATGAAAATGGGGTGTTTTCTGCAGTTAAGCTTGGCAGCACAAGTGTGACAATAAAATCCAAAGCTGTTTTGTTTTACGACAAAACTTTTGAAATTGTTGTGCAAGAAATTAAGCCACAAAGTTTTGATTTTAAACTTAATGGCAAAATGCTTTCAAAAGTTGAACTTTTTGAAAATGAAAGTGTTGAAATTGAAGTTTTTAACATTTTGCCTGCCTTTGCTTTAAACAAAGAATTTAAAATTGTTCACGACACAAACTTTTTGTTTGATGAAACAACAAGCACATTAACCGCGTTGAATTGTGGTGAATTTGAAATTATTGTTAAACTTGTTGGCAACCAAAATATTTTTAAAACATTTATTGTTAAAGTAAACAAAGTTTTGCCACCAGAGGAAGAAGAAAAGGTTTATAAACTTGTTTTAATAAAAGGCGCTGAAGAATTTAGTTCTGACAATAAAAACGCAATCAATTTAAGTGCGGGCTTGCACATTTTTCAATTGCGTTTGCAAGATGAAACAAACGCTTTAATTAATGAATTTATCACAATTAAAAACTGGGATGAAAGCAATGAAAACTTTTATTTAGAAGGCAAAGTTTTGGTTGTGAATTTACAAACAAGCCAAACAATCACTTTTGTTGTTTTGGCACTTGAAGTTGAATTTGAATTTAACTTTGTTATTGCTTAAACTTTCGTAAATGCTTTTACGTTTGTAATAAAAAATACATTAAAAAACACCTCATTTTGCAAGGTGTTTTTTTGGAAAAGAAAACAACTTTGTTGCCTAATTTTTGCCTAAATGTTGTTTTTGCTTATAAAATAACAAAAAAACCACTATATTTAGTGGTTTTTGATTTATGGGGTGAAATATGGGGCTTGAACCCACGGCCTCCAGAGCCACAATCTGGCGCTCTGCCAACTGAGCTAATTCCACCACAAATCCTAAACTAATATATACAATTTTTTTAACTTTGTCAATGTTTTTCTTAAAATTGTGCAAGCATTTTGTTTTAATTTTCTTGTGTTTAAAAATTTCAAAATAATATGCAAAATATTATATAAAATAATTTTAGTTGTGTAAATTAAAATGTGCTAAAAACATTCAACCCAAAATTTTTTTTGAAAACTTAAAAAAACATATTTAATTTTTATAATAAATGTGATATACTTGCAAAGTTTGAAATTTTATTATAAATTCACTTTAAATAGTGAAAAATAAATTTAACTAAAAGTGTGAAAAAAATGCAAAAGAAAGATATTAGAAACATAGCAATTATTGCCCACGTTGACCACGGCAAAACCAGTTTGGTGAATGAAATGCTTAAGCAAGGTGGAGTTTTTAGACAAAATCAAGTTGTTGAAGACAGAGTTATGGACTCCAACGCTTTGGAAAAAGAAAGAGGTATTACAATTTTAAGTAAAAACGCCTCATTTTATTATAAAGACACAAAAATTAACGTTGTGGATACCCCAGGACACGCCGACTTTGGCGGTGAAGTGGAAAGAGTTCTTAAAATGATTGAAGGTGTGTTGCTTGTTGTTGACGCCTACGAAGGCCCAATGCCACAAACACGTTTTGTGCTTGAAAAAGCTTTGGAACTTGGCCTTAAAGTGATTATTGTTGTTAACAAAATTGACAGAAAAGACGCAAGAGTTAAAGAAGTTGTTGACGAAGTTTTGGAACTTTTAATGGACCTTAACGCAACAGATGAACAACTTGACAGCCCTGTTGTTTATGCTTCTGCAAGAGAAGGTGTTGCTTCACTTTCACTTGATGAACAAGGAACAGACTTTATTCCACTTTTTGAAACTGTGTTAAACCACATTCCAGCACCAAAAACTGATTATGAAGAGCCATTTAGAATGCTTGTTAGTGCACAAGAACAAAACGACTTTTTTGGAAAAATGGTGATTGGTAAAATTGAACAAGGCATTTTGAAAGTTAACGAAACTGTTTTAATTTCAAATTACTTTGATGCAAACAAATCACATTTTGGCAAAGTGCAATCTTTGTTTGAGTTCAGCGGGCTTAAAAAAGAAAATGTTGAAACAGCTTTTGCTGGCGACATTGTTATCATCACAGGAATTGACGATGTGACAATTGGCGACACCATTAGTTTTAGAGAGTTTAAAGAACCTCTTCCATTTGTGAAAATCAGCGAACCAAGCATTGAAATGCAATTCTTGGTTAACAACAGCCCATTTTCTGGCAAGGAAGGAAAGTTTTCAACAAGCCGCCATTTAAGAGAACGCTTGATGAAAGAAGCAACAAAAGATTTAAGTTTGAAAGTTTTTGAAACAGATTCTCCAGATTGCTTCCGCGTGCTTGGCCGTGGGGAAATGCACATTTCAATTTTGATTGAAAACATGAGAAGAGATGGCTATGAATTTCAAGTTAGCATGCCAAAAGTTATTTTTAAAGAAATTGATGGCAAAAAATGTGAACCTATTGAAAAATTGGTGATTGACGTTCCAGAAGAAAATGTGGGAAGTGTTATGATGGCAATTGGCTCAAGAAAAGGTAATTTGCTTTCAATGTCACCAAACAAAGACAGAATGCGCCTTATATTTGAAATTCCTGCAAGAGGTTTGTTTGGATATAAAAGCCAATTTTTAACCGACACCAAAGGTAATGGTGTTATGAACAACATTTTCTTGCGTTATGAAGAATTTAAAGGCAACATTGAAAGAAGAAACCACGGAATGCTTATTGCTTATGAAGACGGCGAAGCAGTGCAATATGGCCTTTTCTACACACAAGAAAGAGGACGTCTTTTAGTGACTCCTGGCGAAAAAGTGTATTCAGGAATGATTGTTGGAATTAACCCAAGAAGTGAAGACATTGTTGTTAACGTGTGCAAAAGAAAACAACTTTCAAACATGCGTGCAAGCGGCAGTGATGATGCTTTAAGCCTTGATCCAATTAAAAAACTTTCACTTGAAGAATGTTTGGAAATTCTTGACGAAGACGAACTTTTGG
>JBMNOM010000032.1:0-11148 GCA_050943075.1 Christensenellales bacterium | reverse complement strand
ATAAATAACAAAAACATTAACACAACTTGTAAATAACAAAAAAATGAATGGTTATGTTAGATAAAAATAATAACAAACAACAAAAAAAACAAACTCAAAGAAAATTAAAAAAAATAAAAAAGGCAAAACTCGCCTTTCTTAATTTTTGTTATAAATTAATTTGTGTTTTTTAATTTATTTAAACTCAATTTTTTATATGTATTTTCACTTGTTGCCTATTCTTCGTCTTCGCTTTCAAGTTTTTCGTAATAGTTTTTAATTGCAAGTGAAAGTGCTTCAAGTGCAAGTGTAAAAACATATCTTCTTTCGCCAAAATCTTCACCAAAAACGCTTGCAAGGTCTTCTTCTGTGATTTCAACAGCGCTTTTAATGTGTTTGTCTTTAAGCAAGGTTGAAAGCAATGCCCCTGTTGCAATTATGCCAACTGAACCAAAAGCTTTGAAAGATGCATCCTTAATATTGCCAGTTTCTTCCACTTTTAAGTAAAGGTTAATCATATCGCCATTTTCGTGTTTTGCTTTTCCAACTGCATTGGAGTTTTTAACTCGGCCAACATTTTCCATGTCGGTGAAATATTTTAAAACAACTTCGTTAAACATAATTATCTCCTTCCTGCTTTTGTGAGTGGTGAAACTTTTCTTAATCTTGCAACACATTCTGCAATTTTTTCAACTGCAAAGTTAATTTCTTCTTTTGTGATTGATTTTGCAAAAGAAACTCGTATTGTGCTTTGAGATTCTTGGTCGGAAAGCCCAATTGCTTTTAAAACATGAGATTTTTGAATTGCGTGTGAAGCACAAGCAGAACCAGTTGAAACACTAACACCTTCAAGATCCAAAAGTGCGGTTAAAGATTCTCCGTCAACTCTTTCAAAAGTTAAGCTGATGATTGAAGGAAAGCTTTGTTGTGGATGTCCATTAACTTGAACATCTTCAACTGCTTTTGTAAGTTTTGTAATTAAATAATTTCTAATCACTTTAAGTTTTTGAACAGTTGCGCCCATGTCTTTTGTTGCGTTTTCCACAGCTTTCCCAAAACCCGCAATTGCTGGTGTGTTAAGTGTGCCCGCGCGTTTGCCGCGTTCATGTTCCCCACCAAAAAGCAAGTTTTCAATTTTAACTGAATTTCTCACATACAAAGCACCAATTCCTTTTGGCCCATAAATTTTGTGGGCAGAAATTGTTAAAGCGTCAATTGCCATGTCTTCAACATCAAGTTTTAATGCACCCAAAGCGCAAGTTGCGTCTGTGTGGAAAATGATGCCATTTTCTCTTGCTGTTTTACCAATTGCTTTAATGTTTTGAATTGTTCCAACTTCATTGTTAACTGACATAATTGAAATTAAAATTGTGTCTTTTCTAATTTCGTGCAAAAGACGTGCAAGTGAAACAACACCTTGTCTGTCAGCTGGCAAAATTGTCACTTGGAAGCCTTCTTTTTCAAGTTGTTTTGCTGGTTGTAAAACAGAGTCATGTTCAATGGCACTGATGATGATGTGTTTGCCTTTTGCTTTGTTTGCTCTTGCAAGCCCAAAAATAGCCCAGTTGTTTGCCTCTGTGCCACCGCTTGTGAAATAAATTTCATTTGATTTTGCTGCGCCAATTGCTTTTGCAATTCTGTCTCTTGCCCTGTCCACAATTTCTTCTGCTTCTCTGCCAAAAGAATGTGTGCTGTTTGAATTTCCGTATGCTGCATTAAAACAAGGCAACATTTCAGCAAGAACTTCACTTGAAGTGTATGTTGTTGCTGCGTTATCTAAATAAACTTTTTTCATAATTTCCCTTTTTATTGTTAAAAGAATTTTAGCACAATTTTGCTTTTAAGTCAATACAACTGTTTTTATTTATAATCTTAATTATACACTTTATAATTAATTTTTAAAATAAGACAAAATTTTATCATTAAAAGCAAACTAATTAACAAATTAATTAAACAAAAAATAAAATATAAAACAAAAAAACACTTCAAAAAAGAAGTGTTTTTAACATAACAACCTAATGCAAAGTTATGTTATTTTAAATTTGTGTTAAGAACTTCAACAATTTGGTTTTTTGGTCTGAAGCCCATAACTTTGTCAACTTGTTTTCCATCTTTGAAAAGTATCATTGTTGGAATGCTCATAATTCCATATTTTCTTGCAAGACTTTCGTTTTCGTCAACATCAACCTTATAAATTTCATAGCTTCCGTCAGATTCTTTTGAAATTTGATCCAAAATTGGAGCAACCATGTGGCAAGGGCCACACCATGTTGCAAAGAAATCCACCAAAACCAATTTATCTGAGTTTAAAACTTTTTCTTGAAATTGAGTTTCATTAATAAGTTCCATTATATCCTCCATTATGTATGCTAAACTTGTTTTAAAACAACATTAAAATATAATGCTTGTTTTAAATTTTTATATGCATTGAAAATTGACAACAACCAACCCCCAATGCGGTTTTTGCATTAGTGACTACATTATATTACAACATAAAACATTTTGTCAAACTTATTTTGCCTACCCTTGCCTAAGCAAAAAAATAAAAAACAGTTGCCTGTTTTTTATCTATTTCATTAAAATTTTGCAATTTGAATTAAAGCACATATTTTTTAAGGTCGTATTTCTTTTTGGTTTGGCAGAATGTCTTTTGAACATAAGCCCTATCAATCACAATTTCAAGCATTGGGTGGTCACCACTTGCGTTAAACGAAATATCTTCAAGCAAGTGTTCCAAAATTGTGTGCAATCTTCTTGCGCCAAGGTTTTCGCTTGTGTCGTTTTCTTGTTCGGCTATAAGTGCAATTTCATCAAGTGCGTCCTCTGTGAAACTTAATGTAATGTTGTCAACTTTCAAAAGTTCGGCATATTGCATTGTTATGGCATTTTTGGTTTGACTTAAAATGTTTTTAAAGTCTTCTTTTGTTAAAGATTTTAAGTCAACTCTAATTGGAAATCTGCCTTGAAGTTCTGGAATCATATCTTCAATTTTTTCAATATGGAATGCCCCAGCCGCTATGAATAGTATGAAGTCTGTTTTAATATTACCATATTTAGTGGCAACAACACTTCCTTCAACAATTGGCAAAATATCTCTTTGAACGCCTTCTCTTGACACATCTGGCCCGCTGCTTGCAGCGCTTTTACCAATAATTTTGTCCATTTCGTCAATAAAAATAATGCCCTGCTCTTCCGCTTTTTTAATTGCTTCTTGGTTAACTGTGTCAAGGTCAATGTGTTTATCGCTTTCTTCTTGCATCAAAATTTCATACGCTTGTGAAATAGTCATTTTCTTTTTTAATGTGCGTTTTGGGAAAAAACTATCAAACATTCCTGCAAGGTCAATCTCTGGCATTCCGCCTGCAATCATTCCAATTGGTTTTGCATTTTGAGCAACATCAACTTCAACTATGAAGTTTTTAAACTCGCCTTTAACAAACCCACTTTCAACTTCAAGTTGAACTTCGTTTTCATCTTTTTCTGGGTTTTCTTTGCGTTTTTCGTCCAAGATAAGTTTAATTAATTTCTTTTCAACAATTGGTTTAACTTTTGTTTCCACTTTGTGAATCATTTCGTCTTTCACAAGCCTTAATGACGCTTCAACAAGGTCACGCACCATGCTTTCAACATCACGGCCAACATAGCCCACTTCTGTGAATTTTGTTGCTTCAACTTTAACAAAAGGAGCATTAACAAGTTTTGCAAGACGTCTTGCAATTTCTGTTTTTCCAACCCCTGTTGGCCCTTTCATAATTATGTTTTTTGGTGTGATTTCATCGCGCAATTCTTTTGGAAGTTGGCTTCTTCTGTATCTGTTGCGAAGTGCAACTGCAACTGCTCTTTTGGCTTCTGATTGCCCAATGATGTATTTATCAAGTTCTTTAACAATTTCTTTTGGCGTTAAGTCCATATTACACCTCCTCAACAATTATGTTGCTGTTTGTAAACACGCAAATGTCACTTGCAATAAGCAAAGCTTTTGTTGCAATTTCACGCGCGGAAAGATTTGTGTTTTCTTTCAATGCTTTTGCAGCAGCAAGCGCATAAGTTCCGCCTGAACCAATTGCGCAAATGTCGTCTTGTGGTTCAATGACATCACCTGTTCCTGAAATGATTAACAATTTGTCTTTATCAGCAACAATAAGCATTGCTTCAAGTTGACGCAAAGCTTTGTCCATTCTCCAAAGGCGTGCAAGTTCAACCGCACTTCTTAAAAGGTTTCCGCTAAATTTGTTAAGCATTTCTTCAAAACGCTCGGATAAACTAAAAGCGTCAGCAACAGAACCTGCAAAACCAATCACAACTTGGTCATTGTAAATTCTTCTAACCTTAACTGCATTATTTTTAAAAATAACACTTTGGCTCATTGTCACTTGACCATCGCCAGCAATAACTGTTTTGCCGTCTTTTTTAACAGCACAAATGGTTGTTCCTCTAAATTCCATTTAATTTCTCCTTAAATTTAATAATTTCTTCCAAAGCATCTCGCTTAATTTTTTCTCGTTTTAATTTCTTATCTTTAATATAATCGCCATCATAATAAACAATGCCAAAATTTGAGTTTATTGGGCTGAAAGATGTGATTGGCGTGCTGGAAATATATTTCATCATTGCGCCAAGCACAGTTTTTTCACTTAAAGCAACTTGTGGTTTACCATTAATTAATTGCAGCATTTGAATTGCACAATAAAGCCCACTTGCAATGCTTTCCATATACCCTTCCACGCCAGAAAGTTGCCCTGCAACAAAAATGTTGTTTGCTTTTTGCAAAGCAGAAAACTCGTTTAAAACTTCTGGTGCATTAATGTAGGAATTTCTGTGCATTTGGCCATATCGAACAAATTCTGCGTTTTTTAGTGCTGGAATTAACCCAAACACGCGTTTTTGTTCTGGGTATGTTAAGTTTGTTTGAAAACCCACCAAATTGTAAAGTGTGCCTTGTGTGTTTTCTTTTCTTAATTGCAAAACAGCATAAGGTTTTTCTTTGCGTTTTTCATCGTAAAGCCCAACTGGTTTCATTGGCCCAAACCTAAGTGCGTCTTGCCCACGTTTTGCCATAACTTCAACAGGCATGCAACTTTCAAAAACTTTTTCAAAGTCTTTAAGTGGCGCGCGTGTTGCGTTTATAAGTTCATTGTAAAAAAGTGTGTATTCTTCTTTGTTCATTGAACAATTCAAATAATCGCCTTCTCTGTTTTCTTCGCCTTTATCGTAGCGGTTTTGAGTGAAAATTCTGTCATAATCCAAACTTTCGGCGGCAACAATTGGCGCAATTGCGTCATAAAAATAGCAATTTTGATTGCCAATGAATTTTTGCAAAGAATTAAACAACTTTTCATCTGTCAATGGCCCTGTTGCAATAATTGTTGGTTCGTCAAAATTTATTTCTTCAACAATTTCATTATGAATTGTAATGTTTTTATTGTTTTCAAGTTTTTTTGTGATTTCCGAAGCAAATTTTTCGCGGTCAACCGCCAAAGCACTGCCTGCTGGCACACTTGTTTGTTTTGCAATTTCCAAAAGAGAAGACCCCAAAAGTTCAAGCTCTTTTTTCAAAAGCCCGCTTGCTGTTAAGTCGTCTGTGCTTTTTAAAGAATTAGAGCAAACAAGTTCGCCAAAGTTTTCAAGTTTTTGCGCTGGAGTTTTTTTAATGCGCTTCATTTCATACAAATCAACTTTAATGCCCTTGTTTGCTAAAAACAACGCCGCTTCACTGCCTGCAAGGCCCGCTCCAATAATTTTAACTGTGCTTTTCATGTTTATAGTCACATTCAGAACACTTTATAATGTTTTTCTTTTCAGTTAAAAAGCCCTTGTTGCAAGTTGGACACATTTGCCCAGTTGGTTTTTCCCAACTCATAAATTTGCAATCTGGATATCCTGAACAAGAATAGTATTCTGTGCCTTTTTTGGTTTTTCTAATTAATGTGGGTTTTTTGCAAAGTGGACAAACACCTTCGTGTTTTTCTGGCTTTTTAATTTGAACGGTGTTTTTGCAAGTTGGATAATTGCTGCACCCCAAAAATTCACCATAGGGGCCAGTTCTAAGTGCCATTTTACTTCCACATTTTTCGCAAATTTCTTCTGTTAAAACAGGTTCTTTTTTGTATGTCACTTCACTTTTATCTGCCTTAAAAATTAATTCCTTAAAGAAGTTCCAAAATTTTGAAACAACAGCTTTCCATTCTGCTTTGTTTTCAGCAACTTCGTCAAGTTTGTTTTCCATTCCTGCTGTAAATTCAACATTGATAACTTTTAAGAAAAATTCGTTTAAATATTTTGTAATTTTTTCTCCAAGTTCGGTTGGAATTAAATACTTGCCGTCTTTGTCTGTGTATTTTCTGTTTGCAAGAAGTGTGATTGTTGGCGCATAAGTTGCTGGGCGACCAATCCCTTTTTCTTCCATTGCTTTAACAAGTGACGCTTCTGTGTATCTAATTGGTGGTTTTGTGAACTTTTGTTCATAGTCAAGGCTAACAAGGTCAACAACTTCGCCTTCAGTTAAAACTGGGATTTTCTTTTGCTCTTCTGGTGTGTCTTGGTTGTCTTCTTCAATATAGCTTGCATAAACTGCTGTCCAACCAGCAAATTCAAGTGTTTTACCAACGCTTTTGAAAGTTGCCTGCCCCGCTTCAATTTCCACAATCACGTTGTTGTAAACTGCTTGTGTCATTTGGCTGGCAACAAATCTTTCAAAAATAAGTTTGTATAACTTATAATTGTCTGGGGTTAAAAATGCCTTAACTTTTTCTGGTGTGTATGCAAGCGAAATTGGTCTAATGGCTTCGTGGGCATCTTGTGAAGACTCTTTTTGAGAGAACACATTAAATTTTGCTGGTGCATAATCTTTGCCATATTTTTCCAAAATGTATTCCCTTGCCATAAATTGCGCTTGTGGTGCAACTCTTGTGGAGTCTGAACGAATATAAGTGATTAACGCCACTTTTCCTTCACTTCCAAGTTCCACACCTTCATAAAGCGCTTGTGCGCAAGAAGATGTTTTTTTAAGGTTCATGCCCAATTTGTTAAGCGCGTCTTGTTGCATTGTGCTGGTTGTGAATGGCGCTGGCACTTTTGATTTTGTTTTTGTTTTCTTAATTGATTTAACAACAAAATCTTTGCCTTGCAAATGTGCAACAATCTCGTCGTTTTCTGCTTTTGATTTTGGCTTTGCTTTATTGTTTTTATATGAAATTAAATAACTTTTGAATGCTGGTGGTTGTTTTTTACTTTTCACCATTGCAGCAATGTTCCAATATTCTTGTGGTTTGAAGTTTCTAATTTCTTCTTCTCTTTCCACAACAAGTTTCAAAGCAACACTTTGCACTCTTCCTGCACTTAATTTTGGTTGAATTTTTTTGCTGATGATTGGAGAAAGTTTATACCCCACAACTCTGTCCAAAATTCTTCTGGTTTGTTGCGCGTTAACTAAATCCAAATTAATTGCACGTGGGTTTTCAATTGCTTTCAAAACACTATCTTTTGAAATTTCATTAATAACAACACGACATTTCTTTGCCATATCAAGGCCCAAAATGTTTGCAATGTGCCAAGAAATTGCTTCCCCTTCACGATCCGGGTCAGTTGCAAGGTAAATTTCCTCGGCTTTTGCGGCAAGATTTTTAAGTGTTTTAATTACATCTTGCTTGTCACTCATAATTTGATATTCAGGTTCAAAAGTTGTTAGGTTAACACCAAAACTTTTTTCTGGCAAATCTCTAATGTGTCCTTTTGTGGCAAAAACTTCATAGCCAGAGCCTAAATATTTTTTAATTGTATCTCTTTTTCCGGGACCTTCTATAATAACTAGTTTCATTTATTTTCCTTTTAAATTAAGTAAATTAAGGTTAACTTTAAATTGAGTAATAATTTCCTGGTAGCTTTTTAAGTATTCCACGAATTGTCATAGTTGTCAAATAACTATTTAAGTTTTTTGAAGGAATTTGAGTTTTATTTGCAATTTCTTCAAAATGTGTTTTTTCTTTTTCAACAATTCTGTAAATAAGCTCTTCTTCCATTGTCAGTTGCAAAACTTCTTGTTTACTAACTGGTTGAATGTTCATATCTTTTAAAATGTCTTCAAACTCAAGCACGCAAATGCCTTGAAAGTTTTTTATTAAGTTGTTTGTGCCTTTGCTCATAACGCTGTTAACATTTCCCGGCACAACGTAAACATTTCTGCCTTCTTCAACAGCATATTCCTTTGTGTAAAGCGTGCCGCTTTTCTCGCCTGCTTCGGTTAAAAGCACGCCTTCGCAAAGCCCTGCCACAATTCTGTTTCGCAATGGAAAATTAAATTTTTGTGGTGTTGTTTGTGGCGGATATTCACTGATTAAAAGCCCTTTCTTTTCAATTTCAAACGCCAAGTTTTTGTTTATGGCTGGGTAAATGTAATTAAATCCACTTCCCAAAACTGCAATTGTTTTGCCTTTTGCTTCCAGTGTTGCTTGATGAGCAATTTTGTCAACCCCCATTGCAAGCCCAGAAACAACAACCAAACCCGCTTTTGCCAAATTGCTTGCAAAATCATAAGTGATTGTTTTACCATAAGAGGTTGGATTGCGTGTTCCCACAATTCCAATTGCTCTGCCTTCGGTTAATGAAATGTCGCCTTTATAATATAAATTAATTGGAGGATTGTAAATTTGTTTTAAGCGGCTTGGATAGTTTTTGGAAATTATTGTTGTGCAATAAACTTCGCTGCTATTTAAGTTTTTAATAAAACTTTCAATAAAATCCCAGTCACTGTTTTTAAAAATGTCGTTAAATGTGCTTCCAAAAACTTTTTTAATTGTTTCATCGCAATTTAAAATTGCGCCATACAAGTTTTCAGCATTGCCAAACTTTTCAAGGCATGCATGCACTTTTGCGCTTTGTAAATGCTCGAAATTTGAAAGCCATATTAAAATTTTTTCTTGTTTTGAATATTCCAATTATAATCTCCTTAAATTGAAATGTTTTTAAGCCCAAAATTTTCCGTCAAGTGAGCGATAGCTAATTGCTTCTGCAATATGCTGCGGCAAAATGTTTTCGCTTTCTTCAAGGTCAGCAATTGTGCGTGCAATTTTCAAAATTTTATCTCTTGCCCTTGCGCTTAAATTAAGGTTTTCAAAAGCCATTTTAAGCAAATCTTCGCCTTGCTTATCAAGTGCACAAAATTTTTTTGTTAATGGCACATCCATTTTGCTGTTGGAATAAATTTTTTTGCCTGTAAAACGAGAAAGTTGCACTTGCCTTGCTTTATCCACTCTTTGCTTAATTGTTTGTGAATTTTCTTCTTCTGTTTTTGAGTTTAATTCATCATAAGTTAACGAGTCAACTTCAATGTGCAAATCAATTCTGTCCATAAGTGGCCCAGAAAGTTTGTTTAAGTATTTTTGAATTTGGCTTGGAGAACAGCGGCAAATTGTTTTCTCGCTGCCATAAAACCCACATGGACAAGGGTTCATGCTTGCAACAAGTGTAAATGAAGCCGGATATGTGAATGTGTTTTCAGCGCGTGACACCGTGATGAAACCATCTTCAAGTGGTTGGCGCAAAGTTTCAAGTGTGCTTCTGTCATATTCTGGCATTTCGTCCAAAAAAAGCACGCCATTATGTGCAAGGCTCACTTCGCCTGGTTTTGCAACCCTGCCACCACCTGTTAAAGCAATTTTGCTTGATGTGTGGTGCGGAGCACGGAATGGCCTTGTTGCAATTATTCCAGCAGATGAAAGTTTGCCGGCAACAGAGTGGATTTTGGTCACTTCAAGCGCCTCTTCAAAAGTGAGTTCTGGCAAAATGGAAGCAAATGCTTTTGCAAGTAAAGTTTTTCCGCTTCCTGGTGGGCCAATCATAATGACATTATGCCCGCCTGCTGCTGCAATTTCAAGCGCTCTTTTTGCACTTTTTTGCCCTTTTACAAACTTAAAGTCAGTTTCTGTTTTTTTGGCGGTTTTAACTTCTTCATATCCGCGTGTTTCAATTGGTTCAATTCCAATTTGTCCATTTAAAAATTTAACACACTCTTCCAAACTTGAAAGCGCATAAGTTTCAATTCCTGCAATATAACTTGCCTCTTTTTCATTTTCTTTTGGAATTATAAACTTTGTGTGCCCTTTTTGTTTTGCACTGATTAAAATTGGCAAAACACCATTAATTTTCTTAATGCTGCCGTCCAAAGAAAGCTCACCCAAAAAGATGAAGTCTTCTTTGTTTTTAAACACAATTTGCCCGCTTGCCACAAGCAAACTAACAGCAATTGCAACATCATAAATTGGACGTTGTTTTTTTGTGTCTGCTGGTGCAAGGTTAATTGTCACTTTGTTAATTGGATATTCAAGTGCTGAATTTTTAATTGCGGAGCGAACTCTTTCTTTTGCTTCTTTAACAGATGTGTCTGCAAGACCAACAATATCAAAACTTGGAAGGCCTCTTGATAAATCAGCTTCAACTGTCACTAAAAAACCTTCAATTCCATCAAGACCATAACTTAAAACTTTTGAAAGCATTTGTCTTTCCTTTTAATTTAAAACTCGCATATATCAAGCATTGTATCATAATAATTATAATATAATAAAAGCAATATTTCAAAACAAATGAAACACAAATAAAATTTGCCAAAAAAAAGAAAAAATTAAAGCGCAAAGCCTTGACATTATGGGTTTAATGAATTATAATTTGAACATAATTTTTAACATAAAAGGTGGTGAAAGAGGAATGACAACAGTTAAAGTTGGTGAAAACGAAAGCTTGGAAAGTGCATTGAAACGCTTTAAAAGAAAATGCCAAAAAGACGGTATTATCGGCGACATCAGAAAGAAAGAAGCATATTTCAAACCAAGTGTTGCTAAAAAGAAAAAATCTGAAGCTGCCAGAAAAAGAGCTAGAAAAAGAGCATAAATTTTAAACCACTTTCAAAGTGGTTTTTTTATTTTTAATTTTAAGTGCATTTTTTGAACAACATCCCCAACAAAGTTTGCAACAAATGGGCACATAAAGTTTAAACAAACACACAGAAAAACCAACTTTTGTTTTGTGTGATTGTGCAAAAAAACGCTTAACAAAAAAAACAAAACTCCTTGCCAAAAAACAAAAAAAATTGCACATTTAAAATGCAAAACAAATAACAAAATTTAATTTAAAATTAAAATTAATAATTAAAAAAATAAATATAATTGAAATACCTAA
>JBMNOM010000031.1:0-11681 GCA_050943075.1 Christensenellales bacterium | reverse complement strand
AAATGGAATAATTAAAGCACAAGGCAGTTTTATAAATGAAATGATGGAAGGGGAATGGAAATTTTATTACCAAGAGGGTGTTTTGTGGCAAACCGCAAACTTTAAAGAAAACAAAAAACATGGTGTTTGGATTCGATATGATAAAAATGGGCTCATTACATATAACCAAACTTTTGAAAATGGCAAACAAGTAAAATAATTTTAGATTTTATAATATAAAAAGAACTATTTCACTTAAGATTTAGTTCATTTTTTTGTTTTTAACGAGGTTCAAATTTTTCATATTTTTTCGTTGTGCATCTGTTTATAGTTTTAAGATTAAACTTCTTTTGGCGTGAAGGTGAAATTTTTTGAAATGATTTCCTCGCGCTGTGTGTTATTTGCGTTTTCAGTGTTATTTAAAGAACTTGGGGCTGTTTCATCATTCATTTTTGTTTCATTGATAAATGCGCCTTCAATGTTGAGTTTTAAGTTTTCCTCTGTGCAGATTTCTTGTGATATGTTTGAGTTGTCTGTGCAGATGTTTTCTGTTAAATTTGTGTTTGTTTCCTCTGTGCAAATTTCTTCAACTTCATTGTTTAAAGAGTTTTGTTCAAGGTTTTGAATTGTTTGGTTTGAAACAAATTTATCGCCAAAGGTGTTTTTAATATATTTGTGTTTTCCAACATTGTTGTTTTGTGTTTGGCTTTCATTTTCTTTAACAATTTGCCTTGTGCTTTTTGGTTTTTGTTGTGAGGATGTGTTTTGGCTTGAAGAGGTGATGGCTTGTTCATCTTTTTGCGTGTCGAACACTGCGGTTATGCTTGCTTTAACAAAAAGTTGGCCTTCAAAAATTGAAGATTGGTCTTCAGTGTGTTGGGAATATGACATTGTTTTAAAACTGTTTGAAATGTGTGATTTTTCTTCAATGATTTTAACTAAAATGAGATTATCATCCCCAGTTAATGCTGCGGCTTTTTCTTTTGCGTTTTCAACAGCTTTGGAAAGCGCTTGATTGTAAAGTGAAACAGTTTGAGAGGAAACAAAAGTTATTCCATTAAATGCTGTTGCGCCATCTTCAATTATTCCTGAAATTACAGAGTTGACGGAATCCAAATTTGTGATTTTGCAACTTATTGTGTTGTTTACACAATAGCCAACAATTTTTGGCTCTTTTTCCTCGTAGGAAAATTTTTGGCTTGCGTAAAAAGAAGTTGTTTTGATGTTTTGCTGTTCAACTCCAAGCGAAGTGAGTTTGTTTTTTATGTTTGCAATTTTTTCTTTGTTTTCTTTTTCTGCTTCGGCAAGTGTTGCGTTTTCAGTTTGCACAGTGAAACTTAAATGCGCGTTGTCCGGCTTGCTTTCAATTTGTCCTTCGCCCACAACTACAATTTTGCCGGGGAGAATTTTTTGTTGTTTTGCATTTGCAACTGCGTTAAACTTTGGTGCTGATATAGCCATAAAGGCAAAAAGAAGAATGCCAATAACTAATAATTTTGATTTTTTTGTTTTCATTTTGTTTGCTCCTAAAATTAACTTTTTTTGTTATTTTTTGGCAAAATTTTTAAATTATGTGTTAATAATTTTTTTCGACATAAAAACCTTTTTGTGTTTTAAAAAGTTTATAATTTTGATAAAATTGCTAAAAAAATGCAAAAATTTATTAAAAATGCACAAAAAAACACATTTTTTGCGTTAAAATGTGTTTTTTAAATGTAATTTTGTTTTATTTAATTTGCTTTTGTTTTAATTTTTTTACAGTTAAAAGCAAAAGTAATTTTTTTTTGTCTTCTTCAAATTATGCTGGCTTGTGATTTTTGTTTTGTCGAGTTTACTATTTTTTTGTGTTTATGTTTTTAAAGTTTTTGCTTTTAATAATAAATTTCAACTGTGGTGTTGTTTGTATCTTTTGTTGTGAGCATGTTATTTTCAATTTTAAATTCATAATTTGCTAGAGTTAACTTTGAAACAATTTTTTCAAGGCTTTCTTTGTTTGTTTTAATTTTGTAGGAGATTAAACCTGTTTGGTTTTCTTCTTGCAATGGTGCAAAATAACTCCAAGTGTTAAATGCAATGTGGTGATGGTAATTATTTGTTGAAACAAAAAGAGCGGTGTCGTAAAGGTTTTGTTGGATTTCAAAGTTTAATAAGTTAACAAAAAAACTTGTTGGGTTTTTAATTTCACTGACGTTTAAATGCAAGTGCCCCAAAATTGCTTCGTCATCAAAACCATTAAAACCAGGTGTTTTAACAGTGCTGAGAAGTGAAACGTAGTTTAGTCTTTCTGTAAACATTTCAATTTCGCCATTTTCGTTTAATGGCCATTCTTCACGCACTCTGTCCACGTAAAGTTCAATGCCATTGTTTTCTGGGTCGGCAAGATATATTGCTTCGCTGACACCATGATCGCTTAACCCTTGGAATTCAACTTGTTTTATCATTAAGTTGTATAAAATTCTTGCCAAGTTTTCTCTTGTTGGCAACAAAAATGCAATGTGATAAAGCCCTTGAGTTGGAGTTTGTTTTAATGTGACATTTTTATGCGTTTTAAGCGTTAACAAAATTTTGTTTCCAGCCCCCAAATTAACTTGGTTTTCTGCTTGGCTGATTTGTTTTAAGCCTATAATTTGAGTGTAGAAATTTGTCATTTTTGCCAAGTTTTTCACAAGAAGAGTTGCGCTTTCCACATGGCTGTTGTTTGTGTGATAGTTCATAATGTTTCCTTTATTTTTTCATTAAGTTGTAAAAATTTTTTTAATGTGTTTTTTAAGTTTGATTTTGTTGACAATAATATTTTAAAGTTTTAAAATATCATTACAACACCCCCATAGGGTGTGTGAGTATTATACAATATGATTGGCAAATGTCAATACGTTTTATAATGCGAAAGGAGTGGCTATGAAAAAATTGGTTAAAGTTTTTGGAATTGATTGCTTGGAATGCAAAGCAAAAATTGAAAACTCACTTGAACAACTTGCAGGAGTGAGTGCAGAAGTTGACATGGAAAAAGAACTTGTTTTAATTACCATGCACACTCAAGTTAGTGATGAAGTTTTGCTTGAGAAAATTTTGCAAGCTGGCTTTAGAGCAGTTGTGATTTAGGAGAAAAAATGGAAAGAAAAAGCCAAATTAAAAATTTGAAGACGGCAAAAGGGCAAATTGAAGGAATTATTAAAATGCTTGAAGAAGAAAGAAATTGCATTGATGTTTCAAACCAACTTCTTGCCACAATTTCCATTTTGAAAAATGTTAACGCAAGCGTTTTAACTTCTCATTTAACATTGTGTGCTTCTGACGATAAAAACACACATAATGACGAAAAACTTAGCGAAATTGTTAAAATTATTAAAAAAATTACAATGTGATTATGCTTTTAAAGCAAGTGATTTTTTTACTGCAACAGTTTTTGCACACAAATTTGATTTTGAAATGCGTTAAATTTTTAAAAATGCACACGTTTTGTTTTGAAGCGTGTGTTTTTTTATGTGAATTTTGATGAGTTTGATATCATATTTCTTAAATATATTATAATTTATGTTTAAAAATTTTATATTGAAGTTTAAATGAATTGATTAATTTGAATCATTGTGTTAAAATTTGTTTGTTTAATGTGATGAAATGGGTTATATTTTTCATCATGTCTGGCAATTTGCCTTTGATTAAACTTTTCATCGAAAGATGTTTTGATATACTTTAATATTTAAGTGCAAATTTGCCAAAAGGAAGGGCAAAATGGTTTTTGAAGTGAAAAATTTACTTGTTAATGCTTTTGGGAAAGAAATTTTGAAAGGTGTTGACTTAAAGATAAACAGCGGAGAAGTGCATGCAATTATGGGGCCAAACGGAACTGGAAAAAGCACACTTGCTTCTGCAATTATGGGAAACCCAAAATTTGAAGTAATTGGCGGAGAAGTGCTTTTGGACGGGGAAAACTTGCTTGAAAAAGAAGTTGACGAGCGTGCAAGGAAGGGTGTTTTTCTTGCAATGCAATACCCTGCAGAAGTGCCAGGGGTGACAAACTCCAACTTCATTAAAACTGCGGTTAACTCGGTTAGACAAGAAAAAATTGGAACGGTTGAATTTATTAAAGAACTTGACAAAAATGTTTCAGTTTTACAAATGAGAAAAGACTTGCCACATCGTTATTTGAACGATGGTTTTTCTGGCGGAGAAAAAAAGAGAAATGAAATTTTGCAAATGCTTATGTTGAAGCCACGCCTTGCTGTGCTTGATGAAATTGACAGCGGGCTTGACATTGACGCACTTAAAATTGTGGGAAATGCATTAAGCAAGGAAAGGCCACAAGACACTTCGCTTTTAATCATCACTCACTATCAAAGAATTTTGGATTATGTTAAGCCAGATTTTGTGCACATTATGATTGACGGCAAAATTGTGAAAACTGGCGGAATGGAACTAATTAACAAAATTGAAGAATTTGGTTATGAATATTTTTTGGACAAAAAGTAGGTGAAAAATGGAAAATTTAACAATGCCTAACTTTTTGAAAAAAGACTTTTCAGCTTTTAATTTTGATTTTGAAAATAAATTTGACCAAAAAGAAATTAATGCTTTGAATTTGCTTAAAGAGTGCGCAAACAACACAATTTTGGTGTGCAATGGCAAAGTTTTTTTGAAAAATGTTGATAAAAATTTGAGCATTTCCACACAAGAAATTGCAAGTGAAGAAAAAACAGACAAAATTTTATTTTTGAACAAAGAATTTTTAAATTCCAGTTTAAACATTGCAACCAAGAAAAATTTTAAGCACAAAAAACTTAACATTTTATTTGTGGCTAATGGACAAAAATTTCATAAGACAAACCTTGTGTTTGAGCAAGGCAGCGAAATTGAAATTTTTGAAAAGGTTGTTTCATTTGGTGAGCTTAAACTTAACTATCACTTAAACGTGATTGCAAAGCCAAATTCACACGCAAAATATGTTGTTTTTGAAGATATTGAAGACGGGGAATCCAATGTGTTTGCTCACACTTTCAAACTTGATTCTGACGCAAATTTTGATTTTAAGCTTTTAAATTTAAGCAAAGCTAATGTTATGAATTTAACTTATGGTGACTTGCTTGGGAAAGGCTCACAAGTTAATGTTGAAACTTTTGCTTTTGCTGGCGGAAAAACAGTTTTTAAAAATTTGATTATGCTTACGCATTTGGCACGCGAAACAACAAGTGACATGAACAATATTGCCGTGGTTAATGGACATGGAAACATTACTATTGACGGAATTGGAAAAATTGAAAAATCCTTTGGTAAAAGTGATGCTGGCCAGCACAGCAAAATTGTTTTGCTTGAAGAAAGTGCTCTTGCCACAGTTAACCCACAATTAATTATTAATGAGTTTGATGTTAAAGCAGGACATGCCGCGGCAGTGGGTGGGCTTGACCCAGAACAAATTTATTATTTACAATCCAGGGGCTTAAGCAAGGCGCAAGCAACATCGCTTTTGGTGTTTAGTTATGCTTCAAAATTGTTTGAGGTTTTACCAGAAAATGAAAAACAAATTGCAACAGAACTTATTGCTAAATTGATTGAAAAATAATTAATTTTTTAATTAAAACAATAAAAAAAACATTAAAAAACAAGAAAAAAATGTGTTTTTGAGGTGAGGAACGTGAAAAAAAACAAAAACCCTAAAAAATATTTTGACATTTTCAAGAAGAAAAATCTTGTTTTTTTTGACAACAGTGCTTCAACATTAAAACCAAAAGTTGTGTGTGATGCTGTTGATTATTACAATAGATTTGAATCTGCAAATGCTGGCAGAGGTGTTTACAGGCTTAGTTATGAGGTGACAAAAAAAGTGGAAACTTCACGCCAAAAAATTAAACAATTTTTTGGCGCAAGCAATTTTGAACTTGCTTTCACAAAAAACACAACAGAGGGCATTAATTTGGTGGCTTTGGGCTTTTTGGAAAAAATGCTGAAAGAAGGGGATGAAATTGTTATTTCTCGCCTCGAACACAATTCAAATTATTTGGCTTATCTTGCACTTGCAAACAAAAAAGGCGCACAATTAAAATTTGTTGAAACTGATGACAGTGGACATATAACAAAAGAAGAGTTTGAAAAGGTTTTAACACCAAAAACAAAATTTGTTGCTCTTACACTTGTTTCAAACACTTTTGGAACTAAAACTCAAATTAAAGAAATTGCGCTAGTTTGCAAACAGAAAAACATTGCAATTTTGGTGGACGGCTCGCAAGCAAGTGCTCATTTTAAAATTAACCTAGATGAACTTAATGTTGACTTTTTTGTGTTTAGTGGCTACAAAATGTTTGCCCCAACTGGCGTTGGAGGATTGTTGATTAACAAAGCAGTTGCAAATGAAATTGACCCAGTTTGCTTTGGTGGTGGCATGGTTTTGGATGTTGTGGCTGAACAAATTGAAACAAAAGATTTGCCACATCGTTTGGAAGCAGGCACTTTGCCAATTGGAGATATTATTGGTCTTGGTGCTGCTGTTGATTTTATTACAGACATTGGGTTTGATTACATTGAAGCGCGCGAAAATGAATTGAAGGAATATTTTTTGAAAAAGTTTTGCGAGCTTGACGGCGTTGTGATTTACAATAAAAACCCAGATGTGCCAATCTTTTTGTTTAATTTGAATGGCGTGCACGCTCATGATGCGGCAACAATGTATGATGATTTTAACATCATTTTGCGCGCTGGAAATCATTGCGCACTCCTTGTTAACAATGCTTTAAACGAAATTGCAACACTTAGGGCAAGTTTGAGTTTTTATAACACATTTAAAGATGTTGATAATTTTATTTTTGCAACAAAGCAAATTTATAAATTTTTTAAATAAGGAAAAATTATGTTAAAACTTGATAAAGAAATGCTTTATAGAGAAGTTATTTTGGAACATTATAAAAACCCGCTTAACAGTGGGCTTGTTGATGGTCCAAAGATTTTTCATTCCAAAAACCCTGTTTGTGGTGATGATGTTAAAGTGCAAATTGAACTTGACGAGGAAAAAAACATTAAAAACATTTTTCACAAAAGTGTTGGCTGTTCAATTTCTGTTTCTTCTGTTTCAGTTTTAACAGGTGTTTTGAAAGGAAAATCATTAAAGCAAGCGCTTTATATTGCAAACAATTTCATTAATATGGCAACAGGACTTGATTACGACGCTGAAATTGATTTTAAAGATGGCGTTGTGTTTGAAAACATTAAAAACTATCCTGCAAGAAAAGCGTGTGCAACTGTGGGTTGGGATCTTGTTAAAAAAGCTGTTGAAGAAATGCTTAAGGAGGAAAATGGTGGAAAATAATTCAAACTTTCATGAAGCAAACTCCATTGTTGGCGATTATAAATTTGACTTTGTCACTAAAGCGGACAATGTTTTTGAAGTTGAAAAAGGCTTAAATGAAGAAATTATTAAAAAAATTTCATCATATAAACAAGAACCTGATTGGATGCTTGAAATACGACTTAAAGCATTTCAAAGTTTTTTGGCTTTTAAAAATCCAAATTTTGGCCCCGATTTAAGTTTTATTGATTACAATGACTATGTTTATTATAAAAAAACTACAAAAAATGTGTCGTCTTCATGGGAAGATGTGCCAACAGAAATTAAAAACACTTTTGAAAAAATTGGCATTCCTGAAGCGGAAAGGCAGTTTTTGGCTGGCGTGACAACTCAATTTGAATCTGAAGCGGTTTATCACAGCAAAAAGAACGAACTTGAAGAACAAGGAGTGATTTTTACAGACACAGACAGTGCTTTAAAACTTTATCCTGAACTTTTTAAGAAATATTTCACTTCACTTGTGCCTTTTAATGACAACAGGTTTGCTGCACTTAACACTGCGGTTTGGAGCGGTGGCTCATTTATTTACGTGCCAAAAGGTGTTAAACTTAAAAAACCACTTCAAAGTTATTTTAGAATTAACTCGGAAAGAATGGGGCAGTTTGAACGCACACTTATTATTGTTGATGACGAAGCAGATTTAAATTATGTTGAAGGTTGCACAGCGCCAATTTATTCAAAAGATTCACTTCACGCAGCTGTGGTGGAAATTTTTGTTGGTAAGGGTGCAAAATGCAGATATTCCACTGTGCAAAACTGGTCTAAAAATGTTGTTAATTTGGTGACAAAACGCGCAATTGTTGAGGACTGGGGCCAAATGGAATGGATTGACGGCAACATTGGAAGTGGGGTTAATATGAAATATCCCGCTTGTATTTTGAAGGGTAGAGGGGCAAAAGGCTATACAATTTCAATTGCTTTTGCTTCAAACAATCAAATTCAAGATGCTGGTGCAAAAATGATTCATCTGGGCGAAGAAACTGTGTCGAACACAATTTCCAAGTCAATTTCCAGACGTGGCGGCGCGGTTAACTATCGCGGGCTTATTCACATTGATAAAAAGGCAAAAAACTCCAAAGCACACATTGAATGTGACACTTTGATTTTGGATGAAATGTCCACAAGTGACACAATTCCTGTTAATGTTGTTAACAATGGCAATGCAACCATTGAGCACGAAGCAACCACAAGCCGTGTGAGTGAAGAGCAGTTGTATTATTTGCAATCTAGGGGTTTAACAAAAGAAGAAGCCACAGAAATGATTTTGATGGGCTTTATTGAGCCATTTGCAAGAGAATTACCAATGGAATATGCTGTTGAACTTAACCAACTTATGCGCCTTAGCATGGAAGGAAGTGTTGGCTGATTTAAACTAATTTTAAAATATAGCGCATTTATTTGATGATTTACTTTAATGTGAAACACTGAATAAGTGCGTTTTTTGTTTTGTTGTTTTTACAATAAAAATTGAAAGTGATTATTTCGATTTCTTTTTAAACAAATTTTTATGTGGGATTTTTAAAATTGTGTAAAAATGAAGTTAAGATATAAAAACAAAATTTGTAAACGAAAAAATGCTGGGGCAAAATAAAATTAAATGATTATAAAAATATTAACCTATAAAACAAAGCACAAGCAAAACAAATTTGTTTGTTAAAAAAATGCAAATAATAGCAAAAATAAAAAACCATAACGAAGATGTTTATGGTTTTTAATTTACTTGTTTGAAGTTTTTTGTTTGATTACTTATTTTAGTAAGTAAAGCCTTGGTCTGTTTCAGATTTAAAGCTTCTTGCTGTTGCTGCAAAATCTTTTGCAGTTTTTGTTTTTGGATATTTTTGTGAATGTTCTTCAAACATTGCTTGGACTTGTTCAAATTCTTGTTTTATTGAAAGCCCCAATTCTGTGGAAGCGGCTTTAAGCAAGTCGATGTTGAAATAGTTTGTTTCAATTTGTTCTTTTTTCTTCTTGGCGTTCACATAGTCGGTTTCATAATAAACATATTTTGTGAAGATTCTGCCAAGAGATTTAATTTCAATTGTTAAATCGTTAAGTTCTTTTGTTTTCTTTTCGAGTTCTGGTGTTGTTTTTCCTGAAGCTTTAAGCGCGTCAACTTCTTTTTGAAGTTCTTTTTGTCTTTCAACTTGTGAGTCGATTTTGGTTTTGATTGTTTTCATTTGGTTTTCAATGTCCATACCTTCAAGGTTTTCAATTTCCTTTAATGCCTTGTTGTATTCTGGAAGTTGTTTAAATGCATCTGTAATTAAATCTGCTGATGGTTTAAGTGATTTAATTAAGGATTCATGGTTTTCTTCAAGTTGTGCAATTTCTTTGCTTAATGCTTGCATTTGTGCGCCATACTTAAATGGTTCGTGTTCGTTTTTAAGGTCTGTTAAAATGAGTTTCTTTTCTTCAATTAAGTCTTTAATTAAAGCCTCATATTTGCCAAGCAAGGTTGCTTGTTTTGCAAAAGTTTCAATTTGTTCTCTCATTTTGTCTGCAAGTTCTTTGCCAATTACGCCTTTGTCTTCCAATTGTGCGACAGCTTCTTTTTCCTTTTCGGGGGTTGATGGTTTTGTAAGCTCTGGTTTTGGAAGTTTTGCCGCCTCTTTAACTGCTGTATCTTTGCCAAGTGGGAAGAGTTTAACTTTTTTGAGTTTTGAAGCACTTGCGTAAGAGCCAGAGCCAATTCCAATTGCAATGATTGAAAGCAAAATTCCAGTGAAGCCGGCAAAGAGGCCAAGAACAAAGATTGCTGCACCAAACGCCGCTGTTAAATTTGACAAGTCAACTGTTTTAACTTCTTCTTTTTTAGGAGCTTCAGCTGAAGCGGCTGGTTTCTTTTCATCTTTTTTCTTTTCGTCGGCAGGGTTTGTTTGAGGTGCTGCGCCTGGTGCAACATCAACAACGCCTTCTGTGGCATTGCCATCATTTGTTTCTTCAGGTGCTAGTTCTGCTTTAGAATCATCTTTATTTTCAGTTTCTTTTGCTTCATTAGCAGCAGGTGAGTCATCAGCATTGCCTTCTCTTGCTTTTTTGATGTTTTTTGCAATGTTTAATTCTTCTTCCTCATCATCTTCAACTTCAACAACTTTAATTGTTTCTTCTTTTTTGTCTTCTGTTTTTTGAGTGCCTCTTGTGAAGGATGTTATAAATTTTTCTGTTGCTTTTAAAGGTTTTAATTTTGCAGGACGCAAAATTTGCGCTTTGAATTGTTCGTCAGAAATTTGATGAATTTTTTCTTCTTGGTTTTCTTCAACAAAAGCAATGATTTCGTCCAAAGTTTCTTTTGAAACGTGTGAAATTGCAAGGGCGTTTGTTCTTGCTTTATTTTTAATTATGCAGAATGTTCCTTTCTTGTCTGTTTCATTGTTTGGGAAGTGAATGTGTGCATCGTTGATTGAAAATTGAACTAATTCATCTCCATTTGCTAAATACAAAACAGCGGGTGTTGTTTTTGTTTTAACAATTTGCAAAGCACTGTTTCCAACAACAAATGATTTTGACTCTGCATCATTAAGATGCTTTGCTGCTTCAAACATTTGTGTTGGCAATTTTCTTGCAGAAACTTGTTTGTTTGCAATAATTGTGAAAATGTTTTCTGGCAATTGAATGTTCATTGTTGAGGTTGGAATTTTAACTTCTTTTCCATCCATAGTTGTTGCAACAATTTCATTTGGATAAATTTTCATTGTTTTGAAACTTTGGTTATTGTTGTCGGATTCAAAACTAATTTTAATGTTGCTTTCACCATCGATTTCAATGTTTTTAACATAAAGTGCTTGCGCTTTATACTCTTGGTTTTTTTCCAAAAATTCAAGTTTGTTTTGCTCGTCTTTAATTTCAACAATGGCACCACTTTTATCAATTTCAATGGCAAAAGATAAAGCTCCATTAGTTTCTGTTGCTTCAATTAAATTTTGTGTTTTTGAAAAAGTGACTGTTTGAAAATCCTTTGTGTCGTCTGTTCTGTTTTTCAAGCCAATGCTAAAAGATAAATTTTCCATATAAACCTCTTTTTAAACGATGCTTTTTAAGCAACTTTTGTATGACTATATTTTAATATAATATACACTCTTTGTCAATAACATTTTTACCCACTTAAGCCTTGGACAAAACTTTTGGTGTGCAAGGGTGAGTTTGAAAAGAATTTTTTTGCTGTAAAAAATTTTAATTTACCAGCAAATTTATTTTGTAAAATTTTATTTTAAATTAATTTAATTTTAAAAACCAAAAATCAAGTTATTTATTTTTTTTGATTTTACAAAAAACAAAATAAATTTTTTAATTAATTTAATAATTATTTTTAATTTATTTTTCTCAAATTATTAATTTAATTTAATTGCATGAAAGCCTTAAAATTTATGTG
>JBMNOM010000030.1:0-11849 GCA_050943075.1 Christensenellales bacterium | reverse complement strand
AATATTTAATACTTATGTAAAAATTAAACACGTAGTGAAAAATTAAATATTGACAAATTGTAAAAATATTGTTAATATTTTAGTGTGTAAGTGAGGGGATTATGAGGGATGAAAATATGATTAAAAAGTTTAAAGAAGCAACACAACATTTAGTTGCAACTCAGCTATTAAATGATTGGGAAGAAACACTTAATAATTTTTTATCTGGTGATAAAGTTTCGATAAAAAATATTTCTGAAGTAATTTCATATATGAGATTGCTTAATCAAAAAACACCAATAGATAAATTGATAAGGATAATTGATTCAAAAAAATATGATATTGAAACAAAAATCACAATTTTTTTGACACTTGCTCGTTTTCGCAAAGAAGGGCCAGAACTATTTAGAAAAGTTTTTTCTGTAAATTTGGCAAACACTTTTGAAATTGAACTCAAAAAATATGAGAAAGACCACAGCAGACATCAGCAAATATTGAAGTATCCTTTTTGATATTGCTTTGCTATTTACTTTTTAGGTGTGCTATAATAATTAAATTAAGTACAAAGGAGAACAATAAATTGAAATTTCCATTTTATGTTTGCGAACTAACAAAAGAAGAAAAAGAAATATTCTTAAACCATTTTGTAGAAAAAGACAATCGTTTTTATTTTGAGGGCATTTGGTTTAGAAACCAACGAAAAGAAAACGAAAAAGCCTCGGGTTACATAGATGAAACCACACAAAAACGCCGCTATATTCAGTTTTACGACGCGTATGAAGTAGAAACAAAAAACGAAAAAGACTATTTGGTAGTGAAAGATAGTTTTATTTATGTTTCTAACACATTCAAAAAAGAAGAAATTGAGAAATATAAACAAAAAGTGCTAAACGCGCTACAAAAAGCAAGTTTTTTAAAACTAAGTGAAAACCACTATAAAAAAGAAAGTTTAGAAGTGGAGTTAATGGAATACAATGTTCACCCAAAAAACAAGGAAGGAAATGTAGTGTTTCCTAAAAATTATTGTTCGCTAGACATTACAGTTCACACCACAAACTATTTGTGCAAAGAAGAAAACGATAGAATGTGGACGTTGTCTACTAAAATGTTTCGTCAGTTAGATAAACGCGAAAACCCGACTTACATCAAAAGCGTAAAAGAACTAAAAGACTTTTTACCGGCACAAATTGAAATGGGTTGTGGCCCATCGATTGCGGTGGGTATTCCGCCACTTTACGAAATGCACGAAACCTATAAAGTTCAAAACCACGATACGGGCAAGTTTTATTTTGGAGAAGAAGACGATTTACTTGTAAGAATCATTGAAAACCCACAAAAAATGTATGAGCGTTTTTCTTATGTTCCCAAAGTAATTATAAAAAGTAAACCCACAAAAGCATACGAAACTTTTGCAAAACTTTATCACAATGGCATATTTTGTGGAACAGTATTAAACAACAATTTTGACCGTTTGGTGAAGCGATTTGACATTCCCGAAAAAATACTAAGAATTTATGACAAAGACACCTACTTACCAAAAGTAGAGTTTAGTAGTGATGCAAAAAGTTTAATTTGCATTGGAACCCATGCCGACCGTCGTCAAGTACAACGCCAAGCAAGGGCGGCAGGAAAACAAGTGATTTTTATTGATCCAGAAGGGTTTTATAATCAAAATGGCTTTGAACCATACCCAATTGAAGGGCCAAGAGATGGCGACATTATTTTAAAAACCACGTTTGAAGAAGCGATGAGTGAGTTTGAACAGGAATTTTTAAAAGGCTAAAAAATGAATATTGTTAAAATAAAAGAAGAATTGTTAAACTATTTAAAAAGAAACTTTAATATGGAAGACCCTAACATTTTGCGTAAATATGAGCATACGCAGTGGGTTGCAACCTATTGTTACGACATTGCAAAAGAGCTAAATTTAAATGAAGAGCAAAAAAACCTAGCTTATGTGCTTGGCTTGTTTCACGACTATGGGCGATTTACACAGTGGGTGCGTTATGGTACTTATAACGATAAATTAAGTTACCCTCACGCCGAACTGGGCGTTGAATTATTGTTTGGAAATAATGAAATAGAAAACTTTTCGGTTCCAAAAAAATATTACAACTTACTAAAAATTGTAATTTTACAACATAGTAAATTAGAAATTAATAAAAGCATTACAAACAATGAGCAGTTATTGTTTTGTAAAATCATTCGGGACGCTGACAAAGTTAATTTGTATGAATTAAACATAGATGGCACACTGCCAACGTTTACAAACTTAGATGGAGTAACGAAAGAAGTGTTGCAATCGGTAGAAGGTTGTAAATGCGTGAATAACATATTTGTAAAAACAAAACTAGATAGAGCGCTACTTTCACTTGCTAGCACATACGACCTAAATTTTGCATTTTCCTATAAGAAACTAGAAGATATGCAGTATTTTGAAAAAATGGCAACGCGTTTTGAAAAAATTTTAAATAAAGAAGACAATGTTATTTTGTTAAAAGCAATTGATGTAATTAAAACAAATTTACAAAAAATAAAACAAAAAAACAAAACAATAAAACAAAACAAATGATAGAAATGAGTTGAAACAACTTTTAAAAAACATCAAAAACACTTGATGTTTTTTTATTCTTTTTTAAACTCTTATACTATACTAAGTGAGTATAAAAGGAAAATAAAAATGCAAGCTTGTAATAAGCAAAAAACTTATTGAGCTTAGTGCTGGAGTAGTTGCAAACCACTTAATAGATAACGCAAAAAAGTAAATTTATACATTCACAAAATTCGCTGGACTGTTCAAAATGATTGTGATATGTGTGTGTTTGAAAACAAAAATAAAAGGAGAAAACTATTGAAAAAGAAAGTAGTAATTTATGCACGGTTTAGTTCCCATACTCAAACCGACCAAAGCATTGAAGGGCAGTTAAGAGAATGTTATTCTTTTGCAGAAAGAAACGATTATGTTGTTATTAAAGAATACATAGATAAAGCCCTGACTGGCACGACAGATAAAAGACCGCAATTTCTACAAATGGTTGAAGATAGCAAAAAAAGAAACTTTGAATATGTTATTATTTACCAGTTAGACCGCTTTGCAAGAAACCGCTATGACAGTGCAAACTATAAAGCAAAACTAAAAAAGAATGGTGTAAGAGTTTTATCTGCCCGAGAAAACATAACCGATGATGCCAGTGGTATCTTAGTAGAAGGCTTGCTTGAAAGTATGGCAGAATACTACTCCGCTGAACTTAGTCAAAAAGTAAAACGAGGCATAAAAGAAAGCCTTATGAAAGGAAACTTCATTGGTGGCTTTACTTTACTAGGCTATGACATAATAGACAAGAAATGGACGATAAACGAGCTTGAGGCGGAAATTGTGAGAAGTATATTTGACAAGTATTATCATGGAGCAAAACTGATAGAAATAGTGGAAGAACTAAAAGGTCGTGGAGTAACTATGAAATCTGGTAAACCGTTTGAAATAGGCAAAGTTGCACGCATGATAAGAAACACTAAATATATGGGCAAAGTGGTCATAGATGATGTTGAGTACAACAACATTGTGCCAGCCATTATAGAACAAAGAATTTTTGAGAGGTGTAATAGTATTATGGATAATTACAAACATAAAATTAGACGCTGTGAAAGCGATCACCACTACATATTAAGTGGCAAACTGTTTTGTGGGCACTGCTTCTCCTTTATGACAGCAGAAACAGGAACAAGCCACACTGGTAAAGTTCACACCTACTACAAGTGTTACAACAGAAAGAAAGATATAAACTGCTGTGAGAAGATAAGTGTACAAAAAGACTTTTTAGAAGAGTTTGTGATGGCTAGAACGCAAAAATATATCAGTCACCCCAAAGTGCTGGACTTAGTTGCAAAAACAATTGTAGACCGTTTTAATGCCGAAATTAGCAGTAACCTTGTGGTTATAAGCTTGGAAAAACAAATTGAAGATGTTGACAGAGGCATAAATGCCATTGTAGATGCAATTCAAAAAGGCATTACTTCAAAATCCACACAAGAAAGGTTAATAAAACTTGAAAATGATAAAGAGGATTTAGAAGAAAAACTGCTAACAGAAAAAGCCCACCAGTTAAAACCAATGGACTATAATGATGTTAAAAACCACCTAACAAAAATGGTAACAAAAGATTATAATAACAAGCAAGAACGATATGACTTTTTTAACACTTATATAAAAAAGGTTATCATAACCAACGAAAAGATTTTGATAATTTACAATGTTGGAAGAGATGATGAAAAGAGCTTTAAACTACCTACTAACCCCGATGACTGGAACGAAGATGATAAAATAACTATTTTAAAGAACAAAGAAGAGTTAAACACCGAAGAAAATAAAAAAATCTCGTCCAAACTATTAAAGTTCAAACGAGATGCTCTTGGCGGAGAGTGAGGGATTTGAACCCTCGCGAGCTTTTACACCCCTACAGTCTTAGCAGGACCGCCTCTTCGACCTCTTGAGTAACTCTCCATTTATATTTATGCTTTAAACAAGCAATGAAATTCTAGCATATAACTTTTGCTTTTGTCAATGTTTTTGTTTTAGTTTATGCAACTAAATTTAATTAAAGCAAATTGAGTTTTTTGCAATTAAAATTTCAATTTAATTTGAATTATACTGGCGCGGTTTTATTTAATTTTAAATCATCATAAAATTTGTGTTTTTAAAGGCTTTGTTTGTTATTGAACATTTCAATGTTTTAGTATTAATAAATTCAGTGTATATAAAACAAAAATCCATCAGGGGAGCTGGTGGATTTTTTTGTCGTTATTAAAATTTTTCTTGTAAAGTTTGTGTGGTGAGTTAAATTGAGCAATTAATTTGTTGGGGTTATATTAACTTGCGGCTCGGGTTCGGCTGAGGTTTCTGCTGTTTGTGAGGCAGTTTCTTTTTTTGCTGGTTCTTTAATTTGTCTTTTTAATTGCATAATGTCAAATTTTTCAATTTTATTGTTAAACACTTGTTCGAAGTCTTCTTTTTTCACAAAGCCTAAACTATTGTGGAAAAGAATTGATGGGTTGTTGCGTGAGTCTAAAACAGAGTAGATGTCGTAGCCTTGATAAATTCTTTCAATTTCTTTAACAAGCGTTGTTCCAATGCCTTTTCTTTCGTAGCCTTTTTTAACAACTATGTGCCAAATGAACACGGAAAAGTCGCTGTATTGTGTGTCTTTTTTGAAGCCCTGTCTTTCCATGAAATTTGAGTATGGATAAACTGCGGCGTAGCCAACAACTTTGTTGCCTTTCATACAAACAAATTTAATGTAGTCGGGGTCTTTAATTGTGGCAATGTCATAGATGAATTGGTTGTATTCTTTAAAGATTTTTTCAAGCGCATTCAAATTAACATTCATGCGAATTTTGTAGTTTGCTTTTGATGTTTTTATGATGTCAAGCCTTACAATTGCAACTGCAATGGCGATGATTAAAATGATTTGTGAAACAATTGAAACATAGGAGCCCAAGTAAATTCCATAAATAAGCCATAAAATTTGAATTGGAATGCCATAGCGGCGAATTGACTTACTGTTATTTTGCCACATGTTAAAGCACTTAATGAAAGACGCAACTGTTGGCACAAGTGTGATCCAGCCGTCCCATGTTAATGCGCAATTTAGTGCGTAAAGCGCGTTGATTATCATTGGCATTGCAAGTGTGGACATGAATTTGTTTTTGTCTTTATACATAAAGCTTGAGGAACGAACAATTCCAACAAGATTGATTATTGCACCAGTTATTGAACCCAAAAGAAAATATTGAACGCAAAAAAGAATGCACTCAATTATGGACAAAGTTAAAAGTTTTCTTCTATCTTTTTGCCAGTAGGATGCAATGTAAACTATAAAGGCAACGGCGCCAACAATTTGTGAGGCTAAAAACAAGTTGTGATTTCCTTAAATTTATATTTTGATTTTATCATATTTATTTTTTTTAATCTAGCAATAAATATTACTAAAATAAAAATTGTTTTTGTTTTTATAAATTGTTTTTAAATTTTAATGTTTTTAACAAAAAAAGTGTGTTTTTTGCAACAAAATCCACAAAAAAACTTGGAAAATCTCCAAGTTTTGTTTTTATTGTTTTTCTTTTTTGTTTAATGTTTTAATTAATGCTCTTGTTTCTTGCCTGCCTTCTTTAATTGGTTGCAAAACATAAACATGATTCATTAAGTCTTTTTTAGTGAAGTTAATTTTAATGCCTTCCGCCTCACACTTTTCTTTAAAGTCTTGGTTTTCTGGAAGCAAAACTTCTTGCGTTCCAATAAAGAGGGTAATTTCGCCAATATTGTGGCAATCTCCATAAAATGGGCTTAACACCGGATTTTTCAAATCTTCGCCATTTGCCCATTTTTCGTAGGCGCTTTTTAGTGAGGGTTTTGAAAGCATTGGGTCAATGTCTTGTTTGTCAATTTCGTCAATTTGTGGGTTTGACAAAGTTAAATCCAAGCATGGTGAAAACAAAATAACTTTGCTGGGCTGTTTTAAGTTTTTTGCTTTAACTTGTTGTGCAAAAGAAAGTGCAATGTTTCCACCTGCGCTGTCACCCATGAACACAAAGTTTGCTTCGGGGTTTTTGGCGCACACTTCTTTGTAAAACTCAAAAATGAAATCATAAGCTTCTTTAAAATTGTGAGCGGGCGCTTTTGGATACATTGGAAAATATATTTGAAAGTTTGTTCTTCGTCTAAGTCTTTTCAAAAAGTTCCAGTGAAAAATGTTTGGGCCGGAAACAAATGCTCCACCGTGAAAGTAAATTAAAATGTTTTCAGATTTGCGCTTTGTTGCAAAATAGTGAAAGCTTCCAAGTTTAAATTTTTTCCAAAAAACTCTTTGCCCAGGTGGCACAATTGTTGGTAATGAGTTAATTTTTTCTTGCAATTTCATAAAATTGGGGTTTTGATACATATTTTTTGCCCCAATAACTTTCAAAATTTTTTCAGCTACAACGCCGCTAACACTCTTTTTCATACAACTCCATTTTTTTGCAAAAGCATATATGGCTTTTTGCAATTGTGTTCAGCTCCAGTTTTAAGTGGTAAATTTTTAACAATTTTTTGCATTTCTGCAAGTTTTTCTTGTGCTGAAAGGTGTTTAATACTTTCGTATTCTTCAACTTCAACAAACAACCCCAAATTTTCAACATCTTGTATGCTGTATATTATGCCATCTTTCTCGTAAGCATGAATTTTATCATTAAGTGTGCACCAATTAGTTAAACCTGCTTTTGTTAAAATTTCTGCAGTTTTCTCGGGCGAATTGATTTCAACTTTAATTTTTTGTTCTTCAATCACATTCCCAGCAGAGTTAAACTGCTTGTGTTTATAAACAAGGTTGTTTGTGACACAGTTTTCTTCAATTATTTGTCTAACCAAAAACGAATTTTTAATTAGAGTTTGATAATCAAGTTTTTCAATTTCCTCTTTTTTAAAATGCGTGAAATATAAATCAATTAATTGATATTTTTCAGTTAATTTATAGCCATTTTTTTCAAGCGCATCAAGTGTTTCACTTAAAGTGTTAAAAATTTGATATGTGACTTCAGTTTCCATAGGTTTAGTATAACACAAAAGGCAACAAACATATTCTTTTTAAATATATTGTTTTTACAAGCATTTTTGCAAAAAGCACTTCTTTGCTAAATTCTTAATATAATGACAAAATAGGCAAAAAAATCAATTAAAGTAATTAGATGAATGAACAATAAGTCTGTGTTAAAATAAAAAAATTTCAAAAACAAAAAAAACAAGCAATAAGCTTGTCTTTATTGTAAAAAGTCCAAATCGACATAATTGGGTTGGTGTTCCCAGCAGGACTCGAACCTGCAAACCCACCTTAGGAGGGTGGAGGTATATCCCTTTACCTATGAGAACATATTTTGGGATTATGTTTTTTTGTTGGTTTTAAAACACAAAAACATTTTAACACTTTTGTTATTTTATGACAAGTGAAAGTTAAAATTTTTGGTGAGCGAGTTTTTTGATTGGTATGTCACATTTTTAAAGTAAGCACTCAAATTTTAATTTTAAGCAAATTGTTTTTAAGGCTTTTAATAGTTATTGGTTAGTTTAATTTAAGATGAAAAATGTGAAATGTTTTTTGGTTTTGTTAAACTTTGCGGGTTGTGGTATAATGAAAACAATTTATGGGAGAATTGTTTTTATGTTGAATAAAAATACTTTTGTTTTTGATGTTGACGGAACGCTTGCCGAGTGTCGTGATGAGCCTATTTATGAAAAGAATAAGCTTGCTTTGCAATGCCTTTTGGAGAGCGGAAAAAATGTTTTGATTGTATCTGCTGGAAGGGCAAAAAGAATTTTGAATCAATTAAATTCAACTGGTGTTTTGCAAGGCAAAATTTCAATTATGGGAAACTATGGGCTTGACTGCATTGAAGTGCAAAACGGCGAAGTTGTTAATGAAAGTAAGGTTTCATATAAAAGTGAAATTGATGAAAAATTTGTTAATGATTTGGTTATGAAATTTAGGAAAGAAAACGGGTTTGAAAAATTTGAAGGCGCTTCACATTTGATTAATGAATCTGGCTTGGTGGTGATTGCACTTTTGGGGACGGATGCAACAAAAGAAGACAAAAAGAATTTTGACCCAGACGGCAAAAAACGCCAGATGCTTGTGGAAAAACTTGAAAAAATTTTGCCAAGCAATATGAAAGCCTATGTTGCAGGGCAAGCCTCAATTGACATCATCGACAGCAGGTTTGACAAGAAAAATGCAATTATGCTTTACGCAAAGCAAAACTTTTGCACCCAAGACGAAATTTTGTTTTTTGGAGATGAAATTACAACACCATTTGGCAACGACAGCTCACTTTTGAACAGTGGAATTGATTATGTTGAAGTGAAAAATTACAAAGAAGTTTCAACATTTTTTGAAAACAATTTTAAAAATATGGCAGATAAAAACAAGAAATTTGCTTAACAAAAAAACAGCCAAAGCGGCTGTTTTTCTTTGTTTTTATTTTATTAAATTAACTGAGAAGTGATCTACTCAGTTGCATTGTTTTTCGAGTGGTAAAGTGATTTGTAATATTCGTTGTTTTTTAACAATGTTTGATGTTTTCCCATGCTGACAATTTCGCCATTTTTCATAACCAAAATCTTATCGCAATTTTTAATTGTGGAAAGCCTGTGGGCAACAATTATGATTGTGTTGTTTTGTGTTGCGTTGTCAATTGCTTGTTTAATTTTACGCTGGCTTTGGTTGTCAAGTGCACTTGTTGCCTCATCCAAAAGAATGATTTTGTTTTTGTTTAACAATGCTCTTGCAAGTGCAATTCTTTGCCTTTGTCCGCCAGATAGTTGCACGCCTTTTTCTCCAACCCAAGCATCATATCCGCCGCGCTCTATAATGAAGTCGTGTATATTTGCCATTTTGCATGCTGCAACAATTTCATCCATGGTTGCTTCTGGGTTTGATAGTTTTAAGTTGTTTAAAATTGTGTCGTTAAAAATGTATGGGTTTTGTGTCACGTAAGTGATTGCTTTTCTAATTGTTGCTTCTGTTAGTGTGTTTATGTCGTGACCGTCAAGCAAAATTTGCCCTTCCTGAATGTCATACATTTTGGAAATGATTTCAAGCAATGTGCTTTTGCCGCCACCGCTTTCTCCAACAATTCCAATTGATTGTCCGGCTTTAATTTTTAAGTTGAGATTTTGAAACAATTTTGTGTTTTGGTTGTATGAAAATGTCACATTTTTTAATTCAATGTCGCCACGAATCTCATCCAAATTAACAGTTCCAAATTTTTCTGGTGAGTATTTGTCGTTGTCCATTAAATCATAAACTCTTTGTGCGCTTACTTCCATCAAAGAAACTTCTTCTTTTAAAAGTGAAAAAAATTCTGCAACGCCAACAATTTTTCTGTAGCCAGAATAAACAATTAACAAAGCTGGCAAGGTGAATTTTGAAATGCCAATTAAATAAAGCCCAACTCCAATTGTAGTGATAAAAAACACAAGGGAAAGAGTGCGCAGTGCTGTCCAATATAAATGATTTGTTGTTTCTCTTTTGAAATATTTTTCATAAAAAGTTTTTTGTGTGGCGCTAAACTTATCAAGTGCATTTTCTTTTGCGTTTAATGCTTTAATGTCCCTTATGCCATTTGCACTTTCCACAACGCTGTTTGTCACCAAACTTCCATGCGCGCGAAATTCTTTTTGATTGATTAAAAACTTTGAGTTCTTTTTTCTGTCGATAATGTAATAAATGATTATAAAAGCAACAATAATTAATCCAATGTAAACATTCAAAATAAAAATGTATCCAACGAAAAACAAGTTTGCAATTATCTCCAAAACCATTTTGATAACTCTAAGCACACCCCAGCCCAATGTTGAAGCGTCTGTGACAGAGCGTTCAACCAAATCGCCAGTTTTTGCGTCGTCAAAAAATTGTGTTTTTGTGTTTAAAATTTTTCCAAGTAAAGTCAGCCTAAATTTGCTTATCATTTGCGAAATGAACTTGTTGCCCATCAAACTTAAAGCAAGCTGAACGCCATAACCGGCAAGTTCTAGCACTGCATAAACAATTAAAAGTTTAACAATTAAATCAAATTCACTTCCCACTAAAGACGCAAGCAAATTACCTGTGATAATTGGCACAAAAAAATTCAATGCAACAAAAGCTGAGGCAACAATGGAATAGAAAAAGAAATATTTTTTATAGCCAGATAATTGTTTTAAAAATTTAAAAAAATTTGCGTATTTGTGCTGTTTTGTCATGTTTAATTTTTCCTTTGTGGTGGTTTTAAATTTGCAATTCATTAATTTAAACGGCTTGTATTAATTCTTTTAGAATTATAAATTAAATTCATTATAACATAATAAAAAACAAAAAACTAGATTTAAAAAATTATCAATTTTTCGCTGTTGAAATGTTAGAAAATAATATTTCTTAATACATTTAAAATGACGCTGGTTTCAAGTGTTTAGTTTTATTTCTCGGCCAATTTTTTAATTAAAAAAAGTGTAGAAGGCGAGTTGTCCTTACATTAAAACTGGAAAAAGCGTGCTGGATGAACAAAAGAATTATAGAGTATTACAAATAAATTCAAAAAACAATATTGTAAATCTCACAAGGATATTTTAAGCACAAAAAAACACTAATTTTTTAGTGTTTTTTAAATCCATTGCATTTTATTTTATATCAAGCAGTTTTGTTAATTTTAAAACATTTTCTTTTTTGCCGCTTATATATATGTTTTCTTTAGGGCAGAAAACATAGCCGCCTGCTTGCTGCACTAGATATTGGCCTGGGATTAAATCCCACTTGCTTTTGCTGTATATAATGTATGTATCAATTCTTCCGCTGGCAAGTTGACAATTGTCAAAGCAAGAGCTTCCAAACATCCTAATTCTTTTAATGTTTGTGCTTAACTTGTTAGATATCTCTTTTTCTAAATTAATATCAGCAGCATCGCAATAATCACCAAGAGCAGTGACGTTATTACTGAGTTCTGCTTCATTGCTTACTGTTATTGATTTGCCATTACAAAATGCCCCATTATTGTTTGCATAAAAAACTTCTTTTGTTTTTGGTAAATATAACACGGAAAGAATTGGCGCGCCTTTATACAACAAACAAATTTGAGTGCCAAAAATGTGAATGTTGTGCTTGAGGTTAAAAGTGCCGTCAATTGGATCTAAAATCCAAGTGTAGTCAGAAGCATTAATTGTTTGCCCTTCTTCAGCAATGAAATTACTGTTAGGAATTATTTTAAGGCATTTTTCTTTAATGTATTCTTGGGTTTTAACATCTAAATTTGTGACATCATCATTTTCAAATTTATATTTAGAAACAAGTTCAACAAACTCTTTATTTAAG
>JBMNOM010000029.1:0-12071 GCA_050943075.1 Christensenellales bacterium | reverse complement strand
CAAGAAATCTACATTCGAAAATAAAAAAATCTTTTTAGTGAAAACTTCTTTCTAATCAAAACTTCAAATAAAATCATCAAAATATAAAATCATTAAATAATAAAAAACTTTCAAAATAAACTTTCCATATAAATTTTCCAAATTATCTTGCCTAATATTCTTGCCTAATATTCTTCATAAAACTAATAAAAAAACTCGGAAAAACCCGAGTTTTTTAAATTGTTTTTTTGTTTACAATTATTCGATAATTGAAGCAACAACGCCTGATCCAACAGTTCTGCCACCTTCACGAATAGCAAAACGAAGTCCTTGTTCGATTGCGATTGGTGTGATAAGTGTGATTTCCATAGAAATGTTGTCTCCTGGCATAACCATTTCAACACCTTCTGGAAGTTTGATTGTTCCAGTAACGTCAGTTGTTCTGAAGTAGAATTGTGGTCTGTATCCATCAAAGAATGGAGTATGTCTTCCACCTTCTTCTTTCTTAAGAACGTAAACTTCAGCTTTGTATTTTATGTGTGGTTTGATTGAACCTGGTTTGCAGATAACTTGTCCTCTTTCGATTTCTTGTCTTGTTACACCACGAAGGAGTAAACCAACATTGTCACCAGCTCTAGCTTCATCAAGAAGTTTTCTGAACATTTCAACGCCTGTGATAACTGTTTGTTTTGATCTTCCAAGACCAACAATTTCAACAACGTCGTTAACTTTCACAATACCTCTTTCAACTCTACCAGTTGCAACTGTTCCTCTACCTGTGATTGTGAACACGTCTTCAACAGGCATCAAGAAAGGTTTGTCAATTTGTCTTTCTGGAGTTGGAATGTATGAGTCAATTGTGTTAAGAAGTTCTTGAATTGGTTTTATCCATTCGTTGTTAAGGTCGCCAGCTTGGCAAGCTTCAAGAGCTTTAAGAGCTGAACCTTTAACAATTGGAGTTGTGTCTCCTGGGAAGTTGTATGCTGAAAGAAGATCTCTGATTTCCATTTCAACAAGTTCAAGAAGTTCTGGATCGTCAACTTGGTCAACTTTGTTCATGAAAACAACGATGTATGGAACACCTACTTGTCTTGCAAGAACGATGTGTTCTCTTGTTTGAGGCATTGGACCGTCAGCAGCTGAAACAACCAAGATTGCTCCGTCCATTTGTGCTGCACCTGTAATCATGTTTTTTACGTAGTCAGCGTGTCCTGGGCAGTCAACGTGTGCGTAGTGTCTTGTTGCTGTTTGATATTCAACGTGTGATGTGTTGATTGTGATTCCTCTTGCTTTTTCTTCTGGAGCTTTGTCGATTTGATCATATTTCAAAGCTTCACCGTTACCAAGTAAAGAACTGTAGAATGTGATTGCAGCGGTAAGAGTTGTTTTACCGTGGTCAACGTGACCAATTGTACCAACATTAACGTGTTCTTTGGTTCTGTTAAATACTGATTTTGCCATTTTTAAATTCTCCTTATATAATTTCTTTATTTTTTAGGTTTTTCATTGGCAATTACGGCAATAAGTGCCAATGTTCATAAAAACCATTTTAAGAACAAACAAATTCTATCAAATATATAAATCAAAATCAAGCAAATTAAAATAAATTTGTATATTAAATGCTTTTATTTGGTATTATTTACTTAAAAGATTATTTTTTTGCTCTGTCGCCAATAATTTTATCAGCAATTGATCTTGGAACTTCATTGTATTTCATGAATTCCATTGTAAATGTTCCTCTACCTTGTGTTTGTGAACGAAGGTCAGTTGCGTATCCAAACATTTCAGCAAGTGGCACTTCAGCGTTGATAATTTGAACGCCTGTTCTTGCTTCTGTTCCAGTGAGCATTCCTCTTCTTGATGTCAAGTTGCCCATAACTGCTCCAAGGTAGTCATCTGGCAATTCAACTTGAACTTTCATAATTGGTTCAAGTAAAACTGGGTCAGCTTTGCTTACACCATCTCTAAATGCCATAGAACCGGCAATCTTGAACGCCATTTCTGATGAGTCAACATCGTGAAAACTACCGTCAACAAGTGTCACTCTGAAGTCAACTGTTTCGTATCCTGCAAGCACACCAGATTTCATAGCTTCTACAATACCATTGTTAATTGGTTGAATAAATTCTTTTGGAATTGCACCACCAACAATTTTATCAACAAATTCGTAACCTTTTCCTCTTTCAAGTGGTTCAATTTCAATAACAGCATGACCGTATTGACCTTTACCACCACTTTGTCTGATGTATTTACCTTCTGCTCTAACAGCTTTTCTAATTGTTTCTCTGTAAGCAACTTGTGGTTGACCAACGTTTGCTTCAACTTTGAATTCTCTTAAAAGTCTGTCAACAATAATTTCAAGGTGTAATTCACCCATACCAGCAATGATTGTTTGACCTGTTTCTTGGTCTGTGTATGTTCTGAATGTTGGGTCTTCTTCAGCAAGCTTAATAAGAGCCAAAATCATTTTTTCTTGCATTTGTTTTGTTTTTGGTTCAATTGCAATGTGGATAACTGGTTCTGGGAATTCAATGCTTTCAAGCAAGATTGGGTTGTTTTCATCACAAAGTGTTTCACCTGTAATGGTGTCTTTCAAACCAACAATTGCGGCAATGTCACCAGCGCCAACTTCTTGAATTTCTTCTCTGTTGTTAGCGTGCATTCTAATAAGTCTTCCAACTCTTTCTTTTTTGTCTTTTGCAGAGTTGTAAACATATGAACCTGCGCTTAATTTACCACTATAAACACGGAAGAAGGCAAGGCGTCCAACGTATGGGTCTGTCATAATTTTAAATGCAAGACCTGAGAATGGAGCTTCTTCTGAAGTATGTCTTTCTTCAGTTTCGCCTGTTTCTGGGTTAACACCTGTGACATGATCAATATCAACTGGTGATGGCATATAGTCAACAATTGCATCAATTAAATATTGAACACCTTTGTTTTTATAAGATGAACCCATAATCATTGGTGTGATTTTCATTGCAATTGTTGCTTTTCTAATTGCTTTTTTGAGTGTTGGAACGTCAAACTCTTCGCCATTGAAATATCTTTCAAGCAATTCGTCATCTGTTTCAGCAACTTTTTCAATAAGAATTTGTCTGTATTTATTAGCAATTTCTTGATATTCAGCTGGGATTGGTCCAACTGTGATATCTTGTCCTAAATCATCATTGTAAATTACTGAGTCCATATCAACAAGGTCAATAATTCCTCTGAAGTTTGCCTCTTGTCCAATTGGCAATTGAAGCGCAACTGGGTTTGCATTAAGACGTTTTTCAACAGCTTCAACGCAACCTAAGAATGTTGCATCGTCTCTGTCCATTTTGTTAACATAAACAAGTCTTGGAACACGATATTTATCAGCTTGACGCCAAACTTTTTCTGTTTGTGGTTGCACTTTTGAACGAGCGTCCAAAACTGTAACTGCGCCGTCAAGAACTTTCAAACTTCTTTCAACTTCAACTGTGAAGTCAACGTGTCCTGGAGTGTCAATAATGTTAATTTTGTGACCTTTCCACATACATGTTGTACAAGCAGATGTAATTGTGATACCTCTTTCTTGTTCCTGAGCCATCCAGTCCATTGTCGCTTGTCCATCATGCACTTCGCCGATTTTATGGCTTTTACCAGTGTAGAACAAAATTCTTTCTGTTGTTGTTGTTTTACCTGCGTCAATGTGCGCCATAATTCCGACGTTACGTGTTAATTCTAATTTCGACATAAATTTATTTCGATTTTAAAGTAATTTTTAAAATCTCTCCTTTTTCTAGTTTTGTAAAACTTTATATAAGTTTTGCAATTTCGTTTTCATTTTATACTTTTAACAAAATGAAAAGTCAATTTTACCAACGATAGTGAGCAAAAGCTTTGTTAGCCTCAGCCATTCTATGCATTTCATCTCTTTTCTTAATTGCAGAGCCTGTGTTGTTGTAAGCGTCAAGTATTTCGCCTGCAAGTTTTTCTTGCATGGTTCTTTCACCATTTCTCTTTCTTGCAAATTCAACAAGCCATCTAACAGCAAGTGTTTGTCTGCGTTCTGGACGAATTTCCATTGGAACTTGGTATGTTGCTCCACCAACTCTACGTCCTTTTGTTTCAAGAACTGGTTTGATGTTTTCAATAGCTTGTGTAAAATATTCCATTGGTTCTGCGCCTGTTTTTGCTTTAATGATGTCAAATGCACCATAAACAATTTTTTGAGCAAGTGATTTTTTTCCGTCTAACATAACTTGGTTAACAACTTTTGTTAAAAGTTTGCTCTTGTAAATTGGATCTGGCAATACATCTTTTTTAACAGCTGCATTTCTTCTTGGCATGATATATCCTCCTTAAAAATTTTGTGTGTTTTAATTTCAACTTAAAAAGTTAACCTTACTTGCCTTGTTTTGGTCTCTTTGCGCCGTATTTAGATCTGCTTTGTCTACGGTTTGCAACGCCGCTGGCATCAAGTGTTCCACGAATAATATGGTATCTAACACCAGGCAAGTCTTTAACTCTTCCGCCACGAACAAGCACAACGCTGTGTTCTTGCAAGTTATGTCCAATTCCAGGAATGTAAACAGTTGCTTCTTCACCATTTGACAATCTTACTCTGGCAATTTTTCTAAGAGCTGAGTTTGGTTTCTTTGGTGATGTTGTTTTAACTGAAAGACAAACTCCTCTTTTTTGAGGGTTGTTTTCAAGAAGTGGTGATTTGCTTTTTGATTTTGCACTCACTCTGCCCTTCTTCACCAATTGATTCATTGTTGGCATGACTTTTCCTCCTTTTTAATCTACACTTTCAAAATAAAAAATAAACCAATTTGAAAAATATGGTTTATTAGCTAAAAAACAAAAATATTAAAATTTTTGGCACCCACGATACATAAACTTAATGTTTTTTCGGTGAACTGACTTGTCAGCACCTGCCGTTGATGATGCGTTTAAGCTTTTTAGCTAGCCCACATAAATGCATAAACATTATGCGGCGGTTTTTTCAAACCGAAAGAATATTAACACACAAGCAAACAATTGTCAATGATATTTAAAAGAAAATATAAAAATTTGTTTTGATTATAATTTAATATATATAAATTTTTATTTCTGTTTTTTCACATTCCCACATTTTACCTTTCAACTTTCCACAACACCATCTATTTTAGTTTAATTTGTTTTAACCAAATTTTTGCTTGCCATAACTGTTTCTTTTTTTTAAAAAAAATAACCGCCACTCCATTGTTTGCGCTTGTTATATGGTTGAAATATTGAAAAATGCCCCCACTCAAAAAATCACTTCAAAAAAAACACCCTGCATTTCCACCTTACACAACCTTGTCTTTTTTCTTTAACTAAATTTCTGGCTGTCCACAAAGCTTTTCCTTTGCAAACTTTTTAAAATAAATTAAGTTGGCGCGCTTTACTTTACAAGCGTTTTAATGTTTTGATACAATGAAAAAACAGGAGAGTAATATGAACGGCTATGATTTTGACAAAACAATTCACAAAGGCGACAGCTTCACCGCGTTTTTTTTCTTCACAATTTTAAAACGCCCTTTTTTAATTTTGGCTTTGCCATTTCAAGCTGTTTTGGTGCTTTTGCATTTGGTTAAACTAATTTCAAAAAAGAAAATTAAAGAACTTGCAATGATGAACTTAAAATTCTTTAAAAACAAAGAAAAACTTGTGGAAGAATTTTGGGACAAAAACATAAAAAACATTAAAAATTGGTATTTGGAACAAAAACAAGAAGATGACATCATCATTTCCGCTTCCCCATTCTTTTTAATTAACGCCGCTTGCAAAAGGCTTGGTTTAAAAAATGTAATTGCAACTGATATGGACATTTCCACTGGCAAAATCAATGGCAAAAATTGCTGGGGGCAGCAAAAAGTTGTTGAATTTGAAAAACAATTTGGCACAGATTTAATTTTAAAAACATTTTACTCGGACTCTTTAAGCGACATGCCAATGATGAAAAAGGCAGAAAAGGGCATTTTTGTTAAAAGCGATGAACGAAAAGTTATCTACACAAGAGAAACAAAAAACAAAAATTAAATTTGTTAAATTAAAAATTATTTCTCTTTTTAAATAAAAATTAGAAAAATTGCTCAAAAATTGAAAACAAACAAGCACAAATGAATAAAAAATTGAAAACAAAAAAACAATGCGAATTTGCATTGTTTTCTTTTATTCTGCCACAGCAATTTGCTGGTCATCAATTTGTTTAACATAATCAATGTAAGCAAAAGTGCTTTTGATTGCAGTTGTTTCTTTAATAAATTTGTGCGTTTCATCTCGCAAAAATGCTGCGTTTTCTTTTTCACTTAATTCTGGTTTTGGGTAAACTGGCCTGCCAATATAAACAGTTGTTTTTGGTTTTCTTTTGTTGCCCAAAATTGCACGCCTTTCATAACACACGGCAACTGGCACAACTGGGGCGTTTGCTTTTGCCGCAAACTTAAAACTTGTTTGTGGAAAGGGGCGCACTTTTGTGTAGTATGGCCAAATGTGAGCCTCTGGAAAAATTGTCACAATTTGTTTTTTATTCACAACAATTTCATTAATTGCTTGGTTTAAGTTTTTAAAAGCGCCAATTGTGTCTGGCACTGGCAAAGCACCACCTGCTTTAACCAAACTTGCAACAACAGGAATTTGAATTGCGTTTTTGTTCACAATTATATAGTTTTTTCTAAATGGCGCAACAAAAATTGGTGTAAGCCACGCGTCTTGAAAGCTTGTGTGGTTGGCATAAACAAAAAAGCCTTTTTGCTTAAGTTCTTTAATGTTTTTTCTTCCCTTAACGCTCACACCAAAAACAAGGGTGTTTGCAATAAATAAAAGTGGCAAGGCAAACACAAAATTAAAAACAAAACTAAAAACTTTAAAGAGTGCAGATTTTGGCAAGTAGTTATAATTCCCATCAACTGTCACACTTAAACTTGTTTTAGTTGGAAAAAAGTCGTCATTACTTTCGTCATTATAATAAAACACTTTTTTGTTTTTTTTCATTTTTCATCCTTAGCCAAGTTTTTTTGCCTTTTGTTTTTCAAGTTCAATGGCATCAATAAACATTTGTTCCATTTTGTCCATAACTTTTTCAATTCTAAATTGTTCTGCATAGTTTTCATATTGCTTTTCCAAGTTTTCAATTTCAACTGGGTTTTCAATAAAGAAATCAATTTTTTCTGCAAGGCTTTGTGGGTTTCCCGCCTTAAACAAATTCTTTTCTGTTAATGCAAACGCATTTGTTGCGCTTCTATCACTGTCTGAAATCACTGGCACTCTTCCGCATGTAATTGCCTCAAGGCATGAAATTGCTTCAATTTCAATGTCAGATGGATGAACATATAAATCGCAATAGTTAATCACATCAACAAGTTTTTCTTTTGGGAAAAAGCCAAATACTGGGGCGTTTTTCAAACCTTTTGAATATTTAATAAGTTTTTCTTTAAGTGGACCATCACCAGCAAAAATAAGTTGAATGTGATCGCTGTATTTTGACTTTCTCACTGCATCAATCAACAAATCATGGCGTTTTTCTTTTGAAAGCCTGCCAATAAACAAAATGCAAAACTTGTTTTTAAATTCAGCTGGTTTTTCCACTTCTCTTTTTTGATAAACTGGGCTAACACCATTTGAAATAACTCTTAAATCCATGTCATAGCCTTGCTCTTTAATTGTGCGAGCAATGAATGGCGATGGGCAATGCACAAAGTTTGTGTATTTGTAGAATCTGCGCAAAAATCTTTTATAAATAAAATCGTTTGCTGGTTTAAAGTTCTTTAAGCCCAAATGTGCTGTCACATTTTCTGCTTGTGCGTGAAAAGCTGTTGTCACAGGCTTGCCAAGTTCGTTTGCAATTTTAATGGCAACGCGCCCTGTTTGAAATGGCAACAAAATGTGCACAACATCTGCTTTTGAAATCACTTGTGTTAAAAGTTCTTTGTCTGGCACTGCAAGTGTCACACCATTTTTTTCAACATATTTGTTAAATATGTAAAAGTTTCTTTTTTTCAAAGAGTAAAAGCCTTCTTCTGTTGTGACAGTTGGTGACAACACAAAAACTTCGTGGCCTCTTTGTTTCATATTTTCAATCAATCTTCTTGTTGTGATTGTTGTTCCGTTATTTTCCTCTCCAAGAACGTCTGTAATAATTGCAATTTTCATTTTTTCTCCTTGTATATATGCTGTAATAGTAAATGGCTTGCAAAACAAAAACTTGCTTTTCAAAGCCAGCATAAGTATATAAAATGCAAAAGGCCTTTTAAAGGGAAAACAAAATTTAATTCTCCCAACTTATGAGAAGTGTTTTCCCTCAAAAAGGGAATGGCTTAAAATGCTTTGATTTTTATGGCGAATATTGTATAATTACTGCATGAAAAACTTAAAAAATGTAATTGCAAACAACTTAATATATTTGCGCAAGAAAAACAACTTAACACAAATGGAACTTGCAAGCAGAATTAATTATAGTGACAACGCAATTTCAAGGTGGGAGCGCGGCGATGTGACACCAAGCATTGAAAACCTTGAAATTTTGGCAGATTTTTATCAAATTGAAGTTAAAGATTTGCTTGACGAAAACCTTTCATTAAAACAAGAAGAAAACGCAGTGCCCCAAACAGCCAGCAGAATTTTGACTGTGATTTTTTCAATTTCAATTGTGTGGTTAATCATAATCATTGCCTATATTTACCGCCAAATGATTGTTGACACAAACGACTGGCTTTTGTTTGTTGCGGGCGCGCCAATTTCCTCTTTGGTTGCGTTTTATTTCAACAGAAGATGGGGAAACAAAGTGCTTTCCATCATCATTTCCTCTTTGTTTGTTTGGTCTTTAATTGCAACTGTGTATCTTTACTATCTTTCCTATAACATGTGGCCCCTTTTCCTTCTTGGCCTTCCATGCCAAGCCGCAATCATCACTGGCTTTTTCTTAAAAGGAACACGAAAGTAAATTTATCAATTTAATTTAAACATTTAAAAAAAAACAATTTTTCAGGTTTGAATATGTATAAAAAACAGAATAATAAAAGCAATCACACAGATTGCTTTTTCTTTTGCCATTTTATTATTATTAATTATTTTTGTTTGCAGTTTATATATAATCCTTCAAAAGCATTTTCACTTTTGTTTTTTTAATTTTTACTAAAAAGGCTTTTAATTAAAAACATTTTTATTTTGCGCAAAGAACTCTTTTAACCACTTATTAATACCATGTATTAGTGGAACAAATTTGTTCCTTAGAAAAACAACGGAGAGTTTTTGGACAAAAAAGAAAAAAAGTGCTTTTTGTGTATTTCAAGTTGTGACTGCGATAAACCAAAAATCAAAGTTGTCAATAACAACTCTGGTGATGGAGACGGTGGCAATCAAACTGTATGTGTTGGTTCCACAGTAATGCAAGGCCCAACAGGGCAACAAGGACCAATTGGAGAAAGTGCTTTTGAAATTGCAGTTGATAATGGGTTTACCGGAACGCAAGAAGAATGGCAACAAAGCTTGGTTGGGCCTCAAGGACAAGCGCCTCTTTTTGGGGCAATTATCCCCTATTCTGCCATTAACACAGAAAGTGCGTATGAGATTGGCGCAAGTGATGTTATAAGAAGTGTTTATTTTTTACCCTTTACTGGCTATGAATTGGATGTTCAGTTTGATAAAGATGATATAAGTTTGTTTAATGTTGTTGAAGAAGGAATTAGAATTCCATGTTTTATTGCCACCAAAAACAGCACTTTAACAGGCCTTTCTTGTGAAGCTAATGTGTTGGCTGATTATGTTAATGGCAGTGGCGAATGCGTTGTTAAAGCAGCAGTTTATACAAGCCCCGCTGGCAGCAGCATTTTCATTTTACAAACTGATACCATTCTTAATTTAACACCCATAATTATGCAGGGTGCACAGCTTAATGTTTATGGAACAAAACAATTTTCATATCCAATAACTGCTGGAACAAAAGTTTTGCTTGCTTTTTATGTGGAGCCTTTGGATAAATCGCCAACAAATGAAATTTTGATTTCAGTTTTTGGAAACGCGTGGGCAGGACTAAATATCAAAGAAGAATTATAAAGGAAGGAATATGAAAATTTACAAATCTATATTTTCAAATGAGATGATAAAAAATTCTTATGTGCCAGTGCCTGCACTAGACACATACTGCATTGCGCCTGCTGGTGCAGATGGCGAAACGGGTTCAACTGGACCCCAAGGATTAAGCGCATATGATATTGCAATTAATAATGGGTTTGTTGGAAGTCAGCAAGATTGGCTTAATTCACTAATTGGTTCAAAAGGACAAAATGGAGTGACTAAAAGTTTAATTCCATATAATGTTAAAAGTTTTGAAGGTTATGCTTACCCAATTGATGGAATAATGAAACACTCATTAAAAGTTTTTGGGTTTGGAGATTTTGACGAAGATATTTTTGCAAACGAACTTGGCCAAACTAACCCCAGAAGACTATAAGCACTTCCACGCTCTTTACAATAAGAGTCATCACTATAAAAATGGCCAAGTTGTTCCAGAATTACTTGAAAACACTTTAAATAACATTAAGGAATATGAAAGTAATTATTACAATTATGTAATTGAAAAAATGACACAATCTATGGCAGCGCAAAATTATTCCACTAAGTTTGAAAAAATAATAAACAACCAAACTGATAAATTAGAGTTGATTTATAAAAACAACAGTTATGATGGCAATAATGAACTAAAGAAATACGAAAATAAAATAACATTAAGTAATAATCAATATACGTGGCAAGCCTATGAAAATGGAGAATTATATCACCAAGCTGATGGCACTTACCTTGAACAAGGAAATTTAATTATTATTCCAAGCCTAAAAATCCTTAACCCCTCGTTCAGCGTAAGCAAATATGGAAAAGTTAATGATTTAGCAATTGTTTCTGTTATTTTAATGAAACAAGAAGGAGTGCATTACTTGGTGCCAATTGACACACTTACAAGATGCAACCTAGAAGCAAATATGATTTTAAAAAATGAACTGGAACAAAAAACAATAATCCTTTTTACATAAACTTGAATAACGCAAACACTATTTATAAAAACAATTACAATTTTGCAATTCCAAACAAACAAAAAATATATCATAATCAAAATAGTTTTGAACTATAATTTAAAACCAAAATCAAAAAACACCAAAAACAGCCAGCTTGGCTGTTTTTATTTTCAATCACCTTACTGAATTAGAGCCCTTGCACTTCAGCATAAATAAAAACGCAAAATGAAAGTAATATATAACACAAAATTTTTAAACACAACAAAGGAGAAAATAGAAAAAACGAATAGGTTTAATTATTCGCTTTAATCTTAATATTCAAAATTCATTTTGCTCTTTAATGCATTAATTTTGTTTAATGTGATTAATGTTTCCCAATACGTTATAGTCAAACTTTAAACGCACTGAATTGCAAAAGTGATTTAATGTAATTATTTTTTCATATAACAAAAAATTTAAGAAAAAAAGAAAAAAATATAACAAAAGATGTTGCAAAAAAACAATAATTGTGGTATTTTATTATCGTTGCTGAAACGCAACAAAGTGAGCAAGTTAAAAAACTTACATATACAAAAGATAAACTCACTTTATGGAGAGCTGGCTGAGCGGTCGAAAGCGGCGGTCTTGAAAAACAACTGGAATCAGTTTGTTAACTCCACATATATGTCTATCTAGGTTTTAGACTTTACCTATTTAAACAGTTGTATTTAAGGCACATTTTGTTAATTGAACCAGACGGTTTAAGTAATAAAATTGTCTACCTTGATATTTGCAAAAGTGCGAATGTCTACCAAAATGTCTACCAATTTAAATTATTGTCTATAAAAATAATAATTTAAAAACTAAATTTGGAGAGTTGGCTGAGCGGTCGAAAGCGGCGGTCTTGAAAACCGTTGATGTGAAAGCATCCTGGGGTTCGAATCCCTAACTCTCCGCCAATAAAAGCCCTAAATTCCTAGTGATTAGGGCTTTTTTTATTTTAAAAAATGACGGCACTTTTTATAAGAAAAAACCCGTGTCTACCAAATAATTTTTAAAAACTTCGAAAAAGCCTGAAATATAGCGGTGTTTAGCGATTACGAATGTCTA
>JBMNOM010000028.1:0-12295 GCA_050943075.1 Christensenellales bacterium | reverse complement strand
GTTTTTTTTGTCTATGAAAAAAAGTAAATTAATTTTTCTTGTTGCTTTTTTGCTTGTGTTTTCAAGTTTTTTTTCAACTTCAATTTTGAACAAAAAAACAGCAAATGCAAGTGAATTAATCATAGAAATTTCCAGTGTGACTGATTTGGAAAAAATTGGAAACGACGCTGGATATCCATTAAACGCAAATTATCAACTAACAGCAGATTTAGATTTCAGTGCAGTTGATTCCTTTTTACCAATTGGACAAGGAGCAAATGCAATTGAAGTTAATCACTTCACAGGGGTGTTTGACGGAAAAGGTTATAAAATTAAAAACTTAAAATTTTCTGCCGTCACACCAATTTATCATTTTGGGCTTTTTGCTTCTTTGAAAAATGCCACAGTTAAAAACTTGGCAATTGAAAACCTTGTTATTGCAAACGATATTTTCAGTTTAAATTTATCAAACACAATTTCACTTTATGTTGGTGGAATAAGTGCAAAAGCAGAAGCATCAACAATAATTAATTCTCAAGTTGGTTTTGCACCTGCTTCAAACCTTGCTTCATCAAGCGGAATTTTACATTTTGGTGGAATTAGTGCAAGCGCAATTTCTGGCACAGTTATTAAAAACATTAAAACAAACGTAAATGCAAATTTCACAATTTCATCTTCACTTTCAAACAGCTTTGCGTTTGGTGGAATTGTTGGCTTGCTTGAAGGCAGCTCAATCACAAATGCAATTTCAACTTCAAATTTGAAAGTAAGCACTGTTAAAGAACAAATTCTTGAAGACATTTTGTTTATGAACATTGGCTCGGTTGTGGGTTATGTTGCTGGCGAAAGTGCAAAAGTTGTTTCAACATATTCAGACTTTGCTTTAATTAATGATTACAATAAATCAAACCAACAAAATGTTGGCGGTGTGATTGGAACAGTAAGTTCTTCACAAATTCCTTTTTCACAAAACTTAAGTTATAACCATTTTTATTCAAGAAGTAAAACAACAGCGGCGCAAAATTATGTGTCAATGACAAATGCTTTTGGACAAAAAGGTTATTATGACGATTCAACTTCAAAATATCATGTTTTAGCGCAAAACAACTTTGGTGTGTTCAGCAATGAAGACTTAAACAATGCTAACATGTGGTCAACTTATGAAAGCGAAAAATGGAACAAAGAAACAGTTTGGACATTCTCACTTGTTTCTGTTCCAACCTTGCAAGTGTTTTCAAGTTATGAAGTGAGTTTAAAACTTCAAGACACACGCATTTCATTAAGCGAAGGCGTTAGCCCATCAGAAATTTTAACACTTGAATTTGCCTCAGGCAGTGAAACAACACAAACATTTAAGTATGGCGAAACAGCACAAGTGCTTATTGCAATTATTAACGATTTTGATGTTTACTATGAACTTGCTTCTGTGGAACTTGACGGCACAAGCGTTAAAAACAACTCAAACTTCACAATTACAACTTTAAGCGAAGAACAAGCAGCAATTCACGACACAAAAAGAGCATATTTGGTTGAATTTCAAGTTTCTGACAGTTTGAAAGGCGGCTTGTCTGTCACACTTTCAAAAGTGAACTTTAATTTCACAATTGAAACAGAAAATGAAGACATGGGCACAATTAGAAGAAGAAATTCAACAATTACAACAGCCAAAATTGAAATGGAAATTTCAGCAGCAAACAGATATGAATTTGTTGCGGTTGCACGTAATAATGAAATGGCTTTCAAAAAATGGGTTATGTATGTTCCAAAAACAGATGTAATTGTAAACGATGAAATTGAATATGATATTTTTGAACTTGGCACTTATGCAAACTATGCTCAAATCACTTTTACTTTTGGGCCAAGAGGAACACAAGACATTACACAACACATTTTAAACAATGGCAAACTTGTTGCAATTTTTACAAACAATGTTGTTAAAACAACAATTAAAACCGAAGTTTCTGGCAAAGGTGCAGACAACAAATCTGGCTTTATCACTTATGAACAAGGTGGAGAAAAAATTGACATTTCAAACCCAATCACTTTTGAAAAAGGCAAAACAATCACACTTGTTGCAAACGCAGCACAAGGCTACAAATTTATTGGTTGGTTTGATTCTTCAAACAAAAAAGTTTCTGCAAGTGCAACAATTGAATACACTCTTCCAAATGACGAATTAATTGAAGAAACAACAATTAAAGCAGTGTTTGAAGAAACAGCATCGTCAGGCAACTCTTTAACACTTTGGATTGCGCTTGGCGGCGTGCTTGGCGGCGGCTTGGTTGTGGTTTTAATTATTGTTGCTGTTAGAAAAAGAAGAGATAATTCATACAGAAGCTTTTATTAAAATTTGAAAAGAATAAAAAATCACTTTGTTATTGCATAAAAAACAAAATTAAAAAATAAAAGAATTTTACATTATACGTAAAGTTCTTTTTTTATTTTTGGCACACAAATTTGAATGTGCTTTTTTTGTGCATTACAATTCCAGTATCACAAACAAAAAAAAGAGGCTATGATAAAAACAATTAAAAAAACAACGCAAACAAAAGCAAAGCAAGACAAAACTTTTGTTAACGAAAACCAAGTGCAAACAACTGAAGAGGTTGAGTTTGAAAACAAGGAAAAAATTAAAAAAGCGCTTTTGAAACGAGCAACTGGCTACACTCACAATGAGGTTGTGGAGGAATATGTTTGCCTTGAAGACGGAGAAGTGAAACTTGCAAAAAGAAAGGTGACAAAAAAGTTTGTTCCGCCAGACATTCCTGCAGTGAAACTCTTGATGCAAGAGTTTGACAAAACGCTTGATTTTTCCGCCTTAACAGATGGCGAACTTTTGGAAGAAAAAGAAAGGCTTTTAAAAGAACTTGCTTGCCTTGAAGAAGATGAATGATTGTTTTGCCTTTTTAAAAGGAGAATTAATGGAAATTGTTAAAACCACACATAAAGTGAAATGTGACATCACTGGTTGCCCCAATATGGCAGATTTCACTTTGAAAGTTAAAAAAGCTTTTTTTTCAAGTTCGCACTTTTGCAAAACTTGTTTAAATGAAGTTTACAATCAAATGGGGCAGCATTTAATTCCAAAACCACCTCAAGCGCCATTTAAGGTTAAAAAAAATAAAAATTAAAAGGAAAAGAAATGGAAACTAAAAACAAATTAAAAACAAATCAGCACATTTTTTCCGCTTTGAAAGAAGGCGAGTTTGAAAAAAAACTTGTGGAAGAAGTTGAAAAAGATTTCAAGAAAAGGCAAAGTGAGAAAAAGTCGTTTGAACTGGCTTGGCAGTTAAATATGAACTTTTTAATTGGAAACCAATATTGCAGCATTGGTGGAAGCGGGGAAATTGAAGAGTTTGAAAAACAATATTTTTGGCAAGAACGTGAAGTTTTTAACCACATTGCACCACTTGTTGATGTTCGCCTTGCAAAGTTGCAAAAAATTAGGCCTAATATGACGGTTGTGCCAGCAAGTGGAGATGAAAACGACATTAAAACTGCAAAACTATCCAAAAAGATCTTGGACACAGTTTACAACAGCAAAGAAATTAACGACAAAATTGCCCAAGCCACAAGGTGGAGTGAGGTTTGCGGCACAAGTTTTTACAAAGTTGTTTGGAACTCTTCACTTGGGCAAGAAATTAGCACAGATGATGAAAAACTTAAAACAGGTGATGTTGAAATTAGTGTTGTTAGCCCTTTTGAAATTTTTCCTGAAAACACTTCTTGTGAAAAACTTGAAGACAACCAAAGCATTATTCACGCAAAGGCATACCACGTTGAGCAAATTAAAAACATTTGGGGCGTGGATGTTGAAGGCGAAGAAGTTAACGTATTTTCACTTGATAATATGAACAAAACTTTGGGTGGGCTTGAATATAACTCCATGGTGACAAAAATTATTAAAACCACGCGTGATAGACATGCCATAGTTATTGAAAAATATGAGTTGCCAACAGAAGAGTTTCCAAATGGCAGGTTGATTATTGTTTCAGGCGGGAAATTATTACATTTGGGTGAGTTGCCATTTGTTAATAAAACAGATGGCAAAAGAACATATCCGTTCATCAAACAAACATCACTTGAACAAATTGGATGTTTTTGGGGCAACAGCGTAATTGAAAGAATTATTCCAATTCAAAGAGCTTACAACACAATAAAAAACAGAAAACACGAGTTTTTAAATAGGCTTTCAATGGGTGTGTTAACTGTGGAAGATGGCTCAGTTGATGTTGACAATTTGGAAGATGAAGGGCTTAGCCCAGGCAAAGTTTTGGTGTATCGCCAAGGTGCAACTCCGCCAAAGTATATGGCAAACACTGCTGTGCCAATTGACTTTCAGCGTGAAGAAGAAAAACTGCTTAATGAAATTATGTTAATTTCTGGCACAAGTGACATTTTAAGAGACACAAGCGCATATTTCTCAAATATTTCTGGTGTGGCGTTGCAACTTTTAATTGAGCAAGATGAATCACGCCTTGCAAACTCGTCAGAAAAAATTAAAGACTGCATTAAAACAATGGCTCAGCACATTTTAAGGCTTTACAAACAATTTGCTTGCGTGCCAAAGCTGACCAAAATTGTTGGCGACAATGGCGAAGTTGAAATGTTTTATTTTACTCAATCTGATATTACAAGTGACGAAGTTGTTTTTGAAGCGCAAAGCGAAATTACAGAAACGCTTGCACAGCGCAGAAGCATGGTTTTTGACCTTTTGAAAGCTGGGCTTTTGCAAGATGAAAATGGAAAACTTTCAAACAGAATGCGTGTGAAAGCACTTGAACTTTTGGGCTTTGGTATTTGGGAAAACTCGCAAGACATTAACGATCTTCACACAAAACGAGCAAGCGGCGAAAACTTGGAAATGCTGAAAGGGAAAATGCAAGAAGTTTTGGAAGTGGATAATCATGACCTTCACATTGCAGAACACACAGCATTTATGATTGGCAATGACTTTATGAAAAAAGCAGATAAAAAAACAAAAGAGATGTTTTTGGAGCACATTAGGCTTCACAAAAAAATGAAAAAATTTGAAGCAGAATTGAATGCTTTTAATGAAGATGAAAAATAACTTTTTAAATTAGGATAAGTTAATAAAAAACAAGCAAAAATTAATAAAAAAACGTTAAAAAAGCATAAAAAACAAACAAAAATTGAAAAAACATTATTTTAAGGAGAAAATGATGCAAGAAGAAAATATTAATGGGGAACAACCACAAGCGCAAATGACACAAACAGAAAGCACACAATTGGAAGAAGAAAAAAACATCCAAATAATTGAAACAGAGGTGGATAATGGCGGAAGCGGCTCCCTTGGAAAATTTAAAGACGCGGAAAGTTTGCTTGCGGCTTATAACAATTTGCAAGCCGAGTTTACAAAGAAGTGTCAGGCTCTTGCCCAGTTGAAAAAAGAAAATGAAACAAAACAAATTGATAACAACTTGTCAGAAAGCAAGTTGCCAATTTATGAAAGAGAAGACTGGACAGACAAAGTGAGTGCTTTTTTGCAAGAAAACAAACAAGCACAACCTTTTGCAAAACAAATTGCGGAAATTATTTTAAAAGATGAGGCGATTGCCCAAAGTGATTCCGCACTTGACATTGCTTTTGCAAAAGTTATGTCGTCTTCAATGGTATTACCAGAAAAAGTTGTGGACGACGAAAAATTTGTTAACGATTATGTTTTGAAAAGTGAAAAAGTGAAAAAAGCTGTTTTGGAAGTTTATTTGAAAGAACTTGAGAAAAACAAAACCCCAAACCTTTTAAGTGGGGCAAGTTCTTCCCAAGTGTTATACAAAACAAAACAAGCATCTTCACTTTCCGAAGCAAAAGAAATTGTTAAACAAATGTTTAATTAATTAGGAGGAAAAATGGTTACACTTTCAAGTGCAGACAACGCTTTAAAAAGCGTTTATCTTGGTGTGGTTGCAAACCAATTAAACATTAATGCAAACCCACTTTTAGGTAAAATTAAACACACAACACAAGATGTTTGGGGCAAAGAAATTATTAAACTTGCACCTTATGGCATCAATGGCGGAATTGGAGCAGGCGACGAAACAGACGCATTGCCAAAAGCCGCTGCAAACAACTATGTTCAATTTAAAACAAGTTTAAAAAATCTTTATGGCAGAATTGAACTTTCAGACAAAGCAATCCGAGCATCCTCAAACAGCACAGGCGCTTTTGTTAATTTGCTTAATGATGAAATGGAAGGCTTAATTAAAGCAAGCAGCTTTAACTTTGGCAGAATGCTTTATGGCGATGGCTCTGGGCTTTTGGCAACAGTTTCTGCTTACAATTCCACCACAAAAGCAATTACAGTTGACAGCGTGATTAACTTCATTGAAGGTATGGTTGTTGACTTTTACGATGAAGGGGTGAAAGTTGCGGAAGCAAGCGGATTTAGAATTACTTATGTTGACAGACAAAACAAAGCAATTTACCTCTCAACACCATCAAACTTTGGCGCAAGCATAATTGAAAAAGACTTCAAAATTTACGTTCAAAACTCAAAAGATTTTGAAATTACAGGTCTTGGAGCAATTTTTGACGAAACTGCAACTCATTTGTATGGGCTTAAAAAATCTGATTATAAGTGGCTTAAACCTTTCCAAAGCACAACAGCAACTGAAATTTCAGACGGCTTAATTCAAAGCGCAATTGACTTTTTGGAAGAAGCAAGCGGAAGTGCAATTAACTATATTGCTTGCTCAAGCGGTGTGCGCCGTGCTTACCAAGAATATCTTGGAGCATTTAGACGCAATATTGAAGTGACATAACTTCAAGGTGGTTATAAAGCGTTAACATACAATGGAATTCCAGTTGTGGCAGACAGATTTGTGCCAGAAGGAACAATGTATTTGCTTAACACAAACGACTTCACAATGCACCAACTTTGCGACTGGAAATGGCTTGAAGGCGAAGACGGCAGAGTGTTAAAACAAAATGCTGGCTTCCCAACATACAGTGCAACACTTGTGAAATATGCAGACTTAATTTGCGATAAACCAGCAGGCCAAGCAAAAATTTCAAACATTTCAACAATTGTCACAAATCCATTTGCGACAATTGTCACAACAACACTACCAGCAGCACCAGAAGAGGAATAACAAAAAAAATGAACAAAAGGACAAATGAAAATTTGTCCTTTATGTTTCATTATCAAGGAAAAAAGATGAATATTGAAATTAAACAAGATGTGTTTGATATAACAAAAAGGCTTAAAGAAATTGATGAGTCATATTTTGTTGTTTTTAATTTAAACCGCAATAAATTTGAATTGCATTCATCACAGCAACATCCATCTTCTTATTGTTTAACTTTTCCTTTTAACACCTTGGACGAGCGTGCAATTACACTTGCAAACAAAACAAGAAAAGAAAACAAAGACAAGTTAATTAAAGAAATGGAAGAAGAAAACCAAAGGCTGTTAAAAACAATGGAAAAACAAGCCTTGAAGGAGATTTTATGAAAGTTAAAGACATTTTAACACTTGCAATTAAACTGCTTGATAAAAAAGAACTTTTGTCACACAGCATTTTTTTGCCCCAGCCACCACAGGAAATTGAAGAGAGCCCACTTGACAAAGAAATTGAAGATTTGCTTTTTTGCTTTAATTTGATTTACGACGAAATTGCCACAGATTTTATGCCACTTATTCACACGGAAAAAATCTTTTTTGAAAATGGGGGGTTTGAATTTAAAAACCTTGAAAAAACAATGCTTGACATTTTTGCTCTCACAGACACAAATGGCAGAAAAATTAAGTTTAAAACATATCCAGACAAGTTGCTTTGCAACCAAAAAGAAGCAGTTATAACATATTCTTACCAACCAAACAAACTTGGGTTTGAAGATGAAATTGCGCTTTTTCAAAGCCGCGTGCCAGCAAGAGTTTTTGCCTATGGCGTGGCAATGGAAAACTGCTTTTTAAATTCTTTAAGCACAGAGGCTTTAATTTGGGAAAATAGATATAAAAACTCGCTTTTAACTTTAACCAGAAAGAAAACCGAAGTTGTTTTGCCCGCAAGGAGGTGGATTTGATGTTTGCCCCAAAAAGATTGCTTTTAAAAAAAATTAAAGACTATAAAATTAATTTTTCTGCTTTTTCTGCTGGGATGAACACCTTAATTGATGATGTTTTAATGCCTGTTAAATATGCAAAAAAATTATTTAACTACACTGTTAAAGATGGGGCGCTTAAAACAGGAATGGGCTTTTCGCGGTTGAAATTGCCAAAAACAGATAATTCTTTTGAAACAAGTGAAGTTGAAGTGAGTGCACCTTTAAATAACAGCAAAATTAAAAAATTTTGGCACTTTAAGTTTTACAGCGAACACTTGGGCAAAGTGCGTCATAAGTTAATTTTTCATTGTGATGACAACTCCTTAAATTATTTGCTTGCTGTTTCTCCAATTCAAGCAAATTTTCAAATTATTGTTAACACCGAAAACAACTTTCCAGGAGATATTTCTGCCATTAATTACCACTTAAATGGAAAAGATTGTTTAATTTTGTTTGTGCCAAGTCAAAACAGAATTTTGGTGTTTGATCAAGACGACTTTACAACAATTTTTGAAGACGCTCCAAACTTAACAGCAAGTGCAGTTCATAATGAAAGGCTGTTTGCTGTAAATGGAGAAACAGACAAAAAAACGCTTATGTTCAGCGCCAATTTGGACCCAACAAACTGGAACACTAACCTTGACGAAGCAGGGTTTATTGACTTGCGTGACGAACGCGGAGCAATTAATAAAATTATTCCGTTTAATGATTATGTTTACGCGTTTAGACATTATGGCGTCACGCGCATTAGCGCTTATGGAAGCCAAGAAGAATTCAGCGTGACACAACTTTACACCTCTTCCACAAAAATTTATGGAAATTCTGTGACAGTTTGTGGCAACAAAATTTTGTTTTTATCACGCGATGGGATTTCTGCTTTTGATGGCTTTTTTGCAAACAAAATTGCACTTAATTTTGAAGATTTAATTAAAGACAATCCAAACGAGTTTTGCGTTGGCGCGTTTTATCGCAACAAGTTTTATGTTGCCTTAAGAATGGACTTTAAAGACAACATTCAAATTGGCTGTGAAGAAGGTGAATTTATTAACAATGCGTTAATTGAATATGACCTTGAAACAGGAGATGTTAACCTTTTGCGTGGCGTGGATATTTATGACCTTAAGGCAATGGAAGAGGGCAATGTTTCCAAACTTGTTGCAACCTTTAGGGGAGAAAATGGAATGTATTTTGGGCAACTTGATTCTTCAGGCGCATTTTTTGGGCAGGGGTTAAAAGCTGTTTGGACATCTCCAAAAACAAATTTTGGTTTTGCAAACCAAATTAAAATTGTGAAAGAACTTTTAATTAAAACACAAGCAGATTGTGAAGTTGTTGTTAAAAGCGAGCTTGAACAAAAAACTTATTTTGTTAAAGCAAACGAAAAATTGCAACGCATTAAAACAAATGTTAAAGGGGAAAATATTGAAATTTCTTATGTTTCAAATGGTGGAAACATTGCAATTTCTTGCCCACAAATCACAATTGGAGTTGTGCAATGATTAGTGAAAAAACAATTAAAAGTTTTTACGATATAATTAAACGAAAAAAATTTTATGAAAAAAGGAGAAAATGATGTATTCTTACAAATTTTCAGACGATGAATCAAAACAAATTGAAGAAAAAACACAAGGAATTTCAAATGTTTTAAAAAAGTTTAAAGAAATTGATGAAAAATTTAACCTTTTGCCAAGTGTGAAAAAAGAAGACTATGAAAAGAAACTCGAGCTTAAAAAACAAGAATTTACACCACTTAGTGAGGATGAAGTTGTTTCTCAAGCGCAAAATTCTTTGCATGAATTTAAAGATGCTTCTTTAAAACAAATTGAAAATGATTATGCTTTGAATAAAGAAAAACTTGAAAACCAAGAAAAAGTTTTGCAAGCAGGGGCGCAAGAAGCAAAAGAAAATTTAAGCAATACTGTTAATAAACTTAAAACAGATGCTTCAAACGACGCCATTAAACGCGGGCTTGCAAGAAGTTCGATTATTGTTAACAAACTTGCGTCTTATGATGCTGCTTTAATAACTGAGTTTGCAAAAATTGAAAAAGATTATATGGAAACAACCCAAAAACTTGCCGCTTCAAAAAGTTTGCTTGAAGTGCAAAGGCAAAATGCTTTGGACTCATTCGACATTGCTTATGCTGTTAAAGTTTCGCAAAAAATTAATGATATTAATGAAAAACTTGCAGATAAGGAAAGAGAAGTTATTGAATATAACAATAAACTAATTCAAATTGAACAAGAATATGAAGCTGAAATGCTTGAAAAATACAACAAAGCACGCAAAGAACAAAACGAACAAGTTATGGATTATGCAGACTTTGTTCAAAAAGGCGGCGACATGGCAGTGCAAGTTTTAAAACTTGAAGAAAAATTTAAAGCAGCGCAAGATTATTTAATGTCACTTTCAAAAGAAGAAGCACTTAAACAACTTTTTGAAAACGAAGTTTTTAAAACAGAACTTAAAAGCAAATATCAAACACTTCTTAATCAAATTAATGCAAGATAAGGAGTTAATATGATTATAGATCAAATTATGGGCATGGCAATCAGCAATGGCATTTTTGCCGCACTTTTTGTGTTTTTATTTTTCTATCAACTTAAAGACAGTGCAAAGCGTGAAAAGAAATATCAAGAAACAATTAAAAGCTTAACAAAAAGTTTTGAAACTGTCACAGACATTAAAGAAAACGTTTTGGAAATTAAAAACATTGTGGTTTTTGACAAGAAAAAAGGCAAGGTGAAAAATGAAATATAAAAGCTATGCCTTTTGGACAAGTTTATCCGCGGCGGCGGTGGTTGCTGTTGGCACAATTGTAAAAGCATTTGGGCTTGAAATAAGTGAAAAAATTGTTTCAGACATGATAATGGGTGTTTGTGCTGTTTTGGTTGTTTTGGGTGTGGTTAAAATGCCGCAAAAAAATGAAGAGAAACAAACAAAAGAAAGCCAAAGCGCACAAGACGAAAAAGAAAAACAAGAAAAAGAGCAAATTTGTGATAATGCCGACACAACAAAAATTGAAAAAAAATAAATTTAAAAAAGCGCCAACAAAATGTCTTGGCGTTTTTTTATGTTTATTATTGATAAATTTATTTTAAAAAAGCCAAAATTCTTTTGGTGTTTATTGTTTTAATTGATTATACTTTATTTATAATATTAAATTCCTTTAAGGAGAAGTTTTAATTATGATGTTTCGCAATTCATACAGACTTTTGCTTGCAAATTTTGGTGCTTTTTGGAAAGATTTTTTATACAAACTTTTGGTTTTGGGGTTTGTGGTTGCGATAACAATTCCTGTTATGGGCACAATTAAATCACTTCCAGTTCTTGAAAGTTTTTTTGAAAGTGCAGAACAATTGTTTTTAACTTTTCCTTTTTCAAATCAGTCAGTGTTTTTTGAAGGGCTTTACGATTTGAGTTTAACTTTTTTAAATCTTATCAGACAATTATTCAACCTTCATTTTGCAACTGGAATTTATTTGGTTTTCTTATACTGCTTGTTAATGCCATTTTTGTTTTCACTTTCCGACCTTGCTGTGTCAGAAGTGCTTTATGGCAGCATGGCAAGTTTAACAAAATATAACTTTAGTGCAAGTTATATTAAAAAACTTGTTAAGTCACTTGCGTATTCCTTTTTTAACACAATTTTGAATTTAATTTTTGTTTTCTTAACAGCTTCTGGTGTGTTTGGAATTCTTTATTTGGGCATCACAGGCGATGTTTCCATGCTTTTTGTGCCAGCGTTAATTTGCCTTGCAATAATTGTTATTATGGGCTTTAAACTCACTTTGTTTGCCGGCTGGGCACCAAGTATAATTGTTTTTAACTGTGGCGTGTTTAAAGGCTTGAAAAAGGGTTTTATCGCAGTTGGAAGAAGGTTTTTCAAAACATATTCATCAGTTGCAATGCTAATTCTTTTACACTTGCTTTTTGTTAGTGTTTTTGGTGTTGTTTCACTTGCACTTTTATTGCCACTTTTCAGCGTGACATTAATCATTTTCCAAATGGTTATGTTTTTTGGCAGCCAAGGAATGAGATACTATGTTGACACCGACACAATTTTAAGCCCAAAGCAACTTGAAGAAACAGACAAGTTTGAAGACGCAAAATATATCATATAAACTTTAATTTTGACAATAATATACAATTATTTTAACCATTGTTTTTGCAACAATTAAAAAAAAGTTTGACAAAAATGTGTAAATGCTTTATAGTTAGTTAACTTTTTGTTAGTTTTTATATTTTT
>JBMNOM010000027.1:0-12352 GCA_050943075.1 Christensenellales bacterium | reverse complement strand
AATTAAAAAAATATATTATTAAAAATGCCCCAAAATATGAAATTTTATGCTTTTTTTAATATTTTATTTAAAATAAAAAAAATGGAAAATTAATTTCCATTTTATTTTTAATTTATTTAATTTTAATTATTTTGAAATGTGTTCAGCAAGGTCAACAAGTTTTGATGAATAACCCCATTCATTGTCATACCATGCAACAAGTTTAACAAACCTTGGGTTCAAGATGATTGAAGATGGTGCATCAAACACGCATGTTCTTTCCTCTGAAATAAAGTCGGTTGAAACAAGTGCTTCTTCATTCACACCAATAATGCCTTTCATTGCTCCTGCTTCTGCTTTTTTAAATGCAGCGATAATATCCATCATTGTTGCATCTTTTTTAAGCCTTGCAGTTAAGTCCACAGCGGATACGTTTACAGTTGGAACTCTAAAGCTCATGCCTGTTAATTTTCCATCAAGTTCTGGAATGACTTGGCCAACAGCTTTTGCTGCGCCTGTTGAAGATGGAATGATGTTAATTGCGGCTGCTCTGCCACCGCGCCAGTCTTTTTTGCTTGCGCCATCAACTGTGAGTTGTGAAGCAGTTGTTGAGTGAACAGTTGTCATAAGTGCTTCTTTAATTCCAAATTCATCGTTCAAAACTTTTGCAAGTGGTGCCAAGCAGTTTGTTGTGCAACTTGCATTTGAAACAATTTTCATTTCTGGTTTATATTTTTCGTGATTTACACCCATAACAAACATTGGCATTTTTTTGCCAGGTGCGGAAACAATAACTTTTTTTGCACCCGCTTCAATGTGAAGCATACAGTCGTCATAGTTTGTGAATTTGCCTGTGCATTCAAGCACAACATCAACGTCATGGCTTCCCCAAGGAATTTCTTTTGGGTCTTTAACAGAATAGAACACAACCTTGTCGTCATCCATTAAAAGCAAATTTCCTTCTGCTTTAACTTCTTTTTCAAACTTGCCATGAATTGAATCATACTTCAACATATATGCTGCATATTCAGCATCCAAAAATGGGTCGTTCACTGCAACAAGTTCCATGTTTTCACGTCTTGAAATAATTCTTGCCGCAAGACGTCCAATGCGTCCAAAACCATTAATACCAACTTTAATTTTTTTCATAAATCACACTCCTTATATGTAATTTAGTATATCATTTATTTAAAAAATTAATCAAATTAAAACAGACATAAAAACTGCTTAATATAAATTTTAACTTAATTTACACTTGGTTAATATAATGAAATGATTAGTTATTGTCAAAATTAACAAAACAGTGACAATTTAAAGTTTCTTTACATATCGTAATATGAAACAAACTAATCAAAAGGAGGATAATATGTCTTTTTTCATTAACAACAACAACCCAAACAGACCGGGCGCAATTATTGGAAACCCTGTTAATGGAATTTGCGAAAAGGCTTTGATTGAAGTGCGAAAAGTGTTTGATGCTTGTGTGAGCATCACAACAGAATCTGGCATTGTTTTGGAGGCAACAAACTTTAACCCACCAGCGCCAGCTTTACCACTTACTTACATCTCAGCAGAAACTGATTTGGCAAGACAAACTACTGTGTCAAATGTCACAATAGATAGGCTTGAATCAAGACCAAATTTTGCAAATGTCACAGCAACAGTCACAATTCCAATTTTAATTACTTATCGTGATGCAAATGGCGTTGTGGGAACAGCAGAAAGTTCAATCACTGTCACACAAACAAGCATTCTTTATGTGCCACAACCATCACTCAGCCCAATTGAAATCATCGCCGTGGGAATGTTTTCAAGTATGATAGGAACTTTCACATCGCCAGAAAGCTTCACTGTGACTGCTTGCTATCAAATTGTGCTTAAAGTTGTTGCAGATGTTGACTTATTAGTGCCAAGTTATGGATATCCATTAATTCCAGAATGTCAAAGTGGGCCTGAAGAAATGTGTCCTGGGCTTGCGGATTTACCACTCTACCCAACAGCATTAAGAGCAAATCAATAAACTTGCATAATAGCATCAGCAATCATTTTGCCGCAGCGAGAAACAATTTCATCAATGTCTTTAAGTGAAAGTATGAAACTGTCATAAGGTTGTTTTAAAGACGGGCAAAGCCCTGAAGCAAAAATCATAAATGGCACCCCCACCACAACACACGGAATGCCCAGTGTTTTAACCGAAATTGTTTTATTCATGCCATGTAAAGCGCCTCCAGGCAAAATTCCTACATTACAAAACTGGAACGAGCTGGCAAGGCGTTTTATGTTGTAGGTGGCAAGGCTGTCAATTAAAACAACCAAAGAGGGTTTAAGTGTTTTGCACACGCCATTGATAATGTCAAAACTCATGATGTTTGTGTTTCCATAAACATCTGGTTTAAGCAAGTAAATATTGTCTTTAATTATAATGTTTTCAATCACTTTCCCGCCAAGTGAGTCTGCTTGAATGGCTTGATTTCCAAGCCCAACAATCAAAATTTTGTCTTGGGGTTTTTGCACAAGGGTTTTCAAAACTTTGTTCAAAATTTTTTGCGTGTAAATTAAGCAATTATCATTTTCAAAATTAAGAAGTGGCGAGTTAACAATTATATACTCACCAATTTCCTTACCAAACTTTTTTTCTTCGCGCTTGTTTTTAACGCTTAAAGACGCCACAGAAAGATTGAATTTATAATTTTCATCAACAGTGAAAAAGTTTTTTTTAAAATCTTGCGTTGGTTCTTCGTCATAAAAAAATTGCATGTATATATTATTTGCCCAAAAAACAAATATATTTCAAAATTTTAGTTGATTTTTTTTTGTTTGTGTGATAGACTTTGTAAGATAAATTTACAAGGAGAAAACCATGCCAAACATCAAAAGCGCTATTAAACGTGTGCAAGTTAGTGAAAAGAAAAGACAAGAAAACAAGATGATTAAATCAAAACTTAACACATACATTAAGAAATTTAAAACCGCTGTTATTGAAAATCAACTTGAACAAGCACAAGAGCTCTATAAGGAAGTTGTTTCCCTTCTTGATAAGGCTGCTAAAGACAATGTTATTCACAAAAATTCAGCATCAAGAAAACAAGCAAGCCTTGCTACACTTTTGCAAACAATTGCTAAATAATAAGTTAAAAACAAATCAAATCACTCTTTACAGAGTGGTTTTTTTTGTTGCAAAAAAAGGAAGAAAGCCTTTCTAATTATAAAAGCAATAAAATTCACAATTGCACAAATAAAACTAAAAAATATCAAAAAAAAGATAGTTTTAAAATTTGGGTTAAATTAAAACAACATCTTTAATACACTAAAATTTGCCCAATGAACAACACTTTTGTGCTGTTTTTTTTGCATTAAATGTTCTTTTGTCACATCAAGTTTTTGTGCAATTTTTTCAAAAGTGTCAAGCGGTTTAACTGTGTAAAAGCGCGGGGTTTCCAAAACTAAAAATTGCCCTTTTTTCACAGTTTGAATTTTATTAACAGCTTTAATTTGCTGCGGGTTTAAATCAAACATACTTGCAATTTCTTCAAGCGTTTGGTCTTCCACTTTAAATATGTGTGGCACTTTATTATACTTTATTTTCATTATAATACTATATTCAAAAATAAAACTTTAAATTACAAGCATAATTGCCACGGCTTTAAAATAAAGATATTTATAGGAGAATAGCCGTGAAGAAACTTTTTCAAGCAGTTGCACTGATAACTTTTTTTTCCATTCTTAACCGTGCAGCTGGCTTTGTTTTCAGAATTTACCTTTCAAGGACAATTGGCGCAGAGGCCTTAGGGCTTTATCAAATTGCGCTGTCAATTTTTTTTGTGCTTTTAACTTTTGTGGCAAGTGGGTTGCCATTAATTATTTCAAGAAACACAGCAAAATATTCCACACTTAAAGATTACAAAAAAGAAAGAAGTTTAATGAGTGCATCATTAATTTTTTCTGTTATTTTAAGTGTTGTGCTTTCAATTTGCGTAATTATTTTTAAAGATGTTTTCAAATTGCTTTTCACAGATGAAAAAGCTTTTCAAATTCTTTTGATTTTGCTTCCTGCAGTTTTAATAACTGCAATTTTCACAGTGTTCCGCGGGTGGCTTTGGGGCAAAAACAACTTTTTTGCAGTGTGCTTCACAGAGTTTGTGGAACAAATTGTTAGAATTGTTTTGTGTGTCATTTTGCTTTCATCAGCATTTTCATTTGATGGTGCAAACGCCGCCGCCCTTTCCTTAACACTTTCGTGTGCGTTTTCTTTGGTTTTAATAATAATCTTCTATTTTACAAGTGGTGGCAGGTTTGCAAAGCCAGAAAGCATTTACAAAGAAGTAGTTAAACCTTCCACCCCAATCACTCTTGTTAGAGTTTTAACAAGCCTTGTGCAACCTGTGATTGCAATTATAATTCCGCTTAGGCTTGTTGCCGCTGGCTACACAAACTCGCAAGCATTAAGCCTTTATGGCGTTGCAATGGGCATGACTGTTCCTTTCCTTTTCATTCCTTCTGCAATAATTGGCTCACTTTCCATGGCATTAATTCCAGATTTATCAAGCGCTGTCACAAAACAAGACACCGGCCACATTTCAAACAGAATAACAACTTCTCTTTTGTTCACAATGCTTGTTTCCACACTTTTTGTTCCGCTTTACATTGGCGCAGGGCAAGAAATTGGCATTTTCTTTTACGACAACATTTTAAGTGGCAATTTGCTTGTGTATTCTGCATGGTTTATGATTCCATTTGGTTTAACAAGCATTTCGTCATCAATTTTAAACGCGCTTGGGCTTGAATTAAAATCAATGAAAAACTATATTGTTGGCGCTGTGATTATGCTTTTGTGTGTTTGGTTTTTGCCTGCCTACATTGGCATTAATGCACTTGTTTGGGGCATGGGCATTTGCATGGTGATTGCCGGATTTTTAAACATTAGAATGATTAAGAAAAAAACAAAAATAAACTTAAAGTTTTTAAAGCCATTTTTGCTAATGCTTGCTTTCATTGTTCCTGTGACTGCTCTTGTTTCATTCATAACAAAAATTTTGGCAAATTACTTTAACTTGTTTTTCACCTTGGCAATCTCGTGCACAGTGGGTGCAATTTGCTTTATGCTTTTAGCCTTTGTGTTCAACCTAATTTCTGTGGATTCCATTATGATTTTGTTTAAGCGCAATAAAAAAGAAAAGCAAGCAAAACGCGAAAAAAGAAAAACACACTTGCCTTCACTTTTTTTCTTTAAAATCAGCAACAAGAAATCAAACAAAAAACGCGTTGTAATTCATCCAAATTAAACAGTCAACTGCGTTCTATTTGATTTACTTACTAAATCTTTTAACAATTACAATAATAAAAAACAAAAAAGCCTTAAAATTAGGCTTTTTTTATTTAAAAGATTAATAAACAACACCTAAAACAAGTTTTGAGTGCTTAAGCCCATTATGTGTTGCAAGTTGTTAATGTAAAATGCAAGTTGGGTTAATGCTAAAACAAATTCATCTTTATTATTGATGATGACAGCACCCATTAAACGCGCAATTTCCCCTCCAATCACTTCAACATCTTTGTGGTTTAACACAACACAAAATGCTTTTTCTTTTTCCTCCCACAATTCTTGCAAGTTTTTCACTTTAAACAAAAAGTCGTTGTTGTCAATGCTTTCGCTGTTGTTAACATCAGTTTGCAGTGCAAAAATTTCGGTTTCAATGCTTGAAAGATACTGGTGTATTGCCATTTCTTCCCACACACACACTGCCACCAAAAAAATTAAAATCACAGCCATAACAATAAATCTTTTTACCATTTCAAACCTTCAAAATATTTAAATTTTTTGTTTTTTTCTTGAATATAAACATTGTGTTCTTGGTCCACTGTTAACACAAGGCAATCTTTCACATTTTTAATTTCTGCTTTTTTCAAAATTTTGAAAACTTGCTCTTCTGTTATGTCTGCAACTTTTAAATTGTCTTTAAGAAAAGCGCCTTCGCCAATTATTGTCACAGGCAAACTTTCTTTTTTGTTTTCAAGTTTCAAACTCTCCGCTGTGACTGGCGCATGCAAAAATTTTGGCAAAACGTTAATTCGGCCATTTGTTTCCATTATGGCATATTCCACTTCTTCAAGTTTGAAAAAACCTTTTTCTCTTAACGCGGCAAAAATGTCATCAATAGAAAGTTTAAGTTTGTCAAGTGCTTCTTTGTCAATGCCATCTGGGTTAATGACAATTATGGGTTTACCACTTACAAGTTTATTGAATTTATCGCTTTTTTTGGCAAGAATTGTTAAAGTGAAATGCAACACAGAAAGTGTTAAAAGCGGAACAATTCCATGCAAAAGCGGCACACTTAACTCTCCCATTGGCAAAGTGGCTAAATCTGCAATTATTAGTGTTAAAACAAGTTCAAAAGGTTGCATTTGCCCAATTTGTCTTTTGCCCATTAAACGCAAAAGCACAAGCAAAAACACATACAACACAAAAGATCTTATAATTATTGTAATCATACAACTATTTTGCTTTAATTACATAAAATTATGTATTTATGCTTGATTTTACAAATTATAAACAAGAGAAAATTTACAATAAAAGATTAAAACAATAAAAACAATAAAAAAACCTTGAAAAATTTTCAAGGTTTTTATTAATTTCCATAAGTTAAATTTAAGTATGCCAAAAAGGCAAAAATTCCAACAATAATCAAACTCAAAATCAAAATTACTGCATTCAAACCCGCTTTGTTTTGTTTGTCAAGTTCTGTGCGAATGTTTGCTTTTTTCTTTTCAAGTTTCAAGTTATGAGCGTCAATTTTTTCTTGACGTTTCATCTCTTTCATCTTTTGTTTAAGTGCATAATTTTGTTGTTTCTTTTCAAGTTGTTTTTGTTTTTTTTCAAGTTTTTCTTGTGCTTTTGCAACTTTAATTTGATGTGCTTTTGCTTTTTTTTCCGCACGCGCTTTGCTGTGAACGCTTTCTTTAAAAAAACTAAACTTTGGCAAAGTTGTTTCTTTCACACTGGATAAACCTGTCACTCTTAAACCTTTTTCATCGTAGCAATAGTTCCAAACATAGCCGCTTGTGAAAACGCTTTTGTCGTAGGCTAAGCGCTTTTCAGGGTTTGACAATGTGTCATAAGCCACATTTAAGTTTGCGCTAAATTCCTCGGCAACTTTTTTGCTGCCTTTAAAAATATCTGGATGATATTGCTTTAAAAGTGCCAGATATGCCTTTTTTATTTCTTCTTTGCTTGCGGTGTAAGAAACACCAAGAAGTTCATAATAATTATTTCTTTTATCCACAATTAAAGTATATCATTTTTAATTTTCGTCTGCAAGATATTTTATTAAGTAGTTCCCTGTAAAACTGCTTGGGTTTTTTGCAACTTCTTCTGGTGTGCCTGTTGCAACAACAGTGCCGCCACCTTTTCCGCCTTCAGGGCCAAGGTCGATAATGTAATCTGCGCATTTAATAACGTCCAAATTATGCTCAATGACAACAACTGTGTTTTTGCCTTCAACAAGTTTTTCTAATATTGCAATAAGTTTTTTAACGTCATACATGTGAAGTCCTGTTGTTGGTTCATCAAGCAAATACATTGTTTTTCCTGTTGAGCGTTTTGCAAGTTCTGTTGCAAGTTTAACTCTTTGCGCTTCCCCACCGCTTAATGTTGTTGCAGATTGCCCAAGTTTAATATAGCCAAGCCCAACTTCATAAAGCGCTTGAATTTTGTTTTTTATGGCTGGAATGTTTTCAAAGAATACATTTGCCTCTTCCACTGTCATGTTTAAAACATCATAAATGTTTTTGCCTTTATATGTCACTTCCAAAGTTTCGCGGTTATAACGCTTTCCGCCACACGCTTCACAAGGAATTGTCACGTCAGGTAAGAAGAACATTTCAATTTCTTTTTCCCCTGCGCCTTCACAAATTTCACATCTGCCACCGCGAACGTTAAAGCTGAATCTGCCCGCTTGATATCCACGCAATTTGGCTTCTGGTGTTTTTGCAAAAAGCTCTCTAATTGGTGTGAAAAAGCCAGTGTAAGTTGCAGGGTTGCTTCTTGGAGTTTTTCCAATTGGAGATTGGTCAATATTAATAACTTTGTCAATTAAGCCAAAATCATTAATTTCCTTATATGCGCCTTCAATTTCTTTTTTGCGGTTGAATTTATTTTCCAAATATGGCAACAAAACGCCATTAATCAAACTGCTTTTTCCACTTCCACTAACACCTGTCACAGCTGTTAAAACGCCAACTGGAATGTCAATATCAATGTTTTTTAAATTGTTTTGGCGGGCGCCTTTAATTTTTATCACGCTTTCAATTTTTCTTCTTGTGCTTGGTACTGCAATTTTTTCTTGTTTTGAAAGGAATCTGCCAGTTATTGATTTTGGATTGTTAATCACATCTTGCACTGTTCCATTAACAACAACTTCGCCACCATGCACGCCTGCAAATGGTCCAATGTCCACAATGTGGTCTGCTGCTTTAATTGTGTCTTCATCGTGTTCAACAACAATGAGTGTGTTGCCCAAATCACGCAGGTTTTTAAGTGTTTTTAAAAGTTTATCATTATCTCTTTGATGAAGCCCAATGCTTGGCTCGTCAAGCACGTATAAAACGCCTGTTAGCTTGCTTCCAATTTGAGTTGCAAGCCTAATTCTTTGTGCCTCCCCACCACTTAAAGTTTCTGCCGAGCGTGAAAGTGTTAAGTATGACAAACCAACATCGTTCAAAAAGTTAATTCTTGAGTTGATTTCTTCAAAAATGTTTTTTGCAATTTCTTGTTTTTCTTTGTTTAATGACAATTTTTCAAAAAACTCTTTAAGGTCTGCAATGCTTAAGTCTGTTAATTCTGTTATGTTAAGCCCACCAACTTTAACACTTAAAGCATTGTCGTTAAGCCTTTTTCCATTACATTTTTTACATGGCATGTCACGCATAAAACGCTCAATTTCAAAACGAATGTATGGGCTTTTTGTTTCTTGATATCTGCGTTTTAAGTTTGTGATTATCCCTTCAAAACTGTTTTCATATTTGCCTTGGAATTTGCCGTTTTTCAAAACCATTTCAATTTTTTTGCCGCCATTACCATACAAAATGATGTCAAGTTGTTGTCTTGACAATTCATTAACTGGTTTGCCCAAACCAATGCCATATTCTTTTGAAATTGCATCATAATACATGCTTGCAATTGCACCTGTGCCATAGCCCCATCCTGTTAAGTTGAATGCACCACCTTTAATTGAAAGATGAGAGTTTTTTAAAACAATATCTTCATCAATGTCGCGGTTAATTCCAAGCCCACTGCACGCGTCACAAGCGCCAAATGGAGAGTTGAAAGAAAACATCCTTGGGGTTAATTCTGCCATTGTATAGCCACAATTTGGGCAGGCGTATTTGTTGGAATATGTTTTTTCTTCATTCCCAATTTGTGCAATAACAAGGCCATCAGAAAGTTTAAGCGCATTTTCCACGCTTTCTGTAAGCCTTGCGCCAATTCCTTCTTTAATTATAAGCCTGTCAATCACTGCGCTGATATCATGTTTTTTGTTTTTATCAAGTTCAATTTCTTCGCCAAGATCCCACATGTTGCCGTCAACAAAAACTCTTGCATAGCCACTTTTTTTCAAGTTTTCAAATGTTTTTGCAAAAGTGCCTTTTTGTCCGCGTGCAACTGGTGCAAGCAAAACAAGTTTTGTGCCTTCTGGGTGAAGCATTATGCTGTCAACAATTTGGTCTGTGCTTTGAAATGTGATTTCTGTGTGACAATTCACGCAGTGTGGTGTGCCCACGCGTGCGTAAAGCAAACGAAAATAATCATAAATTTCTGTCACTGTTCCAACTGTGGAACGTGGGTTTCTGTTTGTTGTTTTTTGGTCGATGCTTATGGCTGGAGAAAGCCCTTCAATTTTGTCAACATCTGGCTTTTGAACTCCGCCCAAAAACTGACGCGCGTACGAAGACAAACTTTCCACATAGCGTCTTTGCCCTTCTGCATAAATTGTGTTAAATGCAAGAGTTGTTTTTCCGCTTCCACTCACTCCAGTGAAAACCACAAGTTTATCACGAGGGATTTCCAAACTGATGTTTTTTAAGTTGTTTTCTCTTGCTCCTTGAACTTTAATTATTTTATTTTCCAATTTTATCTCCTACTTTTTTAAGCATGGAAGAAAGTTCTCCAATTCTGTTCCTTAATGAAATTGCAGTTTCAAAGTCTAATTGACTTGATGCGAGAGCCATCATGCTTCTAAGTTTTTCAATTTCGTTTGGAATGTCTTCCAACCTAATTTCTTCTGTTTCAACAGTTTTCTTTGTTATTTCAAGTGTGTTTTTCACTTCTTTTATAATTGTTGTTGGCGTGATGTTGTGTTTTTTGTTAAATTCTTGTTGAATTTGTCTTCTATTGTTTGTAATATCCATGGCATTTTGCATGCTTTTTGTAATTACATCAGCAAACATAATCACTTTGCCATTTTTGTTTCTTGCTGCACGTCCAATTGTTTGAATGAGCGCGCTTTCACTTCTTAAAAAGCCTTCTTTGTCAGCATCTAAAATGCACACAAGTTCCACTTCTGGCATGTCAAGCCCTTCACGAAGCAAATTAATACCCACAAGCACATCAAAGTCGCCACGACGCAAGCCATTGATAATTTCAATTCTTTCAAGCGTATCAATTTCCGAGTGCATATATTTCACCTTAACACCATGTTCGCCCAAATACACGCTTAAACTTTCTGCCATGCGTTTGGTTAATGTTGTCACTAAAATGCGGGCACCCTTTGCCACTGTTTTTCTAATTTCTTCTTCCAATGTGTCAACTTGATTTTTGGAAGGCAAAACAACAATTTCTGGGTCAAGAAGCCCTGTTGGACGAATGATTTGCTGAACAATTTGGTCTGCCTTCTTTTTTTCATATTCCGCAGGTGTTGCTGAAACATAAACAACTTGGCTTAATCTTTGGTTAAACTCATCAAAGTTTAAAGGCCTGTTATCATAAGCCGCCGGCAAACGAAAACCAAATTCCACCAGGCTTGTTTTTCTTGCTTTGTCGCCATTATACATCGCTCTAATTTGAGGAATTGTCATGTGGCTTTCGTCAATAATTGTTAAAAAGTCGTCTGGGAAATAATTAAGCAAAGTGTATGGTGCTTCGCCAGGATTTCTACCATCAAAATATCTGGAATAGTTTTCAATTCCATTACAGTAGCCAAGTTCTGTCATCATTTCAATGTCATAGTTAACTCTTTGCCTAATTCTTTGCGCTTCAATTAATTTGTTTTGTTTTATAAACTCTGCTTCAACAATGTCCAAATCTCTTCTGATATCATTAATCGCATTTTTAAGTTTTTCTCCGCCCACAGCATAATGTGTTGCTGGATAAATTGCAATGTGATTCAAAGAAGAAATTTTTTTGCCACTTGTTGGGTCAAATTCATAAATACCTTCAATTTCATCTCCAAAAAATTCAAGTCTGATTGCAATTGCAGATGAGTTGGATGGAAAAATGTCCAAAATATCACCTTTTGCGCGGAAGGTTGAACGCTGAAAATCTGTTTCGTTTCTGTCATATTGAATTTCAAGCAGCTTCTTAATTATTTCATTTCTTGGAATAACTTGCCCTTGGCGTAAACTTAAATGAAGTTTGTAATATTCATCTGGAGAGCCCAAACCAAAAATGCAAGAAACAGATGCCACAACAATAACGTCATTGCGCTCACAAAGTGCACTTGTTGCCGAGTTTCTTAATTTGTCAATTTCATCATTAACTTGCATGTCTTTTTCAATGTATGTGTCTGTGGTGGCAATGTAGGCTTCTGGTTGGTAATAGTCGTAATATGAAACAAAAAATTCCACGCGGTTGTTTGGAAAAAACTCACGCAATTCGTTGCAAAGTTGCGCTGCCAAAATTTTGTTGTGAGCAATCACCAAAGTGGGTTTTTGCACTTTGTTGATTATGTTTGCCATTGTGAACGTTTTTCCGCTTCCTGTCACACCCAATAAAACTTGAGATTTTAAGCCATCAAGGATTCCCTGACTTAAACTCTCAATTGCTTCTGGCTGGTCACCAGCTGGTTTGTATGGGCTTTTAATTTCAAATTTATTGTTTTGCATATCACACAAAAATATTTTTCAGCGACCAAATCAAAAACACAATTAACACAAAAAATAATGTGTAAACAAAAAGTCCAACAAAAAAGTCCGCGGTTTTTGTTTGTTCTCGCTTGTAAAAATATTCACCTTTTAGTTTTAATTTAACATTATAATTGTAATCTTTTTTGTTTGGATTTGCAAATAATTCAATGAAATTATCCTGCTTCATTTCATTAAGGATTTTTTCAAGCTGTGCGCTTGTGATGAGTTTTTTGCGTGAAATTTTAAATGCAAGCTC